>JAJTDE010000080.1 GCA_021298085.1 Rubrivivax sp.
ACCGGTCCTCGTTGTGGATGGGTTGATGCCCGCTGTGCAGATCGATGATGGCCAAGCGCCGCATGCCGATGTGCGCCGAAGCATGGAGGTATACGCCTTGGTCGTCTGGCCCGCGGTGGGTGATCGCCCGGCACATGGCATCGACGACTTCCGGACCCCATGGCATGACGCCGCCGGGCGAGAAGGCTCCCGCTATTCCGCACATGTCGGCCTCCGTCGCCCGCAGTGGTACTCAGCCATGGCCTTGCCGCAGGCGCGCGTACAGGTCGCACAGGCTGCGGACGACCACTTCCACCGAGGCCTGGTGATCGATCCGCTCGCGGGCGATGTTTCCCAGACGCAAGAGCTCCTGTACGCCCGCTTGCGCCATTTCAGCGAGCGCGGAGCGCAGGCCGGCCTCGTCGCCCGGCGTGAAGATCCAGCCAGTCTGTCCATTCACCACCCAGTCCTCCGTGCCGCTCACGCGCGAACCCACTACTGGCAATCCAGCTGCCATGTACTCGAGCAACGAGTTTGACAAGCCCTCGAACTCCGAGGCCAGCAAACCCACGTTGGCCAGTGCGAGGCATCTCTCTACATCGGCACGCGGACCCAGAAACTTCACCTGGTCGGCAATGCCGAGCTGCTGGCCCAAGGCATGCAGAGCGTGCTCCAGGCTGCCGCTGCCCACCAGCAGCAAGGCGGTGTCCTGACGGCCCGCAAACTGGGCTGCCCAGGCGGCCAACAACAGTTCCAGCCCCTTCTCCTTCTCGAGGCGCCCAACGTAGATCCCTACCAACGACTTGCCGGAACAGAAGGCTTCCTGCAGATCGTCCACAGCCACCGGCTCCCGAAAACGGGACGTGTCGACACCGTTGGGCAGCGTCAGGACCTTCTGGCGCTCAAAGCCGGCGTGGACCAGTTGGTTGGCAATGCGCCGGCTGGTCGCCTGGTAGGCCGAACCCATCCGCAGCCACCCCCGACGCAAACGCACCGTCGCCCGAGGGTGCGGATCCAGGATGCCGCCCTTCATTTCGGTCATGCCCGTCAGCTTCACGAGCACGGGCTTGCCCAGCAGCTTGCCCACGACAGCGCACACGGCAGCCATGTTGCCGGCAATGTGCGCGTGGATCACCTGGTAGTCATGACGACGCTTGATGAGCAGCCACGCCAGACACCACAACATCCAGGCCGCACCGAGAAGCGGTACCTTGGGGTAGGGAATGCGGGTGACCGCCATGCCGTCCAGGTGCTCGTGCTCGACGGTGGGGCCTGCGCTGACCATCGGCACCACCAGATGGGCCAGATGGCCGCGCTTGACGAGCTCCAGACCCAGGGTTCGGACCTGGGACTCGGCGCCGCCACCCCCCGGCGAAGGGAAGACGCTCTCCATGACCATCAGGATCGACAGGGGGCTCTCAGCCATGGCCAGCCACGACGTCACGGTGCCACAGCTCCAGCATCAGCAGCTGATGAATCTCGGCCGAGTGATCCCAGGCATCGTGCTCGTGATGCTCGATCAGCTGACGGATGAAAGCAGGCTCCACCCAACGTCGCAGGTGGGCGTCCGGGCTCATCAACACGTCGTGGACAAGGTCATGGTAGCGGCCGCCGCGGCGAAGCCAGACGCTGATCGGCAACCCGAAGCCTTGCTTGGGCTTGTTACGGATGGCCTCCGGAAGGATGTCGTCCGCAGCCTTCTTGAAGAGGTAACGCTTGTGCTTGCCACGCAACTTGTCAAACCATGGCAGACGACCTGTGAAATCAACGAGCTGGCGATCGAGGTAGGGGAACTGCACGTCGACGCCAGCCAGTCGAGACGCCCTCACGACCTTGACCACATCGTTGTCGGCAATCGTGAGCTTCAGATCCAGGTACATCAAGCGATGCAACGAGTGGTCTGCCTCCGCCTGGCCGTACAGCCGGCGCTGAAAGTCAAGCGCATCATCCACCGATACCGCCGACCTGAACGGGGTTGTGAGCAGCTGCTCGAAGTGTTCTGACGCGAAGGCATCGTCGGTGTAGAAGCGGTCTGGATTCGGAAGACTGCCACGCCGCACAAAGTTCTTCACTCGATTGGCCCAGCGCGCGTCAACGCCCCGCAGGACCGTCGCTGCACCATGGGCCACGCCACGCAGCACGGCCGGCGCTCGATGGAACATCTCGAAGATGGCGTCCTTGCGATAGCGCTCATTGCCACCATAGATCTCGTCACCTCCGTCCCCCGCCAAGAGTCGGTCGACGCCATGGCGTGAGGCCAGCCGCGCGCAGTGATGGGTCGGGATCGCGGAGGCATTGCCGAACGGTTCGTCAAAGCCACCCACCAGACTGGCCACCGCGTCGACGGCATCGTCCTCCCGCACGCGGTATTCGTGTGCCTGCAATGCATACGCCTTGGCAGCCAGGCCCGCATAGTGCAGTTCGTCGTAGCCTTCTTCCTCGAACCCGATGGAGAAGCTCTTGACCGCACAGTCATGGTGCTGAGAGAGGATGCCGCAGATGCTGGAGCTGTCGGTGCCGCCGCTGAGAAACGCCCCCCACCCGTCGCTGTCGCCGGGTCGGTAAGCGGCGACGGTCTCCACGATGGACTTGCGCAGGGTTGCCACGCGTTCGGGCTCCGGCAAGGAAGCCAAGTCAGCCGGGTAACGTGCGTCCCACCACGCTCGCACCGCGACCTTGCCTTCCTGGGCCACCAGGCAGGAACCAGCCGGCAACTTCTGTGCGCCCACCAGCGCCGACAAGGGCGCCGCGACGTAGCCGAAGTTGAGGTATTGGTAGAGCGCCGGCAACGACACACGGGGCTCTACGGCGCCGGCAGCGAGCAGCAATCGCAGGTCACTGGCCAGCCACAGTGCCGATCCTTGCCGAGCCCAGACAATGGGGCAGGTACGGAACCCGTCGGTGGCTGCCCAGAGCCAATCCTGCTGCACGTCCCATTGGACCCAGGCGAAGCGACCCCTCAAACCCTCCAAGCTGGCCTCCACACCGGCGCAGGCCTGTGAAAGAGCGGACACCAAGCCATCCACCCGCGCTGTACGAGTACGCCCCAGCGCCGGCTCCGACGACAGCGCGATCGCGCCGCGCGGCCCCTCCGAGACACGGACAGAACCCCGCACCCAGACATGCAACTGCGGCGCCACCCGCAGCATGCGGACCTCGGCCGCAGCACCTGACAGCGGCAACGCCGGCCAGCGACGAGCGGCGCTCAGCCTGTCGGCAACGCCGTCCGGGAGCTGTCCCAGGGCGATGATGAAGTCGCCAAGAGTTCCTTGCTGATCAGGTGCTTGCATGCTCAGTGGCGACACGTAGTGCTGAGTTCTTCAGGCTTGCTTGGCCGACCGAGAGCCCGCAGCGGCAGGGCTGGGGGCATTGCCAGGCTGCCTCTGTCGACCGTCCTGCGGTAGAGCCTCAGCATCTCGCCCACCATCGCCGGCACGGCAAAGCGCTCATCCACGAACGCTGCCGCCTGTTGTCCCAGCCGGTTACGCCAGGCAGGCTCCCGCCGCAGGTCATCGAGACGTTGTGCCAGACCCTGGGCATCGCCGACGGGAAACAGCAGGCCCGTCTGTCCATCCACCACCAGCTCCGAATTGCCACCGACACGGCTGGCGACCACGGTGCAACCCAGGGACATGGCCTCCAGCAGTGCGTTGGAAAGGCCCTCCTGCAGCGAAGGCAGAACCAGCACGTCAGCGGCAGCCATGAACGCTGCGGCGTCCGTGCGCTCACCCAGAAACACCACATGCTCTGCAAGACCGGAGGACTTCACCGTCGCATCAAGCGTGGCGCGAAGGGGCCCGGCACCGCACACCACCAGACGTGCGCTACCCGGCGGCAAGAGGGTCAGTGCAGCGATGAGTGTCTCCAGTCCCTTGATCTCGACAAGTCGTCCGACAAACAGCAACCGCATCACTGGATGCCTGTCCTCGGTTTCGGCACGAGCAGACCAGGCCTTGAGTGCCTGGTCACGCTCGACCGACGTGACAACTGCGGGCTTGACCCCGTTGTAGACCACCTGCATGGCTTCCAGCGGCCACACCATGCGAAGGGCCGCATACCGCGCACCCTCCAGGGAATTGGCCACCACCGCACTCGACCGACCTGACACCCAACGCTTCACACGCCACTGCCATCGGGAGTACCACTGGTACGTTCCGCGGACAGAGCTGACCAGGGTCGGTCGGCGACCGCCGATGGCACACTGAAGGGCGACCGCCGTCCAGAGCTCGGCGCTGAACGCGAAGGCATGCACCGTGTGGTACCGCCCGCTGCGGACGGCATGCGCCAGCGCCAGAACGAAGGCAGGGTCAATCGCTGACTCCTTCGGGCAGTGGATCACTTTCACACCCCGACCCTCCAGTTCGTCGACGAGAAACGAACGGCTGCGAAAGTACAACACGGCCACGTCGGCGCCCCGTTCGCGAAGGCCGCAGGCGAGGTTGACGATCTGTCGCTGTGTCCCGCCGATCTCCATCTCATCGGTCACCAGCAGCACCCGCAGTGGCGTATCGGACACGGCCGGGGACCCAACGGACGACACGTGTCCTGCCAACGTCGACAACCTGACGCCGGGTTGGTCAACGGAACGCGACATGCAGCTTCCCAGCTTCGGTGGCCACATCAAACTCGCGTTCGACGTGCGCCCTGGCAGCCAGCGCCAGCTGCTCCGCCCTTGGCTGGTCCGACAACAGTTCGGACAGACACTCCGCCAAAGCCTGCGCATCCCCGGGGGGCGCCAGTCGACCGGTGACACCGTCGATCACCAGCTCAGGAATGCCGGAGACATCCGTCGACACCACAGGAAGGCCGGTGGCCATGGCCTCGATCAGCGCGACAGGAATGCCATCCCGGTCACCCGTCGGCGTGACCACACACGCCAGCGCAAAGGCGGAGGCCTCCCGCATGGCTGCCTGCACCTGCTCCTGTGGCCGAGCACCCAGCAGAAGCACACGTCCCTGCAGGCCCAGCCGGGCGATGCGCTGCTCCAATGAGGGTCTCAACGGGCCCTCACCGACAATGTGGCACTCGAACAACAAGCCTCGTTCGGCCAGCTTTGCGCACGCATCGATCAGGTGCTCGAAGCCTTTGATGGGATCGAGCCGGCCGACACTGAGGATGCGACCCGGCAACCTGCCTGCACGCTCAAGCCGCAGACGCTGCGTGGGTACGCCGCAGTGCACCACCCGCATCACCTCGGTCGCGCGCGGGCTGATTCGTTCAGCCAAGTAATGTCGATTGAAGCTGGAGATCGTCACGGCAAACGCCGCCCGGTCCAGCTTCAGCTTGATCATGTGGTCGTTGACAAAGATGTCATGTGCATGGGCTGTGAAACTGAACCGGCAATCCACTCTGTCGGCCATCCACAGGGCTGAGGTCGACGGGTAGGTGGCCCAGTGCGCGTGAATGTGCTGCACCCGCAGACGCCTGACGTCATCCAGGCTGGCCAGCGTTCTCCACCAAACCACCAGGGACTTCAACCAGGCCACCGGATCGCGCAGCAACAATCCCCCAAGACCTATCACCTCTCGGGCTGAGCGCCGGGGTGCTGCCAGGAACTCACGAAAGGCTCTGACGCCAAGCGCGACTCCGGTCGGTGGATAGATGACTCGCCCGAGCAGCGCCTGGGCGTCGGTCTGCACCAGGGACTCACTGGGGTGACGCAGCGACAGGATGCGGACATCGACGCCCCTGGAGATCAGCTCGTGGATCTCGCGGACGATGAAGGTTTCCGACCAACACGGAAACAGTGACACCACATAGAGGACACGCTGCATGCTCATGTGCTCCGCGTGCCCGCCGGCTGTGCCCGCTTCCAGCGATGGAGATCCTGTTGCATCAGCCACGCCCACAGACCGAGGACGGCAAACGCATTGAGTGCCACGAAGGCCGCAGCAACACGCAGCGGCTTCCACCGCGACAGGACATTGAACTGCAGTGCACCCAGGGCAGTCACGTAGAACAGCAGCTGCAAACC
Organism: Rubrivivax sp.; assembly: GCA_021298085.1. Taxonomy (GTDB): domain Bacteria; phylum Pseudomonadota; class Gammaproteobacteria; order Burkholderiales; family Burkholderiaceae_C; genus Rubrivivax. The sequence goes on from JAJTDE010000080.1 coordinate 5,954, forward strand.
GAACACCACCTGAGCTACCGGATGCGAAGGCGCCAGCAGAAGGCTGAACAGCAGCAAACCGAGCATCGCCCAGGGCGCCAGCAGACGAAGAACCTTGTGCGACAGGTATTGCCAGAAGATCGGGTTGCGCCACGGCACGCACAGCTGAGGCATCAGGGCCAGGAGCTGAAAGTTGCCAGCCAATGTCCGGACTTTTCGTGCCCGCTCCTGGGCCGGTGCCTGTGCCGCATCGTCGTAGGCCAGCGCCCGAGGGTCGAAGACGACACGTCCACCGAGAAGGCAGGCTTGCATGGGAATGGCCACGTCATCCAGGATCGTGTGCGGGTCGATGGGCCTGAAGGCTGCTCGACGCATCGCATAGAGAGCACCGGTGGCACCCGGCACCGAGTGCAGCCGAGCCTCGGCCTTGCGGATCATCTTCTCGTAGCGCCAGTAGGCATCCACACCGTCGCCAAACGACTGCATGCCTTCGCGCCTGAACTCCAGTTCGCCACTGACCACGGCGACCGCCGGATCACTGAGGGTGTCGACCAACGCACTGACCGCCTGCAGGTTCAGCATCTGTCGCGCGTCGGTGAACACGACCACCGGCTCGTCGCCTGTGGCCACTGCGTCGTTGAGGCACGCCGCCTTTCCACGCCGCTCTGTCTTGTCGACGATCGTGACAGCCATCGTCGGGTTCGCGGCGGCAAACTCCTGAACGCAGCGGACGGTGCCGTCCGTCGAACCATCTGAGACCACCACGATCCTCACATGGTCGCAAGGGTAGTCCTGGTCGAGCAACGTGGCGAGCTTGGAGCGCACCCTGGCGGCCTCGTTGTGCATGACGATCACCACCGCCACACGCGGCTGCCAACCTGGCTGGCCGTTCAATGGCTTGTGGCGATACCGGGCGATCAGCGTCACGAGCACGGGGTAACCCACGAAGGTGTAGAACAGCAGCACAGCGCACACCAGCGCACCCGTGAGCCAGATCCCCGGCCAGAAGGACTCGACGACTGCGGGCATGGTCATGCCCCCAGAAGCCGGCGACGGACCGCCTGGTAGCGACCCTCCCCCAGCCACCGTTTGCCGGCCGTCAGCACCCTGCCCCTTGCCAAGCTCAGGCCCAGGTGCCAGGGCGAACGCCTGAGCCAACCGGCCAGTTGTGCGTCGGAAGTCCCGGCCAGAACGGCAAAACGGGGGATTTCCAGGGTGTGCGCGCGGCGCCAGACACCCACGCGCGAAGAACACACCGCACGATAGCCCAGCTCGAAGGCCAGCCTGGCCATGCCCGCTGGCATCCGGCCATTGGGAGGGGCAAAGAGGCAAGGCGGGATGCCCAACTGGTCCTCAATGATCCATCGAGACTCGCTGATCTGATGCTGAACCTCGGCTGCCGGCATGCTGTCCAGGAAGACGTGGTGGAGACTGTGCGACTGGATCGACGCGCCATAACGCGCGAGCTCACGCAACTGCGCCCAGCTCAGATAGCCCTTGGTTCCCACCGTGCCCGGATTGACGAAGAGGTCGGCCGACCCGCCGCGCCGCACGATCTCGGCATAGGCCGCGAAGTTGCTCTCGTGACCGTCGTCAAACGTCAATGCCACGACGGGCTCGGCCGCGACGCTGGCGCCAGCGTCCAGCAGGTCCTTGACGCTGCGAGGTTTCAGCCCGAGCGTCACCATCATGTCGAGATGCCGCCTGAAAGTGCTCAGCGTGACGCTGTAATGCCCATCGGCGTGGATGCCCGGACCACTGCCACCGGGTATCGCGTGGTACATCAAAACCAAGGTGTCGCGCGTCATCTCACATGCCTTGAGCAAGCCTGCACAGCCAAGGTCAGGCCACCGCTTCTTCGAAGGCGGCCGCGCCCAGCTCGCGCTGCGACAGCCAACGTGCCAGCTGCTGGGCAATCTCGATCGCCGCATCGTCGTCAAGGTCGTGAGGATGCCCGGATGCAGCGTGCCTCTGGTAGGCAGCCCTCACGGCCGAGCGCAACTGCGCTGCGCTGGGGCCAACCTGGATCAACCCGCCGTCTTCCAAAGTCGACGGCACATTGGCGTAAAGCGCGATCTGAACCACCGGCACCGCCAGCGCCAACGCCTCGTCGACCAGCATTCGCGCCGTGCTGGCAAGCAGGCAGCGCGCCTGGGTCAGAAGCGCAATGCGCTCCAGTGCAGACCGTTGCGTCACGACAGCGATGCCGGAGCTCTCCACGTGAAGACGGAGACTGGGGTCACGCAATGCCTGTGCTGTCGCCGGCTCGGCCAACCAGAGCATGGGCACTTCCGCATGGCCAAGCCGCGCGAGCATCAGCCACTGCAGCGCATCTTCCATGGGGACATCGTCACAGGACAACTGGGCCGTGATCAACCCAAAACCGGTAGCCGCGCGGGCCAGCCAGCTTGGTGGCAGTCCGCACTTCGCCAACACCTGCCTAGGGTCAGGCACGCGCGGCGCAAGGTGCTGCAGGACAGCCGACGCAAGGCTGCCAACGCGGGCCATGCGGTGTGCCTGGAAGCCCTCTCCCGCGAGGGCCTGTTGTTCTCTCAGGCCGGAGCAGCACAGCCACACGCTGGCTCGGTCGATCAGCGTGCTCAGCACTGACGTATCCGTTTCCGCATCGCCCCGCAGACCGCCCGCTTCCAGACGGACAACAGGCACACCAGCCTGGCGCGCTGCGAGCACCGCGTACAGCATGGACCAGCCATGTCCCAGCGCCACGATGGCCTGCGGTTCGTGCAGTTCCAGAAGATCCTTCACACTGGCCAACACTGCTTCTGCGGGCTCAGGGCTGATCTGCAGAGCGGGGTACTGCTGTGAGCCGTTGACGACCGGTAGCCAGTCATCCTGCTCCAGCGCCTGCTCGGATCCGACATGGGCACACAGAAACTCACCGCCCGGCTTCTCCTGCTGCCAACGCTGGGCGATGCGATGCAACTTCGCAAAACCCATTGCCGAGTCCGACAGCGCGATCACCGTCGACCGACGATGCGAGGACTTGCGCAAGCCATCGGGGCGCTCTGCCCCTGTGACTGCAGTCAGCGGCGCCACATGCCCAGCGCCAAAGCCGGCACTGGAAGTGTCTACGGGTGTCCTCATGGGCAAGGGCTGAGGCAACCGAGGCAGCACACCGCTGTCGGACTGCGCGGCCGGCTGAAGGTCCAGGTTCAAGCCCAGGATCAATGGCTCGACCTGCTCGAGCGGCGTCACTTCGCGCCCAGGCGTTGTCGTCACGGCCACGTCGGGCCGTGCAGCACGGTGTCGAGGTTCCGGGAGTACGTCGCTGCCCAGGTGTTGATCCGGCAGTGGTTCAGGGCTGGGCGGTGTCTCCTGTGTCGGCAACGGCATACCCAAAACTGGCGCCGTCAGGACAGCGTCGCCCAGCGTCACATCCGGCACGGTGGCCGGCCAGGCAACTGGAGCGGGCGGCACCGGCACCGGCTCTAGCACCGGCATCGGCTCTGGCGCTGGTGCAGCGGACGCCGATTCGGCGTTCATGGCGACAGACTGGGTCTGCGGCAGCGTGGGAATTTGGAGTTCGCCACTCAGCTCATCAGCCGTCTGCCGTACCAAATCATGGGTAATGCCTTCGGCGCCGGACAGGTAGGCTGCCAGCAGGATGCGATTGCACAGCAGGTTGATGCGCCTTGGCACACCCCCAGTGCGCTCATGCAGAGCGGCAAATGCGTAATCATCAAAGGGAGGATCGCCCCGCCAGCCCACATGCTGGAGCCGATGCCTCACGTATCCCGCGGTCTCCTCCAGCGACAGGGGCCCCAAGTGATACGACGCCAGGATGCGCTGGCGAAGCTGCTCCATCGCGTGCCCCTGCAGCAGCAGGCGCAGCTCCGGTTGACCTATCAGAAAGCTCTGTAGCAAGGCATGACTGCCCAGCTGGAAGTTCGAGAGCATCCGAAGCTCTTCCAACGCCTGGGCGCTCAGATTCTGGGCCTCGTCCACCACGAGCAGGGCCCTGCGGCCACTGGCAGCAATCCCCGTCAGGAACGCTTCCAGATTGGCGATCATTCCCCCCTTGCCAAGGCCTTGGGCAGGCACACCAAACGCCGTCAGGATGCAGTGAAGGAGCTCGGACGACTCCAGTTGTGTGTTTGCGAGGTGGGCCGCAACAACTTCCTCCGAGTCGAGTTGTTGCAGCAGGGCCCTCACCAGGGTCGTCTTGCCGGCACCTATGTCGCCCGTGATGACGATGAAACCCTCACCTTGCTGCACGCCATACCGCAGGTAGGACAGGGCACGGCTGTGATTGGTGCTTTCAAAGAGAAACGACGGATCAGGATTGAGCTGGAAGGGCGGGCCGCTGAAGCCGAATTGAGTCTCGTACATCGTGGTGCTCAGAAGTTCTGAACCAAGCCGACCTGGGCCCGGGTCTCAGTGGCCGTGCCGGACCGGTTGTACTTGAGGATCTGCCTCCCAAGGCTGACCGTGACCTGCGTGCGCGGGCTGATGCTCTTGCTCAAGTCGGTTCGCAGCCGGTAATCACGCAGGTAGTCACCTGCCTGTGCGGCCAATCCCTCGGTAACCGTCCGCTCCGCGGACAGTCCCAGCGTCATCGTCGGTGTGAGCCGGCGACTGAACAACAGATTCCCGCCCTGTTGTCGGAAGTCACTTGGACTCAGACCGAGGCTCAACTCACCTTGTCGCGTGAGTTCCCGCGCACTGCGCGAGAACAGCCCCAGCGCCACTGAATGCCGAACGCCCAGCAGAACCAGCTGCAAGCTGCCGTTCTGTACCAGCTGAGGCGTCTGATCCACAAACTCGCTGGCCTGGCCAAGGCGAGTCGGGAGACCTCGTTCTGCGATCAGACGGTTGACCGCAGCAGCGCGTTCGACCGGATTCGGTATTCGCGTCGTCAGCAGACTGTCCAGCAGGGCCGACACATCGCCGCCAGCGCCCCCGGCACCCAGCGTATTGGCAGAAAGCCCAGGCTGCTTGGTCCAGGTGGCGTTCACCGCCAAGAACGGTGAACGGTAGCCCAGCGCGACGTCGAAGGCTTGGCCGAAGAAGCGCTTCTCGGTAGAGCCACGCAACCACGTGCGCTCGTTGGGCTGCCAGTCGACATTGACACCGACAAGGCTGTCGCGGTCGTCACGGCTCAGGTAGGTACTGCGCTCTGTGCCGGCGGTGACGCCGGCAATCAGGGTGGGTGCCGCACGGTAGCTGGCTCCAAGCCGGGTGGCGTCAATCGCCAGCACGGTGCCATCCTGAACAGAGGCCGAGTTCTTCTGCCGCTGACTGCGCACATCAAGGGAGACGCCCACAGGCATCGCCCGACGCTCAAGACGAACCGCGTTTTCCGTGGTGTGTGTCAGCTCCCGAACGCCAAGGCTGCCATTGGGATCCTCGCTGCGCTGCCAGGCGTTTTCACTGTGGGCCCGAAGTTGCCAATCAGGGCCGAGGTCGCGTCGCAGCCGAGGAGACAGGGTCGCACGTTGTTGGCGGTAAGAGCCTGGCGTGATGTCGGCACTGGACTGTCCTCGCCCGACGAAGGGGTCAGTCGTCCCGGCGAATACCCGGACCGACCCGTCCAGGGTCACCCAGCCATCAATGACTTCGGCGCCGACTCGTGCGTCGACATCGGGCTCCAGACGATCGCCCGAGGTGCCCTGCGTGTATTTCCGTGCAATCGCGCCTGCGTTGATGTCCAGGCGAAGCCCTGAACCCACCGAACGAACCCGCATGCGGGGGCGCAGATCGAGGATCAGGTCAGCCTGATGACCATTGCCAGCCAGTTGACTGGGGTTGCTGCTGGCCGTTGCCTGGGTCTCCAGCGAAAGATCCATCTGGACCTTCTGCGCAGCCGCCCCGACCGGTGTCAGCTGCAAGGCTGCGCCGCCGAGCGCGGCACCGACCAAGGCGGCGACCGGTCGCCGCACAGGAAGCGCAGTCGCAGACTTCTCAATAACCGTAGACATAGTCCGACTCGATCGCACGTGACTTGTTGAGCACCGACAGCACGATGGGACAGTTGGCGAGCGTCTCGAAGGCTCGGGTGATCTGTTCCCTGGGTGTGCGGTCTGCCTCCACGACAAGCACGACTTGCCCTCCGCGCTCGGCCAAGGCACGTGACTCGGTGGTCACCAGCAGCGGTGGGCTGTCGATGATGATCACCCGGTCATGGAAGCGCTCCGATAGCTCATCGAGGAAGTCGTCCATGCTGGTGCTGGCCAGCAGTTCCTCGGCCCTGTCATGGGCTGTGCCGGCGGCCATGAGGCTCAGCTTGGGCACATTGGTCTTGTACAAGACGTCCAAGGCCTTCATGTTCGGATCGACCAGAAGGTCCATCAGGCCAATCTGCGGCTGCAGGCCGAGGCGACTGAACACCGAGGGCCGCAGCACATCGCCGTCGATCAGCATCGCCTCGCGGTCCACCTCCATGGCGATGCTCATCGCCAGATTGGTGGCTACAAACGTCTTGCCCTCCCCAGGAACGGCGCTCGACACGACAACAATGTTGCTGCGCCGTGCAGGCCCACCGGCTTGGGGCGGTCGTGTCATGTTCTGCATCAACGGGCGCTTGATCACACGCAACAGGTCAGCCAGAAGTGACTGGGCATTCGAGGGAACCAGATACCCCATCGCCGCCAGACGCGCCATGTCGATGGTCAGCTGGTGCCTCAGGACCGGTGGGGGCGCAATCGGCCGAGCTGGGGCGACCGGCGCCAACGTTGGCACTCGCTGCGGTTGGGCCATGGGCTCGGTGTTGACGAAGCCACGCGGGGGCTGCTGACCCGTCGCCGCAGGTCCTGCCTGCCACTGACTGGGGCCAAAGTCTGTGGGCTTCGGTACGGAGACCCCCGCTCGACGCAACTGCTCAAGCCGCTTGGTCGCTTGCTCAATAAGACTGCTCATGTCAGGCTCCCTCTCAGACGCTGCGCATCAGTGTGGTCATCAACAGATTCACCATCAGGAGCACGAGCAGCAACCCAAGGCCGATGCCGAGCTGCGTGATCTCCTGGCGCTGCGCCGCACGGCCGGCGTCGGTCATGGCCACCGAGATGCTGCCCAGCACCGGGCGCCCCGTCAGAGCCTTCAACTCACTGACACGACCCACCACAGGGTGGATGACGGACACCAGGTAGGCCATGACCACGCCCGCGGCCAAGGCGGCCAGCACGACCATGGCCGCCAGCAGCTTGCGGCTGGGGAACACGGCGTTGGGCATGATGGCGGGTGGCTCGACGATGCGGAATTCGGTGGACGCGGTCGACTCATCCAGTCGTTCGCCCAGCGCGGCTGACTCGCGTCTGGCCACCAGCTGCTCGTAGTTCTTGCGGATGATCTCGTAGTCTCGGTTGAGCTGCGCCAGCTCAGCCTCTGCCTGAGGCACCAGAGTGGCCTTGTTGCGGGCCTTGTCGAGCAGGCCTTGCTGTGCGCTCAGCTGGGAACGAAGGTTGGCCACATCGGACTCCGCCTTGGCCAATGAAACACGCAGCGATTGGTAAACCGGGTTAGTGGCCGCACTGCCGAACTTGATGCCGCTCGCCGCGGCCTTGGTCCGCTCTTCGGCTTGCGCAGCTTCGAGCTCTCGGACCAGGCGACGGGCCGCCTGCACATCGGGGTGCTGTTCGGTGAATCGCCGCTGAAGGTCGTCCAGCTGACGACGCTGGAGGTCAAGGCGAGTCTCAACTTCAGTGCGCTGCACCTCTCGCCCCTGGCCATTGGCCAGCAGCGCTTCACGGGGAAGCTGAGGATCCTCCTTGGCAAGCTCGCGCTGCAAGGCATCCCTCGCGTTCATGGCCGCCTGAAGGTCAACCTGGAGCTTGGTGACCGTTTCCGACAATGCCGATATCCGGCCAAAGTGATCCTGCGCGCCGGTTCCGGATATTCCGAAGTTGCGAAGCTTGTACTCCTTGACCCGTTCTTCGGCTTCGATGAGCTTCTTCTCGTGAACCTGGATCTGGGCTTCGATGAACTTGCTTGCGTCCTTCGAGTCACGCCGTTTGGAGTCGGTGCTGGTCTGCATGAACATCGACACCAGCCTGTCGATCAGCAGACGCGCCCGCTCGCCATCCACGTCGCGATAGCTGAGCTGGTAGAAATTGCCTCCGCCCAGGGGACGCAGCTGGATCTTCTGCGCCAAGGCCTCGATCAGGGCCTCGGTCTTGGCCGGGTCCTGGGTGTCAAAGCGCAACGCCTTGTCAGCGACCAAGGTCTCGATGTTGGGCCGTGAGATCAGTGTCTTCGCCAACATGCGGACCTGGTCCGCCTGGTCCTGCTGGAAGGCCAGCCCGCTCATCAACGGCTTGAGCACAGATTGGGTGTCCACGTAAAGCTTGGCAGTGGCTTCCTGTCGTTCCGGCACGAACCAAACGGCTGTCGCTCCCATGACTCCGACGACCCAAGCCGTGGCAAGCGCAACTCGGCGATGGCGCCAGACGGCGTCCACGAGGAGCCCAAACTGTTCCTTGATGTTGGTCATGGTCTTGATGTAGAGGCGGCAGCCACAGTGGAATCGATCACGTCGTCAGGTCGTACACATCGGAAGCCACAGCGTCAATGTGACGACAGAGCGGCCCCTTCTGGACGATGCGAATGCATCTGAAGCGACTGGATGACGACACAGCAGCGAGCGTGTTTTCACTCGTTATGCAGATCGTCAGAACCAGCTCTGTGGAACGATGATGATGTCACCAGGCCGAACCTGGACGTTGGCGCTGATGTCGCCACGCTTGAGCAGGTCCTTCAGACGGATGCCGTACTGCTTGCCGCCCTCGGCCCCGCGCACGAGAACCGCTGCGTTGCCATCGGCAAAGTCGGTCAAGCCACCCGCCTGGATCATGACGTCGAGCACGGTCATGTTCTGCCGGAAGGGGACCGCCTGGGGTCGCGTGGCTTCTCCGACGATGCGGATCTGGTCGCCGTACACACCTTGGAAGCTGGTCACGATCACCGTGACGGACGGGTCGCGAACGACGCGAGACAGCACCTGTTCGACTTCCTTGGCCAGTTCGGCAGGGCTTTTGCCCGCGGCCAGGACGTCCTCGACCAACGGAACAGATATGCGCCCGTCGGGACGCACGATCACGGTGGCCGACAGCTCGGCATTGCGCCAGACGATGATGTTCAGCTGATCCAGCGGGCCAATCTTGTACCGGTGGTCGGTGGAGGCCGCTTCGGCAGGGGCCAGGGGATAACGGCGTGCACTGCCGCAGCCACCGAGCCCAAGCGCTACCGCACTCAGACCAGCGAGCAGGACGGTTCTACGATGGGAAGTCAATTCACGCGACATGGCACAAGCTCCAGGGCATCAAGGTTTCAAGCAGGTTCAACGAGTCGCAGCAGTGTTGCAGGCGAGCCGGCTCACGGGGGCCGCTCAAACGGTTCAACGCAGGCCTACTGTCCTTCTCGGAACAGAACGACACTGATCGTCTCGACCAACACCATCAAATCCAGCAACAGCGAGTTGTTCTTCACGTAATAGAGGTCAAATTGATGCTTGCGACGAGCCGCATCCAGTGAATCACCGTACGTGTATCGAACCTGTGCCCAGCCGGTCAGACCCGGCTTGACCGTGTGGCGCAGGTCATAGAAGGGAATCTGCTGGCGCAGCTTGGTCACAAAACTCGGTCTTTCAGGCCTGGGGCCGACCATGCTCATGTCACCTTTCAGAACCGAGAACAGCTGCGGCAACTCATCGATGCGGGTGTCGCGAATGAAGCGACCCACGCGGGTGACACGGGCGTCGTTGCGCGCGGCCCACCGAGCAACGCCATCGCGCTCCGCATCGGCCACCATGCTCCGGAACTTCAGGCACACAAAACTGCGCCCATGCAGGCCGACTCGCTCTTGCCGATAGATGATCGGACCGCGGCTGTCGAGCTTGATGGCCAAGGCGGCAACCACCATGATCGGCGCAGTCAGGGTGAGCAATACGCCTGACGACAGCACATCGAAACAGCGCTTGAGGGCCCGCCTCAGGCGGCCTTGAACAAAACCGGGCCCATAGATCAGCCATGAAGCCTTGAGGCTTTCGAGGGGCACCTCGGCGTGGGTCATCTCGTAGAAGCCGGGCATGTCATGAACGCGCACACCCATGGATCGGCACAGCAGGAGATCGTCGAGCGGAAGGCCGCCGCGTCGATGATCACGCACGGCGACCACGATCTCGTCAATGTCGTAGGTCCGCACCAGTTCAGGCAGTGGAGCCCCCATCGCAAAGAGCGGCGACGCGCTCTCGCCAAGCTTCTCCGTACCGACGGGGTAGAAGCCCGCGACCACACGTTCGGTGCGCATGGCCAGGCGCATCGCATCAGCGAGACCTTCTGCCTCCGGACCCGTTCCAACAATAAGCACGCGAGGCGGGCCGCTGACTTCCTGCCGCAGCAGCATCAGTCCCCTGACCACGAGCGTCGAGCCCACGTAGAGCGCCAGGGCATAACCGACGAGTACCCGCGGGTGTTCGCCGTAGTCAGCGACCTTGAACATCAAGTAGCTGAGGTAGCCGCCAATGGCTGCCGCCACGGCTCCACGCAGTGCCGTATCGACCCATGACAGGTCGTGGCTGCGATACATGCCGAGGCCGGAATGGAGCAGAACCATGCACGCGGCGAACGCCCCGGCCAACAGCAGATACAGGGGCTGAAATGGCGTACGCCACCCTGCGGTCGCCGGCAACGGCTCGATCAGGATTCCGGCGGCAAGCATGGCAGTGAAGGCCAACGACAGATCGAGGCCGACCTCTGACAGCATGGCGGTGCCAGCACGGTGACGAAACACCGGAAACATTTATTTTCCCAAACGACCTGTTTAAGAGACAGTTACGACTGCCCAGTTACTCGAAGGCCCGGTTTACGTCAGTGATATCGACACACACCGGGCGTCCGACCCGACTATCTTGTGACTGATGGTAACTCGCGCAGTTCCAAGTCGCCTTGACACAACACATCGGATCCGGTGCCCTGGAGCGTGGAAAACCAACGCCTTCAGCGGCATCGATGCCTCGCCGGGTCCATTCCGCGAGTGCTGGTGCAGCGGCACCGCACCGTCATCAATGAATCCAACCCCGCCAGCGGTACACGAACCAGCCCATCCACTCGTGCAGACCGTCGCGCCAAAGACTGGGGTCCCCATTGTTCGGAAGCCACGCGCGCCACGACGAGGCCTTGACCTGTCGAAAACCACAAGGTACGGCGCGGACGTCCAAACCGAGCGAGGACGCGACCGCGGCCGCCCGCGGCATGTGAAGGGCACTGGTCACGAGCCAGGTGGCTGCGTGGCGTCCTGCAGGGTCATGCGGCGCCACCGCGCCACCGGGCGACCTCACCAGCGCAGCGGCAGCCTTGAGGTCCTCAAAGGTGTTGCGCCCACCTCCTGCCGTCTGGATGGCCGGCGCGGGAACCCCCGCATCCATGGCGATGCGGCGCATGACATGCGCGAGCGAATCGGTCGCGCCGTGTCCAGGACCGCCGGCCAGCACAAGCGTACCCCCCACACGTCTCCACACCGCAACGCCGGTCAGGACGCGCTCCCACCCATCCACATCCAATTCCGGCGCAGCACTGCCATCCGGCCTGAACATCTGGCCGCTGGCCAATACCACCACCCAGCCATCCGGCTGCGGCTCGAGCTGGCGCGTGTCAACTGCCGGGTAACGTCCTTCGAGCGCTCGCACCAGCAGGTTGCCGATGGCCGGCGTGGCCGTGATCCAGAACCATGCCAGCACCCCGAGACTGAGGACACGCGCAACCCGTGATGCGCGCAAAGCCGAATGATGCAGAAAAATGACCACAAGAAGGATGGCGATGACAGCATAAAGCGGCCCAGGAACCATCCAGTGGGTAGGACTCATCGTCACTGGCTCATCAGCGGGCAAACGTGGCTCGGAACGCCCGCAGCGTCTGCGTCACCTTGCCCCTGGCCTCGACATCGAGCAGCATGACAAGGGCCAGATACAGAAATGCCAACAGCATTGACCGCACGATCAGGTCCTGCCACAGCACGTCGAGTTCGACGCGGGTCGTCAGCCAGCCCGCCGCACACGCGGCGAGACCCGAACGCAGCAGAGAGCGCCAAGGCACAACCACGGGCGCGGTGCGCCTTGCCATCATCATCTGCGCGGCGCACAGCACCACGGAGACGATGAGCACGGCCACAGCTGCGCCCTGGAGCCCCAAGCGCGGAACCAGCAGGTAGTTCGACAGCAAGCTGAGCAAACCGGCCATCGTCACCAAGACAAGTGCGATGCCTGTCTGCTTGGCCAGATACAGGCCCACGGCGGCCACGCTGATCACGGACTGCACCGCCAACCCTGCCATCAACCAGCCGGTGAACTCACCACCCCGTGCGTACTTGGCAGACGCCAGCACCGACATCAGCTCACCGCCCAGGACGGTCATCCACGCCACCATGCCCGCAGCCACCACCACGTACCAGTGCAGGAAACGCGTCAGGAAGTCGCGCAACGCCGCTGCGCCCCCCTGCTCCCAGACGTGCATGCAACGGGGATAAGCTGCGCCCACCATCGCACCCATCAAGGCGTTTCGCATGAGGTCACACATGTTCCAGCTGGCCGCATAGATGCCCAAGCTCTCGGCATCCAGGTGGGTCTGAATGATGAAGCGGTCGCCCAGCGTCAGCACCACGACGGCGAGCTCAGACCCCAGCATTGGAACGCCAAACAACAGCAGCGAGCCGTACAGCGGCTTGGAGAAATGCTGCAGGCTGGGACGCGGCGACCGCCGGTACAGCCAGGACAGCAGCACCAAGACCGCCAGCAACTCCACCACCAGAGTCGCCAGGTAAAAGGCCTTGACGCTTCGGCTCACGAACCACAGCACACCCACCACGACCAGAAGAGCCGCATAGCGGCGCAGCATCGTGTACCAGGCCATCGCTGCGCTGCGCTCCTGTGCTCGCAACTGGTTCAGCAACGCACTGTCCAGCACGCGGACTGCGATGAGGGGTGCGGCGAGCAGCATGACACCGGACACATGCGGCGTTGCCCACCAATCCTCAGGGATAAAGCCGGACACAACCGCCCAGATGAACGTCACCAGAAGTCCGGTGGTTGCCATGCCAAGCAAGACCGTGGATTCGAAGGTGACCGCGTCGTGGTGCGACTTCCCTGCCGCGACCTCCGCCCAGCCGCGCAGCGCCGCATGCTGGACGCCGAGCTTGCCCAACGCCACCATCAGCGTCAGTACCGAGGTCACCAGGTTCATGACCCCGTAGTCGGCCACCGACAGCAAACGCGTCAGGACCGGGAACGATACGAGGCCGGCCGCCATGATGGCCACCTCAGCCCAGGCGTAGTTCCGCACATGGGACTTGAAGCGCGTGCTCATCGCAGATTCGGGTGACGGCTGGCGGCCGACACCTCGCTCAGCCACTCGACCACCCGGCTGAGCAGGAGTTCCTGCGAGTCGCGCAGCGTCAGGGTATGGTCGACCGACGGTTCAAGGAGGCAGCGTACGTGCTTCAGCCACGGCTGACCCGGAAACACATCGTGCAGTTGCCGTGCATGGCCGAAGGATTCCAGGACACTTCCGGTGAACATCAGGGTGACGGCCACGCCGCGGTCGGCCAGCTGCTGCATGTCGGCCGAGAAGTCAGTGGCACTGCGCGTCGGTGAGTTGTCCTCGGCGGCTGGCAGCACCTCGCCTGTCTGGCGTTGAGCAGGCCGCATCTTCTTGACGGCCTGGCGAAGCAGCTTCCGTGCGAACACACCCCATCCATAGACGCCGACCATGCGCCACGCAAAACTGGCGCGTCCACGCCAGCTGGGATAGATGAATCCGTCGACCAG
>JAJTDE010000012.1 GCA_021298085.1 Rubrivivax sp.
CCCGGCGGGGCAAAAAAAAGCCCCAGCCGTAGCTGGGGCTCATAAGCCTCTACGCCATCAAGACGCCAAGGCACCTGCTCAGGGAGGAAAAGCAGGGGACGACAACCTCGCGGCTATCATCCGAGGCCGAATGTATCAGAGACTTGTCCATTGTTGGAAGGCGAAAACGTCATGCCTGTCTATCCCTTTACGCGGCCCCGGCGTTTGCGCAGAGACACCTTCACCCGTGATCTGGTGCGAGAAACAAGGCTGTCGCCCGCCGACCTGATCCTTCCTGTCTTTGTGCTGGACGGCGCTGGCCGAGAAGAGCCCGTGGCGAGCATGCCTGGGGTGTCTCGGCGCAGCGTGGACGGCCTGTTTGCCATCGCCGAAGAGTGTGTTCGCCTGGGTGTGCCCGTGATGGCCCTGTTCCCGGTGATCGACACGTCGCTGAAGACGCCGGACGGCCGCGAGGCCCTGAACCCTGACGGCCTGGTGCCGCGCGCGGTGCGCGCCCTGAAGCAGCGTTTTCCGGCGTTGGGCGTGATGACCGATGTCGCGCTCGACCCATTCACCAGCCACGGGCAGGACGGCCTGCTCGACGACACCGGCTACATCGTCAACGACACCACCGTCCAGGTGCTGGTGCAGCAGGCGCTGGTGCAGGCGGCAGCGGGCGTCGACATCGTTGCGCCCAGCGACATGATGGACGGCCGCATCGGGGCCATCCGGCGCGGCCTGGAAGAGCAAGGCCTGATCCACACCCGGATCATGGCGTACAGCGCCAAGTACGCCAGCGCGTTCTACGGGCCGTTCCGGGATGCCGTGGGCTCCGCGTCCAACCTGGGCAAGGCCGACAAGAAGGTCTACCAGATGGACCCCGGCAACACCGACGAAGCCTTGCGCGAGGTGGCGCTGGACATCGAGGAGGGTGCCGACATGGTGATGGTCAAGCCGGGCATGCCGTACCTCGACATCGTGCGGCGGGTCAAGGACACCTTCCGGGTGCCGACCTTCGCCTACCAGGTCAGCGGCGAATACGCGATGCTCAAGGCCGCCGCGGCACAGGGCTGGCTGGACCACGACGCCGTGATGATGGAGGCACTGCTGGCCTTCCGCCGCGCGGGTGCCGACGGCGTGCTGAGTTACTTCGCGCTCGATGCCGCCCGCTGGCTTCGCGACCACTGACGCCTTGTCAGCTACAGCCCTCCCGGCCGCTGCCGGGGGCACGGGTATGCGCAGCTTTCTGGTCTCGCTGGAGAACACCCAGGAGTGCCAGAACGCGCCGTGGCCCGCACCGCCCGACGGCCAGGGCTTCTGGTGGTGTGCACTGGACCGCGATCACCTGCCCGAATCGCTCGGGCCGTTGCAGGCACAGCTTCAGCAGTGGGCCGGTTGCGGCCTTGAAGAGCTGCACGTGTCCGACCTGCTCAACGTCCAGTTGCCCAGCCATTACGACGACACCCGTCACTACGACCTGCTGGTCTTCAGGCGGCTCACAGCCCAGGCCGAGGCCCTGCACGCGGCCAGCGATGGCCGCTTGAACGCCGGCCAGTTTGCACAGACCGTGCTGCAGGCTGTCGACACGCGGGCCGTGGGCTTTGCCGTCTTTGACCGTGTACTGGTCACCGTCCACCCGCCGGGCTGCGAGGTCAGGGAGTTCTTCGCCCAGCGGCTGCACGACTGGCAAAAGGGCAGCGAAACCCGGACGATCAACCGCATTCCGAGCTCACCGGCCGACCTGATGCTGCGCATGGTCAACCACATGGTGGACGGCTACCTGGCCCTGCGGCGCCTGCTCACACGGCAGCTGGGCACGCTCCAGCAGGAACTGCTGGACCCGCGCAGCCACTTCAACGATTGGCAGCTGCTGCTCGATTCGCGGCATGCGCTGCACCAGCTGGAGGACACCTGCGAAGACCAGCGCAGCGCCGTGCAGGAGTGGCTGGACACACTGGAAGAGTGGCCCGTCGAACCGAGCGCTGAGAAGCAGCGTGAGCGAGAGCTGCTGCGGCTGCGCAGCCGTGACGTGCTGGAACACATCGAGCGGGTGTTGTCCCATGTGCGCCGCATGGAGCACTCGACCCAGGACACCGTGCAGATGCACTTTGCCGCGCTCAGCCACCGCACCAACGACATCATGCGCACGCTGACCGTATTGACCGCGGTCTTCCTGCCCCTGAACCTGATCACCGGGTTCTTCGGCATGAACTTTGATGGCCTGCCGTTGATCCACTCTGCCACGGGCGTCTGGATTGCGATGGCCATGATGGCCGTGATTGCACTGGCCTTGGGCGGGTTCTTCTGGCGCCGCCGATACCTGGGCAGCCTGGCGCGCCGTGGGCTTACTGGCGGCCTGATCGAACGTGAACTGGAGCTTCAGCGGCGATAAGGGTCGGCAATGCCCAGCGAGGCCAGCAACTGGGTTTCCAGCGCCTCCATTCGCCGGGCCTGACGGGCCTGGATGTGGTCATGCCCCAGGGCATGGAGGGCGCCGTGGATCACCAGATGGGCATAGTGGTCCTCCAGCCTGAGGCCCTGCGCCTTCGCCTCACGTTCGACCACCGGTGCACACAGCACGATGTCAGCCACCACCTGCGGCTCACGCTGGTAGTCGAAGGTGAGCACGTTGGTGGCGTAATCGCGTTGGCGAAACCCGGCGTTCAAGGCACGCCCCTCGTCCTCGTCCACCACCCGCACCGTGATGACCGCCGGCGACGGCAGGGCCAGCCGCAACCAGCGCACGACGCGGTGGCGCGGCAGCCAGGCCCGGTGCCTGGGGTCAGGCATCTGCAACGACAGCTGAATCGGCGGTGCCGCCTTGGCACGGGTTGTCGAGACCATCATCAGCGCCCCTTGGGGCCCTGCGCCGTTGTGGTGGGGCGCTGCCCGGCGTCGTAGGCTTCGACGATCCTTGCCACCAAGGGGTGTCGCACCACATCGGCGGCTGTGAATTGCGTGAAGGCCAGGCCTTCCACCCCCATGAGCACCTTCTGGGCGTCGACCAGCCCACTGGCGGCACCCTGCGGCAGGTCGATCTGGCTGATGTCGCCCGTCACCACGCAGCGGCTGCCGAACCCCAGCCGGGTCAGGAACATCTTCATCTGTTCCCGCGTGGTGTTCTGCGCCTCGTCCAGGATGATGAAGGCATGGTTCAACGTGCGGCCGCGCATGAAGGCCAAGGGTGCAATCTCGATCTGCCCTCGCTCGAAGGCCTTGCCTACCCGCTCCATGCCCATCAGGTCGTAGAGCGCGTCGTAGAGGGGCCTAAGGTAGGGGTCCACCTTCTGGGCGAGGTCACCCGGCAGAAAACCCAGGCGTTCACCCGCCTCGACCGCAGGGCGTGTCAGGACCAGGCGCTGAACGGTGTTGCGCTCCAGCGCATCCACGGCAGCCGCCACGGCCAGGAAGGTCTTGCCGGTGCCGGCAGGCCCGACCCCGAAGGTAATGTCGTGGCTGACGATCTGGCGCAGGTACTGGACCTGGTTGGGCGTGCGGCCCTTCAGGTCTGCACGACGGGTGCGCAGCACGGGCTCAGCGGGTGAATCGGCGGCCGCCCGGCGGGGCTCATCGGGCGAAACCGCCGGCAGCGGCACGGCTGCGTGCGCGGGTGCCGCCTCGCCCGGTGGCTCAGGCCTGGCGACGCGGGCTGAAGCCGCCTGGGCGAGCTCACCCGCCAGGGTGGCCTCGTCCAGCGGACGATCCGCCTGCGCCCACCACGAGCGCAGCACCGTCAGGGCGGCCTGTTCCGCTTGCGCCCCACCCGAGACCTCCACGCTGGCACCTCGGCGCTGGATACGAACCTGCAAGGCTTGCTCGACGCGCCGCAGGTGGGCATCCAGAGGGCCGCACAGGCGGGAGAGGCGGGCGTTGTTTTCGGGCTCGAAGTGGTGTCGCGACGTCACAATTGCATCGTTTCGTTACAGATGGTCAAACACGGGAAAAGGGTCCTTTTGGGGGCCTTGGCGCCATTCTCGGCGGCCCGCGAGAGACGGGGTCATCCTGCACAATCCGCGCCCAATGGTTTGTCATCTTCTTCGCCGGCCGCGGCTGGGCTGGATTGTGCTGTGCTGGCTGGTCCTGGTGGGGCGTTGCGTCGTGGCGCAGCCTCTGCCGTCGGAGCGTTGGGTACTCAGCAATGCCCTGTCGGCTGAATCAGCGGCCGGCAGCTTTGCGCTGTTGCCGGAGACCGGCGTCCGGACGGTGCCGCTGCCTGACGCCTGGGCGCAGTCGCGGCCACAGGCCCGAGGCCCGGTGTGGTACCGGCTGGCGTTTGAATGGCCCTCTGCCGGTGCCGAGACGCCGGAGCAGGCAGCCAAGCTGCGCGAGCCACGGGCCCTGTGGATCGCCAGGGCGTGTGCCCGCGCAGAGGTGTCGATCAACGGCGTCGTGCTGCACCGCGCCGCGCCCTTGCCGCATGATCGAACGGCCCTGTGCAATGAGTCTTTGCTGCTGCCAGTGCCCTGGTCGCTGATCAAGGCCGGCACCAACGTGGTGGACATCCGCCTGGAGGCCCATGCCCAGGAACCCACCCTCCAGCAGCACCGGCAACCGGGTCTGTCGCGGGTTGAACTGGGCAGCAGTCAGGCACTGCACACACTGGCCGCTCGCCACCAGCGGCTCCATGTGGGCTTGCCGTTTGCACTGTCCTTTGCCCTCGCGCTGGTGGGCCTGTACCTCTGTGCACTGGGGCTGAGCGAACGCCGCAATCACTACCTGGCCTACCTCGGCGGCCTGGGTGTAGCGGTCTCGGTGGTGATGAGCACCCACTGGCTGCTGGCGGCGCCGGTACCCGCCGGAACCCTGGACCTGTTCCTGGGCGCGCTTGCGGGGTTCAGTGCCTGGATGGCGGTGCAGTTCCTGCTGCGCCACGCGGGGCAGCGCTACGCCTGGGTGGACCGCGCCCTGCCGCTACAGGCGCTGCTGATTCCCGCCAGTCTCTGGCTGGCAGGAGGGGACTACGGTCAGGTTCTGATGGCGGCGTGGGTGGTGCTGCTGGCGATCCAGGTGGCGGCAGCGGCGGGCGCCCAACTGATCCGGCGCTGGGCCATCCGGCCCCGTGATGCCGCGCTGATGGTGACGCTGCTGGTGACGATCCTGGTATCCGAGGGCTTCGGACTCTACGCCTCGCTGTCAATGATGCAAGAGGGCTCGCTGCTGGCGCGCGCAGTCACGGTCACGGTGCTGCTGCTGCTGATGCTGCGCCTGACGCAGCAGCGTGCCCGTGCGCAGGAGGTGGTCGAGGCCAATCGCGCGCTGCTCGAACAACGCGTCGCCGAGGTCAAGGCCGAGGTCGAAAACAACTACCGGCAACTGGCAGAACTTCGGGTCGTGCAGGTCACCGAGCGTGAACGCAAGCGCATCGCCGCTGACCTGCACGACGATCTGGGCGCCAAGCTGCTGACCATCGTGCACACCAGCGAAAGCGAACGCATCTCGACACTGGCGCGCGAGGCCCTGGAAGAGATGAGGCTGTCGGTGCGCGGGCTCACCGGCAAGCCCGTGCGCCTCGAAGATGCGCTGGGCGACTGGCGCGCCGAAGTCATCTCACGGCTGGGCCAGGCCGGGATCGAGGCCGTGTGGAACATGCCCACCGAAGACCTCCCGCAGACGCTGCCGGCCCGCACCTTTGTGCAGACCACGCGGATCATCCGGGAAGCCGTCAACAACATCATCAAGCACAGTGGCGCATCACAGTGCGCTGTCCGCTGCAATGTCGTCGACGGCGACTTTCAACTGGTGCTTCAGGACAACGGCAAGGGCATCGCGATGGAGCTCGACGGCCGGCTGGACCGCGGCCACGGGCTGGCCACGATGAAAGGACGCGCCAAGCAGCTCCAGGGGCAATGCCTGTTTGAATCAGGCCCTGGCTACGGCACGGTGGTGCGTTTGACCATCCCCTTGGAAACCAGTGCACAGGGCTCGTGAACGGCTTGTTTTGTCTTTAGTATGCGCAGATGGGCGCCGATAAGCAGGTTTCACCCTGCTCGAGTGCCAAGGGAACGCCATGAGAAACATTCTGCTGCTTGAAGACCTTCCCCAGATCCGGACCTGGATGCGCGATCTTGTCATCCGCGTGTTTCCCACCGCCCAGATCTCCGAAGCCGCCCGTGTGCATGACGCGCTGCAGCTGGTGCAGGCGGTCAAGTTCGACCTCGCCCTGATCGACCTTGGCTTGCCCGACGGCTCCGGCGTGGACGTGGTGGCCAAGCTGCGCGACATCCAGCCCGACGCCCAATCGGTGGTGGTCACCATCCACGACGACGACGAACACCTCTTCCCCGCTCTGCAGGCCGGTGCCTACGGCTACATCCTGAAGGAGCAGGCCCGCGAGCTCATCGCCGAGCAGCTGCAGCGCATCAGCTCGGGCGAGCCGCCGCTGTCGCCCAGCATCGCACGCCGCGTGCTGGCGTACTTCACCGCGAAGAACAAGCCGCAGCCCCAGCAGTCGCTGCTGCCGCACGTGTCGCTCACCGAGCGCGAATCGGAAGTGCTGCTTCGCGTGGCCAAGGGCTTCACGCTGCCCGAGATTGGCGTCCAACTGGGCCTGAGCCGGCACACCATCGCCGACTATGTCAAGCAGATCTACCGCAAGCTCAACGTGAGCTCGCGCGCTGAAGCGGCACTCGAGGCGCAGCGACTCGGCCTGTTTGGCCGCTGAAACTGCTCGGACCACAAGCCTGGCGCCAAGCCCGCGTAGCATGCGCGGATGATCGGAAGCCTGAGTGGACGACTGGCGGGCAAGAGCCCGCCGCAAGTGCTGTTGGACGTGGGTGGTGTCGGCTACGAGCTCGACGTGCCCATGAGCACCTTTTTCAACCTGCCCGCCGTGGGCGAGCCCGTGCAACTGCTCACGCACTTGGTGGTGCGCGAGGATGCCCATGTGCTGTTCGGCTTTGCCACCGCCGCCGAGCGGCAGGCCTTCCGCGAGCTGATCCGCATCAGCGGGGTGGGCCCTCGCACGGCCCTGGGGCTGCTGTCGGGCCTCAGCGTCGACGAGCTGGCGCGCGCCGTGCAAAGCCAGGACGGCGTCCGTCTGACCAAGGTCCCGGGCATCGGCAAGAAGACCGCCGAGCGCCTGCTGCTGGAGCTCAAGGGCCGGCTGGCTTCCGTGGCCATGCCCGATGGCCTCGCGGCACCGGCGGCGGGCACTGCCGCGGCCGATATCGAGCAGGCACTGCTGGCCCTGGGCTACAACGAGCGAGAGGCAGCAGCAGCCCTCAAGGGCTTGCCGCCGGGTGTCGGTGTCAGTGAAGGCATCAAGCTGGCGCTGAAGGCGCTGAGCCGGTGACGCCCCCGCTGCCCCCGCACGCCGAGCCCATGAGCAACTCCCCCAGCCCACAGGGCCACCCCGCGCCCCCTGACGGCCGCCTGCTGCGCATCCAGGGTGCACGCACCCACAACCTGAAAAACATCGACCTCGACATCCCCAAGCACGCGCTGGTGGTGATCACCGGGCTGTCGGGCTCGGGCAAGTCCAGCCTGGCCTTCGACACACTGTATGCCGAAGGCCAGCGCCGCTATGTCGAGAGCCTGTCGGCCTATGCGCGGCAGTTCCTGCAGCTGATGGACAAGCCCGATGTCGACGTCATCGAGGGCCTGTCACCGGCCATTGCCATCGAGCAGAAGGCCACGTCGCACAACCCCCGCTCCACTGTCGGCACGGTCACCGAGATCCACGACTACCTGCGCTTGCTGTTCGCCCGCGCAGGAACGCCCTACTGCCCTGACCATCAGATTGCGCTGCAGGCCCAGAGCGTCGCGCAGATGGTGGACGCCTGCCTGGCCATGCCCGAGGGCACGCGGCTGATGGTGCTGGCACCGGTGGCCCGTGAACGCAAGGGCGAGTTCGCTGACCTGCTGGCCGAGCTGCAGGGACGCGGCTACGTGCGCTTTCGCATCAACGGCCATGTGGTGGACGCGCAAGACCTGCCGGCGCTGAAGAAGAGCGAACGCCACGACATCGACGTGGTAGTAGACCGCCTGCGCATCAACGCGGGCGTGCGCCAGCGCCTGGCCGAAAGCCTGGAAGCCGCGCTGCGCCTGGCGGACGGCAGGGCCGTGGCCTGGGAACTGGCCAGCGATGCCGCCATGGACACGCCCAGCGGCCGTGAACACCTGTTCAACAGCAAGTACGGCTGCCCCCAGTGCAGCCACGCGCTGCCCGAACTGGAGCCGCGGCTCTTCTCGTTCAACTCTCCGCAGGGGGCCTGCCCGGACTGCGACGGCCTGGGCCAGATCCAGGACTTCGACCCCCAGCGGGTGGTGGCCTTTCCCGAGCTGAGCATGGCCTCAGGCGCGATCAAGGGTTGGGACCAGCGCAACGCCTACACCTTCTCGATGCTCGAGAGCGTGGCACGCCACATGGGCTTTGACATCCGGCAGCCCTTTGAGCAGTTGCCAGCGGCCGCCCGCCAGGTGCTGCTGCATGGCAGCGGTCAGGAAGAGATGACCTTCGTCTACCAGGCCGAAGGCAGCAACGGCCGCACGCGGTCGGTCAAGCGCATGCATCCCTTCGAGGGCATCATCCCGAGCTTCCGGCGGCGCTACCGCGAGACCGACTCCTCCGCAGTGCGCGACGACCTGGCGCGCTACCTGGTGGCCAAGCCGTGCCCCAGCTGCGATGGTGCACGGCTGCGCCGCGAGGCACGCCATGTGTTCATCGAGGCCGCACCGCCCGCAGCAGACCCTGGCGCGCCCGCCGAGAAACGCTCGCTGCACGCCGTCGAGCGCACCACGCTGCGCGAGACGCTGCAGTGGTTCGATGCCCTGCGGATGCAGGGCTCCCGCGCCGAGATCGCGGCCAAGATCCTGCAGGAAATCCGCTCACGGCTGCGCTTTCTCAACGACGTGGGGTTGGGTTACCTGAGCCTTGAGCGCAGCGCCGACACGTTGTCGGGCGGTGAGGCGCAGCGCATCCGGCTGGCCAGCCAGATCGGCTCGGGCCTGACGGGGGTGATGTACGTGCTGGACGAACCCAGCATCGGCCTGCACCAGCGCGACAACGACCGCCTGATCGCCACCCTGCAGCGGTTGCGCGACCTGGGCAACACCGTGCTGGTGGTGGAACACGACGAAGACATGATCCGCGCCGCCGACCACGTCATCGACATCGGGCCGGGCGCCGGTGTGCACGGGGGTCGAGTGATGGCGCAGGGCACGCCCGACGAGGTCACCCGCAACCCGAATTCGCTGACCGGCGACTACCTCAGCGGCCGGCGTGTCATCGCGGTGCCCGCCGAGCGGGCCACCACGCCGGCCGACTGCCAGCCCCAGGCCATCCGGATGGTCAACGCCCGCGGGCACAACCTGAAGAACGTGACGGTCGATATCCCAGTGGGCCTGCTGACCTGCGTCACGGGCGTCTCCGGCTCCGGCAAGAGCACACTCATCAACGAAACGCTGTACACGGCCGTCGCGCGCAAGCTCTACCAGAGCCATGCCGAGCCGGCGCCCCACGACAGCATCGAAGGGCTGGACGCCTTCGACAAGGTCATCAACGTCGACCAGAGCCCCATCGGGCGAACCCCACGCAGCAACCCCGCCACCTACACCGGGCTGTTCACCCCCATCCGGGAACTGTTTGCCGAAATGCCGATGGCCCGCGAACGTGGGTACGGTGCGGGCCGGTTCTCCTTCAACGTGGCCGGTGGCCGCTGCGAGGCCTGCCAGGGCGACGGCGTGGTGAAGGTGGAGATGCACTTCCTGCCCGATGTCTACGTGCGCTGCGACAGCTGTGGCGGCCAGCGCTACAACCGCGAGACCCTCGAGGTGCTCTACAAGGGCCTGAACATCAGCCAGGTGCTGGACCTCACGGTACAGGCTGCCCACGAGCTCTTTCAGGCGGTGCCGGCACTGGCGCGCAAGCTGCAGACGCTGCTGGACGTGGGCCTGGGCTACATCCGCCTGGGGCAGAGCGCCACCACGCTGTCCGGCGGCGAGGCGCAGCGGGTGAAGCTGGCCCTGGAGCTGAGCAAGCGGGACACTGGTCGGACGTTATACATCCTGGACGAACCCACCACCGGCCTGCACTTCCACGACGTGGTGCAGTTGCTGGGCGTGCTGCAGCGGCTGCGCGATGCCGGCAACACCATCGTGGTCATCGAACACAACCTCGACGTGATCAAGACCGCCGACTGGATCATCGACCTGGGGCCTGACGGCGGTGCGGGCGGTGGCCAGATCCTGGCCTGTGGAACACCGGAAACGCTGGCGGACCACCACGACACCGCCACCGCCACGTACCTGCGCAAACTGCTGCGGCGGAGCGCCTAAGCCAGCGCACGCCATGAAAAACGGGCCCGAGGGCCCGTGTTCACCTGTGCTTCGTGGGAAGCCTGCGGCCGCTGGCCGCAGCAGGCGGCATCACTTCAGGTGCGCGCCGATCAGCTTGGTCATCTCGAACATCGAGACCTGGGCTTTCTTGAAGATTTCCTTGAGCTTCGCATCCGCGTTGATCATGGTCTTCTTGGCCGAGTCCTGCAGCTTGTTCTTCTTGATGTACTCCCACAGCTTCTTGGTCACCTCGGTGCGCGGCAGGGGCTTGTCACCGATGACGGCGGCCAGCGCGGCGCTCGGGGTCAAGGCCTTCATGAAGGCAGCGTTGGGGGTGCGCTTGGCCGCAGGAGCGGCCTTCTTCGCAGGCGCGGCCGCCTTCTTGGCCGGCGCCGCAGCCTTGGTGGCGGGCGTCTTGGCCGCTGTCTTGGCCACCGGCTTGGCAGCCGGCTTCTTCACCGCAGGCTTGGCCGCCGCAGTTGTCTTGGTGGCCGGCTTGGCGGCAACCGTCTTCTTCACAGCAGGCTTCTTCGGTGCGCCATCAGGCTTCTTCGTGACCATGCATACATCTCCGTTGAAAAGTTAGACACCGTCGCATCCGTCGGCCGGTGCCGCGTGGTCGGTTCTCAGGGGAACCACTGGCATTGGGCACTGCCGGACCCGACGTTGCCGAGCGCCCGATGATCATGTCGTTTCAGTGTAGCGGGGAATAGGGTTTCGCCCTGGGAAGAAGGCCAAGCCGTTGCCTATGGAAACAGGCTCTGTGCGGGGCACGGACAACACCGTCGCCAGGCACCGCACCGGGCACCCGTTCCGGCCTTCAATTCCGGCTGTTTTGGCGTGGGGCCGGCTCGGCGCCCGGGCGGTTGGCAAACCGACTGCCATGAAGGTCCTCGCGCCGGTCATCTCGGCGGTCACCGACACGGCCGCCTCGCTCGGCCTGCAGCTCGCGGCGGGCCTTGCGCAGCTCTGCCAGGCGGGTGTCGATCACCGCAAGCTCCACGGGATCGGCGTCGGGCTGGTTGCGGGCGCCCTGGCGCGCCGCCTGCAGTGTCACCATCGCGGTGTCAGGCCGTCCGGCCGCCAGCTGCGCCTCTGCCGTGGCGCGCATCATGCCCAGGCGGTTGCCACGCGCGGCTTCGGTCTGGGACAGCAGCTCCCAGAGCGTGCCGTCCCCGGGGTTGGCGATCAACCAGGCGCGCAAGGCCTGCTGAACGTCGGCGAGGCTGAAGTGCGCGGTTGGCGTTGCCGTCGCGGGTGCCACCGGCTGCAGGGCCTGCCGCCCCCAGATGGCCATCTCGGCCCGCTGCCAGGTTGCCGGGGTCCCCAGCGGCGACAACCAACGTGCGGCATCGGGGAGCACGGACAAGGTACCGGGAAGCGCCAGCTCGGCCTCGACCCACAGCAGGCGCATCCAGCGCTGCACGGCGGGGTCGGTTGCCTCGTTGGCGTGGGGCAGCCAACGCACAAACGACTGCCTGAGGGTACCCGCATCCTTGAGCTGCACTGCGGCCAAGGCGGCGGCGTAGACCGTGGGCAGCGGCACGGCACGGGCGGTGGGTGCTGCCTGCAGCAATTGCACATGCTGCTGCAGCGCCGCGATGCCAGGGTCCATCAGGACGCGCGCCCGAGCACGCATCAAGTCGTGCTCGGGGTCGGCGCGAAAGCCGCGCTCGGCGCCCAGCCCGGCGCGCAGCTGCGCTTCGGAAATACGGTCGGACGTCAGTGGGTGGCTGCGCAGATAGGGAAACTGCCCGGCGTCGTTGAGGCGGCTGGCCATGTCCAGCTTTTCAAACATGGACGGCATGCCGCTGGGCAGGAAGCCGGCGTCAGTCATCAAGGCCTGACCCAGGCGGTCGGCCTCGCGCTCCATGTCGCGCGAAAAGTTCAGCTGCCCCTGGATCATCGCCGCCTGCCCGGTGGCAACCGCCGCCTGCGCGGCGTCGACATTGCCACTGCGCGACGCGGCAATCAGCCCCAGAAGCATCGCCGCCATGCCAATGGCGCTCTGCCGCCCCGAGGATTCAATGCTCCGGGCGATGTGGCGCTGCGTCACATGGGCCAACTCATGCGCCACCACCGACACCAGCTCATCGCGGTGGTTGGTGGCGGCCATCAAACCCAGGTGCATGCCCACGTAGCCTCCGGGCAGCGCAAAGGCGTTGATGCTGCGGTCACGGATCAGGAAGGCCTCCCAGGCAAACTGGGCGGCCATGTCGTCGCCGATGTCGCCCTTGCGCTTGGCAGCACGCACCAGCGGCTGCCACAGCGACTGCAGGTAACTCCACAACACCGGGTCATCGAGGTAGCTGGTGTCGCGCCGCACCTCGGCCCAGATCTGGTCGCCCAGGCGCCGCTCGCTGCCCAGCGGCATGCCCACACTGACACTCTCACCCATCGATGGCAGGCGCACCTGGGCCCAGGCCGCGGGCATCGGAGCCAGCCACACGGCAGCGGCACACAGGGCCGCCAGGCAGCGGGCGCGTCGACGACCGCCCCGCGCCACTGACGGGTGGGGGACGCTGCACAGGGACGCGGGGTGAACATTCATGGGCATTGCGGCAGCGCGAGGCTCACCGTCGGGACAACAACACGGCCGATCATGACACCCTCGCGTAAAGCAATGTAAGGGTGCGGCTTGGCTGGTCAGACACCGTCGACAGCGTCCAGGGCACAGCGCACA
This sequence comes from Rubrivivax sp., assembly GCA_021298085.1. GTDB lineage: Bacteria > Pseudomonadota > Gammaproteobacteria > Burkholderiales > Burkholderiaceae_C > Rubrivivax. The sequence goes on from JAJTDE010000012.1 coordinate 12,938, forward strand.
GGCGCCATCGCCGATACTGACGGCCCCGCGTGCGCCGCCCCTTGCCCACCCCTGCCATGCTCACCCACTTCGATGCCGCCGGCCATGCCCACATGGTGGATGTCGCCGACAAGTCCGTCACCCACCGCGTGGCACTGGCCGAAGGCCAGATCCAGATGCTGCCCGAGACACTGCAGCGCATCCAGGGCGGGCAGGCCGCCAAGGGAGACGTGATCGGTATCGCCCGCATCGCCGCGATCCAAGGCGCCAAGCGCACCGCCGACCTGATCCCGCTGTGCCACCCACTGGCCCTGACCCGCGTGGTCGTGGACTTTGACGTGCTGCCCGAACTGCCCGGCATCCGCTGCCAGGCACGGGTAGAAACGCTGGGCCGCACCGGCGTGGAGATGGAAGCGCTCACGGCCGTCCAGGTGGGCCTGCTGACCATCTACGACATGTGCAAGGCGGTGGACCGCGGCATGGTGATGGGTCAGGTGCGGCTGCTGGAAAAGCAGGGCGGTCGCTCAGGCCACTGGCAGGCCGGGGTCAGCGAAAGTCCGTCCAGCGCAGCCTGACCTGCGGGTCGCTGCCGCGGCACTGGTAAGGCGGCCCTGGCGACGGCTCGCTCGCCTGGGCCAGCAAGCTGGCCGGTGGCATGTTGGCTGGCGCCGCCGGTGCCACCGGCGCCAACGGCACAGGACCCGTCGGGCAGGCGTCGAAGTAAGTCCTGGAGACGGGGTTACGGAACTCACGCAGCCGGGCGGCCAGGTAGCGCGCCCGAGGCAGGTCCCCGCTGCTGGCGTGGGCGTCGGCCCAGGCCATCATCAGGCGCGTGTCCAGCAGGTAGTGGGCGGCCCGGCGCAGCGCGTCCATTTCCTGGGCCGGTTCAGGCGCCACCGTGGCAGCGGCGTAATCGGCGTGGTGGGAAAAGAACCAGCTGCGCTGGCCAGCGGCGATGCGCTGCGGCAGTGGCTGCAGCGCATCGGCCGAGAAGACCTGCACCACACGCTGGTAGTCCATCACTGCGAGCACCGCCCCGCCCGCGAGCAGCAGGCCGGCCGCCAGACCCCGCCAGTCACGGCTGTGCTCCAGCACCCAGACGAGGTGCTCTCGGGCAAGCGCCGCGGCAGAGGGCGCCCTGGGTGATGGCGTCAAGGCTGCCGGCACGGTGTCGCCGCTGCGCTCGCCCGCAGGCGGCACGCCCCGCGCCATCGCCAGACCCAGCCCTGCCCAGAAGGCCGCCGGCAGCAGAAAGTAGGCGTACCAGAGCGGGTACTCCAGCTGGCTGTGGACTCCGAGGATCAGCAGGCACACCAACAGCGGCCGCAAGACCCGCGCGCGGGTATTGTCGGCGTTGCGCCCGAACGCCGCCTTGCCCAGCCTCCAGAGCATCCACAGGACGGCGGCCGTGAGCAGCACGGCCACCGGAATGCCCAGCTCCACGGCCCACTGCAGCAGCAGGTTATGGGTGTGGTCAAAGAAGGCCACCGGGCGGTTGGGCAGCACCGTCAGCGTCCAGGCAAAGTTGAATTCACCGAAGCCCACGCCTGTCCACGGGTGCTCGGCCAGCAGCTGAAGGCTGTCACGCCAGATGCCCAGGCGCGAGGCCGAGAGGTCTGATTCACCGAGCCGCTGCTGGGCACCAAAGGCCTTGTCGGCAGCCTGCGACCACCAGGCCATCAGGCCCCAGGCGGCGCCGTACATCAGCGGCGTGGCCAGCAGCGCGCGGCGCGCACCCGCCGCGAGCGAGCGGTCAACCAGCCCCCACAGCGCCAGCAACAGCAGGCCGATCAAGGCCGTGCGCGACGCCGTGGCCACCAAGGTCCAGCTGAAGGCGGCCAAGCCAAGGACAGTCAACCAGCGTGCTGCGGCCAGCTGCGCGTCCCGGGCACCCCGCGCCACGGCATGCGGCGGGCGCCAGACCCACAGCCGGGACATACCGGGCTGTGCGGGCGTCAGTGCCACGGCGGCCACCATGGCCAGCAGCATCAGGGTACAGACATGGTTGGGCTGCCGCAGGTTTCCCACGGTGCGCCCGGCCAGGCCGGAGCGCGCCACCCACTGGCCGTCGGCCAAGTCCGGCAGAAACACCTGCACCCAGGCCAGCAGCACATGCAGTGCGCCCGCCACCACCAGGCCCTCGCACAGCAGCCGCCAGACGGTGCGTCCCAGGGTGGCACCCGCGGCGCCGGCGCGGGCGCCGGCCGCACACACCACCAGGGTGGCCGCGAGCAGGCCCAGGGCCGACAGGGACAGGCTGGCTGGCAAGGTGCCCAGCACCGTGCTGAACACGGCACCCAGGGCCATCACCACCAGCACCAGCGCTGGCGCTGCCAAGGACAGGCCGGCCACGCGGGCGCTGTCACGGTTCAAGGGCGCTGCCCAGGCCAGGGCGGTGGCCAGCAGACCCCAGAAGAAGAGCGCCAGGGCCTGGTTGAGAAAGGTGGCCGACGGTGAGACGTTGAAGGCCAGCAGCGTGGGAGCAGCGATGGTCGCCCAGGCCAGAGGCCGGAGCCAGACCAACTCTTTTGAGGTCGCACGTGGAGACGAAATGGGTGCGTAAGGCGCATCTGACATGACCGGCGGATGCTAGCAGCCGGGTAGGCGCGCGGGCTGTATCGAGGACGGGCGAAGCCGCCTGCGCAGCACGCGGCGCTCGCAATGGGAACGGGGCACCGAGGTGCCCCGTTGAGTGGCGGGCGCCAAAAACGGCACCCGAAGCAGCTCAGTCTGCCAATCAGCGGCAAGAGCCAGGCAGGAACTTCACCGGCAGGCCGTTCGTTGCGCCAGACTTGCACTGGAAAGTGGCCACAGGGGTGCCCAGGTTGGCAATCGTCATCGCCTGGCCGTTGGCCATCTGCGGAACCAGCTGGATGGTCTTTTGGTTGGTAGTGGTGTCGCCCATGGCGATCGTGGTCGTCACGGTGATCACGCCATCGATGCTGGTCTGCACGTTTTGCACAAACTTGCTCTGCGGGCCGCCGGTGCTCTCGTTGCAGCCCCAGTTGTTGGCGCCCGGGCCCGTTGTCCCGGTCTGGTAGACCTCCGCCACGATGGTGCGGCACTGGCTGGCCGCCAGAATCACTTCAGCCACACGCGCCTTGATGGTGTAGTCCTTGTAGGCCGGCAGTGCCACAGCGGCCAGGATGCCGATGATCGCCACAACGATCATCAATTCGATCAGCGTAAAACCTTGTTGGACGCGCTTCATGGTGGGTTCCTATTTGTCAGACGGGTTGGGGAGGGGGGGTGAAATGCAACGGTCTGCTTGACCTGACTGAGTAGATGCACCGGCTGTGCCAGCTGTCAGACCCCTCCGAGCCGTGCACACCGTCACATCAGGTGCTGGGTTTTGTCAGGCGACAGGACAGTCACTGACAAGGTTTGGCACAGTGCATCAGATCCCGCCGAGCCGGCTCAGCCATCAACGGCAATCGGCCGGCAGAATGCGCGCCGGCACGCCATTGGTCGCGCCCGACCGGTAGCGCCAACGCGCCACGGTTTGCCCCAGGTTGGCAGGACTGCTCATGGGTGTACCCGCGGCATTGCTGGGTGTCAGACGGATGGTCTTGCCGTCAACCGAAGGGTCTGAGAAGCCCTGGACGGTCACCAGGATCACGCCATCAGCGTCGGTGTTGAGCGCCGAGACGAAGCGGCTGCTGGTGTTGCTCTCGTCGCACCCCCAGCCATTGGCGAGTGGCGCCGTGGTGGCTGAGAGCCAGGATGCCGATGATCGCGACCACGATCAATCAGTTCGATCAAGGTAAATCCGCTGTATCCGCTGCATGTTGGGTGGCTCCGATGGCCCGCACCATGCGCTGGACGGGCCGCCATGACCCGCACACGCATCAACTGATCCACGGCGTTTCGTCAACTGCGCCGCGAACTGTCGTGAAACCCCCATGAAAAGCGGGCCCCAGGGGCCCGCTGCGTGATAGGTGCCGCGCTTTTCAGGCGCGGGTGGGGAACTGCTTACTTGCAGGAACCCGGGAGGTACTTGGCCGGCACGGCCTTGGCGCTGCCGCCGGCGCTGCACTTGAACTGGCCTACCTGGGTTGGGATGTCGTTCACGGTCAGCGCGGTTCCCGTGGCGCTCTGCGGTACGAGCTGAATGGTCGCGCCATTCAGTGCATCGTCGTCAAAATTGCGCGTCGTGATGATGATGGCGCCGTCAGTGGTGGTGCCGACGGTCTCCACGTAACGCGTCGCCGCCGGACCCTCACCGCATCCCCAGTTATTGGCGCCCGGAGGCGATGTCTTGTTGCCCGTCTGGTACACCTCAGCCACCGTCGTGCGGCACTGGCTGGCGGCCATGACCACTTCGGCCATCTTGGCCTTGATGGTGTAGTCCTTGTAGACCGGCAGCGCGACGGCCGCCATGATGCCGATGATGGCCACGACGATCATGAGTTCGATCAGCGTGAAGCCGTGGGTGTGTCTTTTCATGGTGTGCTCCTCGTTCTGGATGGGTTGCAAGCGTCGAAACGGCTCGACAGTGTGACGTATTGCACACATCGTGCCAGCCGTCGAATGGCAAGCAAACGTGACCCAGAGGCTTGGGAGAGGCCGCAGCAGGCCCCATACGCACCCTGAAAGGCCGTGCAGCACGGCACACGGCTGAGACAGGTGACAGGAATGGTCAGCGGGCCGGGCGGCCAGCGACAGAAAACGTCAGGCGCCCAGCGGTATGCACTCGCCACCCTGCAGCAGGGTGACCTTGTGCCGCAGACCCAGCCGCAGCATGTCCTGCTCGACCGCCCCTGCATCCCCGGGCTTCATGTGGGTGATGTAGATCTGGGCAGGGCTGCGCAGCCGCTGAAGCTCATGGAGCAACGCTTGCGGGTGCAGGTGCTGGCTCTTTTGGGCCAGTTCATGGTCCGCGTCCTGGAACGCGGTTTCGATGACCAGTTGCGCGACGCGGTGGCGCGACAGCGTGTCCCAGAGTCGTGGATTGGGGCCGGTGTCGCCGGTGAAGACCCAGCAGGCATGCGTTGCAGCGTCTCCCGGCCAGATGGCGTAGCCCACGGCTGGCACGGTGTGGCTGGCGGGCAGGGCTTCGATCGTGTAGCCTGCCAGCGTCAGCCGGTCACCGACCTGCAGGGGCTGCAGGCAGATGACCGGGCGGTCGAGACTGGGCAGCCGGGTGAAATCGGGCCAGATGACGTTGTTGAAGACATGCTGTTGCAGCGCCGCCAGGGTCTGCGGCAGTGCGTGCACGGACACCGGCGGCTGGCCCCGCTGGTGGCGCAGCTTCAGCACGCTGTCGGCCATCAGCGGCAAGGCGGCGATGTGGTCCAGGTGCGAGTGGGTCAACACGACATGGTCCACGGCACACAGTTCGTCGAGCGTCAGCTCACCCACACCGGTTCCCGCGTCGACCAGCAGATGCCGTCCGACCAGGAAGGACGTGGTCCGTCTTCCGGCAGCGATGGCGCCCGCGCAACCCAGGACCCGTACACAGTGGTCAGTGGTCACGGGCGCAGCCCTGGGTACAGCGCACACGGCGCGGCCGGCAGATGGTGTGTCTTGGGCATGCTGCTGACGGGAAAACACCGGATGTTGACGCCAAAATCACCAGGCAGCCGGCGCTAAGGCGGTGAAGCGGCCACAACAGTCGCGGTGATCGTGACTTCTGCAGCAGACGGGCCACCCAACGGGTGGCCTGGCGTTCAGGCCATCACAAACTGCATCTGGGTACCGGCCAGTTCAATGACATCGCCATTGCCCAAGGGGACGGAATCAGCGGCGATCTGGGCGCCGTTGATGGTGGGCCTATGGGCTCCCTCGACATGGGCAAACACATAGCCGCCAGGCCGCTTGGTGATGGAGGCCACCTGCACACCCGGCTTGCCGATGGTGGTGACAACCTTGGTCAGCGGGACCTCTCGGCCAGCCGCGGTCCCGTTGAGTACCCGGATGCTGGCAGGCGGAACAGCCGTCGGCGGCTCAGCGGCCATGGCCCCGCCGGTCGGCATGGTTCCTGGTCGCAGCACCGTGGTCTTTTCGTAGTCGGGCAGATCGCCTGTCAGGTACTTGATCTTGTACTTGCCGATCTCGACCGTGTCGTTGGCGTTCAACAGCTGCTTCTTGATGGCCTTGCCGTTGATGTAGGTGCCGTTGGTGCTGTTGAGGTCTTCGATGTAGACGTCACTGCCCGCCATCTGCAGCACGGCATGTTCACCGCTGACCGCAAGGTTGTCGATGACGATGTCGTTGTAGGGGCGGCGCCCCAGCGTGGTCTTGTCCTTGGTGATCTGAACTTCCTTGATCACCACTCCATCCAGCGAAACTACCAGCTTGCTCATGCTTGCCGCCCTCTCTAGCGATTTCTGGCGATGCACCCACAGGGCTGCCCAAGGTGCCGGCTTGGGTGCCTTTTGACGGCCCTCATCGCTTGCTCAGCGCTTGAATGGCCACCATGTCTTCGCTCCCGGGGGGGTGGAACCGTCGTGACGTGCCAGTATGACTGAAATGTTATCCCTTCCGCCTGCCTGATTGGCTGCGGCTACCAAGGCGGCTGCGGCGTGGTCCAGGTTGGGCTGGCCGGCCACGAGGAATTCGATTTCGTTGTCGTTGAGCATGTCTGACAACCCGTCGGAACACAGCATGATCACGTCACCGGCTTGCACGTCGTGCAGGGTGATTTCGAGCAGGACGGTGTCTTCGACGCCCACCGCGCGTGTCACCAAGTTCTTGTGCGTGGCGTAGAGCGCCTGCTCCGGCGTGATCAAGCCTGCGTCGATCTGCTCCTGGAGAAGGGAATGGTCCTTGGTCAGCTGGCGCAGCCGCCCACCGCGCAGGCGGTAGGCGCGTGAATCACCGACATGGCCCACCAGCAACTGGCCTGGCCTGAAGCTGGCGACGACGAGTGTGGTGCCCATCCCGGCGCAATGCGGGTTGGTGTTGGCCATGTTGAAGATTTCACGGTTGGCCTTGTCGACACCGTCTTCCAATGCACGTCGGACCTCGGCGATGGTGGGCATGTCGGGCTGGGCGCGTAGCCACCCGCCTACTTCGTCCAGTACACGCTGGGTGGCCATCTGGCTGGCCACTTCCCCGGCGTTGTAGCCGCCCATGCCGTCGGCCAGAACAGCCAGGCAGGCCTCGACATCGAGCAGGACGGCATCTTCGTTGTTGCTGCGCGCGCGGCCGGTATCGGTGACCGAGACAAAGGCGTAGGGCATGGCAAGGCGCGGACAGGTCTGGAGTCGTCGGCAAGGAAATGGCACGCAGGTGCCATGACGCGCAGGCGCCTGGCAGAACTCCGGGTCATTGTGCCTCGCGAACGGCTCCTGCGCAGCGGCCTGGGGGCCTGCGCTAGCGGTCTTTGGGGGGTGGCGCCGAGGCGCTGGCGGCTTGCAGTGCTTGCAAGCTGTGCAGCACCGCACCCGCTGTGGCTGGGCGGTCGACGGGTTGGCGGTGGATCAGTGTATGGACCAGTTCGGCCAGGGCCGAGGGCACGTCAGGCGCGAGCGTGATCAGGGGCATTGGCTGCCCTTGGAGGGTCGCGGTGAGCAAGGCCTGCAAGGTGGAGGCCTGGTGGGGACTGCGCCCGCAGAGCATTTCGTAGAGGATGACACCCAGGGCGTAGAGGTCTGACTGTGCGCTGGGAGACTCGCCCACCAGCAGTTCGGGCGCCATGTAGCGGGGGGTGCCTTGCATGACACCTGTTAGGGTGGCTGTGCTGTCGGCCAGTTTGGCAAGACCGAAGTCGGTCAGTTGGACGATGCCGTCAGGCAGGTGGATACGCACGTTGCCGGGCTTGAGGTCTCGGTGCAGCCAACCAGCCCGGTGGGCATGGTCGAGCGCCTGGGCCAAGGCCGTTGCGATGTGCAGGACCAGCGGGATGGGGAGCACACGGGACGGCTCGGTATAGCGGCTGAGGTTCGTGCCCGCTGTCCAGGCAAAGGCCAGCCACGGCCGTCCCTGCACCACACCCGCTTCGCGGTGTTCGACGATGTGCGGGTGACGCAGTGCCTGGCGCAATGCGTGGTGCGTCTGCAGCACCTCATCAGCCAGTGCTGCGGCGGCCGCGGACGGCGGCCAGAAGGACGCCGACGTCAGCACCTTGATGGCCAGCTTTTCCTCGGTCTGCGTGTCCAGCGCCAGGTAGACCTCGGAGGAGCCACCGCGGCCGGCCAGGCCCTGGATGCGGCAGCGCCCGAGGGAGCTGCCAGGGACCAGCACGGTGCTGGGCATGTCAGGCCGGGCTGGAGGGCCCTTGGCGACGACGCACCAGTTGCGCGATGGCCAGAACCAGCAAGGCGCCGCTCACACCGGCACCGTAGCCCACGGCTGGCACGATCGCCGACTTGCCCGCGGCATCCACGGCCTGCGGCATGTAGCCGATCAGCGCTGGATCGGTGACCGCCATGGTGCCGGCAATCCACCCCAGCAGCATGCCGCCGGCGGTGATCACGGCCGGGAAGCGGTCCATCAGCTTGATGACCAACTGGCTGCCCCAGACGATGATGGGGATGCTGACCAGCAGGCCAAAGATCACCAGGGGCATGGTGTGGTCGCCACCGGCCGTTTCAGCGGCACCCGCGATCGCGATGACGTTGTCCACGCTCATGACCAGATCGGCCACGACAACGGTCTTCACGGCGGCCCACAGCTTGTCGCTGGCCTGGATGTCACCGTGGCCATCGTCGTCCTGGGGCGCCAGCAGCTTGACGCCGATCCACACCAGGAGCAGCGCGCCGATGAGCTTCAGGAACGGCACCTTCAGCAGCGTCAGGGCAAAGAAGATCAGAATCACACGCAGCACAATGGCGCCGGCGGTTCCCCACAGGATGCCCTTGGTGCGTTGTGCGGGCGGTAGCTTTCGGCAGGCCAGGGCGATGACAACGGCGTTGTCTCCTCCCAGCAGGATGTCGATCATGATGATCTGGCCCACCGCAACCCAGAACTGTGGGCTGCTGAACATCTCCATGGACATAGGTCCCCTCCATCTTTCGCGGCAGTGTAGGGTGACATCGGGGGTTTCCTGTAGGTAGGACTACAGACGTGGGTGCGCCATGCTGCGCCGTCGGGGCGCTCACGGCGCGTGCGTCAGGGGCGAAAAAAAGCCGCCTCGGCGGCGGCTCTTGACACGGCAGCAAGGCCGCTCAGAGGCGGGCCTTCAGCAGCTTGCCCATCTCCGACGGGTTGCGCGTGACCGTAAAGCCGCAGGCTTCCATGATGGCCAGCTTGGCGTCGGCAGTGTCTGCGCCGCCGCTGATCAAGGCGCCGGCGTGGCCCATGCGCTTGCCCGGAGGTGCCGTCACACCGGCGATGAAGCCGACGACGGGCTTCTTCATGTGTTCCTTGCACCAGCGTGCAGCCTCGGCTTCGTCGGGGCCGCCGATCTCGCCGATCATGATCACGGCATCGGTGTCGGGGTCGTCGTTGAACATCTGCATCACGTCGATGTGCTTGAGCCCGTTGATCGGGTCACCGCCGATGCCGACGGCGCTGGATTGCCCCAGGCCGATTTCTGTCAGCTGTGCCACGGCTTCGTAGGTGAGCGTGCCCGAGCGGCTGACCACGCCGATGCGGCCCTTGCGGTGGATATGACCGGGCATGATGCCGATCTTGATCTCGTCGGGTGTGATCGTGCCGGGGCAGTTGGGGCCCAGCAGCAGGGTGCGCTTGCCGCCGGCCAGTTCCTTGGCCTTCATCTTGTTGCGCACTTCCAGCATGTCCCGAATGGGGATGCCTTCGGTGATGCAGATGGCCAGGTCCAGGTCGGCCTCGACGGCCTCCCAGATGGCGGCTGCAGCGCCGGCGGGCGGTACGTAGATCACGCTGACTGTGGCGCCGGTGTGCGTGGCGGCTTCCTTGACGCTGGCGTAGATGGGAATGCCTTCGAAGTCTTCGCCGGCCTTCTTCGGGTTGACGCCGGCCACAAAGCAGTTCTTGCCGTTGGCGTAGTCACGGCACATGCGGGTATGGAACTGACCGGTCTTCCCCGTGATGCCCTGGGTGATGACCTTGGTGTCCTTGTTGATGAGGATGCTCATGTCGGATGCTCGGAATCGTTAGGCGTGAGGGGGCTGGTCACTGGACGGCGGCGACGATCTTTGTCGCGGCCTCGGCCATGGTGTCAGCGCTGATGATGGGCAGGCCGGATTCGGCCAGCATCTTCTTGCCCAGGTCTTCGTTGGTCCCCTTCATGCGCACCACCAGGGGCACACTGAGGTTGACGGCCTTGCAGGCGGCGATCACGCCTTCAGCAATGGTGTCGCACTTCATGATGCCGCCGAAGATGTTCACCAGGATGCCCTTGACGGCCTTGTTGGCGAGCATGATCTTGAAGGCTTCGGTGACCTTCTCGGCCGTGGCGCCGCCGCCGACGTCCAGGAAGTTGGCCGGCTCACCACCAAAGAGCTTGATGGTGTCCATCGTGGCCATGGCCAGACCTGCGCCGTTGACCAGGCAGCCGATGTTGCCGTCCAGGCTGATGTAGCTCAGGTCGAACTTGCTGGCCTCGACTTCGGCAGGGTCTTCCTCGTCCAGGTCGCGGTAGGCGACGATTTCCGGGTGACGGAAGAGTGCGTTGGAGTCGAAGTTGAACTTCGCGTCGAGCGCCTTGATGTTGCCGTTGCCTTCCAGGATCATGGGGTTGATCTCGGCGAGGCTGGCATCGGTCTTCATGTAGCACTCGTAGAGCTTGGTGAAGACATCCCGGGCCTGCGCCCAGCTGGCGGGAGGAACGCCGATGCCTTCGGCCAACTGCTGCGTCTGGGTTTCGGTGATGCCGTGGAGGGGGTCCACAAACACCTTGATGATCTTCTCGGGGGTTGCATGGGCAACCTCTTCGATGTCCATTCCGCCTTCGGAACTGGCCATCATCACCACCTTCTGCGACGCGCGGTCGGTCAAGGCGGCGACGTAATACTCCTTCTTGATGTCAGCGCCTTCTTCGATGAGCAAGCGGCGCACCTTTTGACCCTCCGGGCCCGTCTGGTGCGTCTTGAGCTGCATGCCCAGGATCTGGCCCGACAGGGCCTTGACGTCATCGATGGAACGGGCAAGCTTGACGCCGCCGCCCTTGCCACGGCCACCGGCGTGGATCTGCGCCTTGACCACCCAGACATTGCCCCCCAGCTTCTGGGCGGCTTCGGTGGCTTCCTGCACACTGAAGGCGGGGTAGCCGCGGGGCGTGGGAACGCCAAACTGGCGCAGGATGTCTTTGCCTTGGTACTCGTGAATTTTCATGGGCAGACCTGGTGGCTTCAGCCGGTGGTGTGGACGGGGTTTGCGGCACGTCGCCGCAGCGTGACCGCTGTCACCCTGCCCACGCAGGGTGACAGCGGCAAGGCGCTGGGATTGTCATGCGGCAAGCTTGGCGCAGAGCTGACATCCACGGAGGCGTGCAGGCCACACCGGTGCGCAACCCCACCGCTTGTCCGGGTTATCGGGCAAACCCCAAGCCGCGGGACTCTAGCACGCGGTGTCCGTCACCTCGGCATCGTCTGCGCGGGATGCTGTGCTGGCGGCCTGCGCATGGGCGCGCAATGCCTTCTGGATGGCCTCTGACGAGAACCCGCGGGCTGCCAGGAAACGCTGGTGTTTGAGGCGCTCGCGCAGTACCGGGGCGATGGGGCCAGCGCGGCCCTGCCCGCGCAGGTTGCCAAAGTGGTTGTCGTCGTCCAGCTCGGGCACTTCGAGCGGCCCGCTGCTGCTGGCCACGGGCTGCTCACCAAAGCGCTGGCTCAGGGCCTTGAAGGCCCGCTCGGCCTCAGTGCTGACCAGCAAGGCCTGCTGCTCAGGGTTGGCCTGCAGCCCATGCTGCCGAAGCTCAGCGGTGATGCGGCGGTTGCCAAAGCGCGACTGGCGCTGACGCAAGCGGCTTTCCACAAACCGTTCGGTGTTGAGCCAACCGGCAGCCTCCAGTGTGTCGAGCGTGGTGCTGATGTGGCGGGCGAGGCTCTCGGCATCCAGCGCATCAGGCTGGCCGACAAGCGGCTGGCGAGACAGCCAGCGCTGCAGCTTGCCCTGCAGTTCCTGACGCGAGTGCTCACGCTGGGCGAGCCAACGCAGGGCCTGCTGCCTGAGCGCCGCCGGAGGCGAACTCACGGGAGCCTGCCCTCCCGGCCTCAGGCGGCAGCGGGTGCACCGGCAGGCGGGACACCCAGGGATTCGCGGATCTTGTGCTCGATGTCGGCCGCGATCTCGGGGTTCTCGCGCAGGAACTCGCGGGCGTTGTCTTTGCCTTGGCCGATCTTCTCGCCGTTGTAGGCGTACCAGGCCCCGCTCTTTTCCAGGATCTTGGCCGTCACGCCCATGTCAACGATCTCACCTTCACGGCTGATACCCTCGCCGTAGAGGATGTCAAATTCGGCGGTCTTGAAGGGTGGGCTGACCTTGTTCTTGACCACCTTGACCTTGGTCTCGCTGCCGATGACTTCTTCGCCCTTCTTGATGCTGCCCGTGCGTCGGATGTCCAGGCGAACGGATGCGTAGAACTTCAACGCGTTGCCGCCTGTGGTGGTTTCCGGGCTGCCAAACATCACCCCGATCTTCATGCGGATCTGGTTGATGAAGATCACCATGCAGTTGGTCTTCTTGATGGTGGCCGTGAGCTTGCGCAAGGCCTGGCTCATCAGGCGGGCCTGCAAACCCGGCAGCGAATCACCCATCTCGCCTTCGATCTCGGCCTTGGGGGTCAATGCGGCGACGGAGTCGACGACGATGAGGTCCACCGAGCCTGAACGCACCAGCGCGTCGACGATTTCCAGGGCTTGCTCACCGGTGTCGGGCTGGGAAATGAGCAGTTCCTGCAGGTTGACGCCCAGCTTCTGTGCGTACTGCACGTCCAGCGCATGTTCAGCGTCGATGAAGGCACAGACGCCGGAGAGCTTCTGCATCTCGGCGATGACCTGCAATGTCAGCGTGGTCTTGCCGGACGATTCAGGCCCGTAGATTTCAACCACCCGCCCCCGCGGCAGACCACCGACGCCGAGCGCGATGTCGAGCCCCAGCGAGCCGGTGGAAACCACCTGGATGTCCTCGATCTTCTCGCCTTCGCCGAGGCGCATGATCGAACCCTTGCCAAACTGCTTTTCAATCTGGGCCAGTGCGGCTTGCAGGGCTTTGGCTTTTTCGGTGTTCAGTGCTTTCACGGGTGCGTCCATGCTGTGGGCTCCTTGTTGAGTGTGCAGTATTCCAGACAACTGTTATTTTGTACAGTTGTGTGGGCACTCGGAAACCCGCCTGGTGGGTGCTCCCAGCGGGTCACCCGGACGAGTGCAGCACAAGGGCCGTGGGCGCAGCGGCGCCGTCCCAGGGCTTGGCCCGGGTCTCAGTCGCGTGGCCCGCCCTCGGTCGTGACACCGGCGCGCCAACGTTGCTCGAACTGCACCGCGTCCATTGCGGGCGCATACAAGAAGCCCTGGAAGCGCGCACAGCCGGCGTCACGCAGAAAGCGGTGCTGCTGCGGGCTCTCGACACCCTCGGCAATCACTTCCTTGCCCAGGGCCTGCGCCAGTTGAAGGATGGCCTTGACGATGCCCGCGTTGCTGCGGTCGCCGGGCAGGCCAACGACAAAGCTGCGGTCGATCTTGACCTGGTCGATCGGGATGCGCTTGAGGTAGGCCAGGCTCGAATAGCCGGTACCGAAGTCGTCGATCGACAGGCGCACACCCAGGTCAGCCAGCGCGTTCAGGCGCTGCAGCGTCTCGTCGGCGTCCTGCAGCAGGATGGACTCGGTCACCTCCAGCTCCAGCCAGCGCGGGTGCAGCCCGTGGCGGGCCAGCATGTCAGCCACCAGCTCGGAGAATCCCGGCTGGTGGAACTGCAGCGCCGAGACGTTGACCGCGACCGGCACACACACGCCGGCGCGAAGCCACTGGGCACTTTGCTGGATGGCGCGGTCCATCACCCAGTTGCCCAGTGCGACGATCAGGCCGCTTTCCTCGGCCACCGGGATGAAGCGCGCCGGCGGGACATCTCCACCAAACTGCGGGTCACGCCAGCGCAGCAAGGCCTCGGCGCCGACGATGGCGCCAGTGACCATGTCGATCTGTGGCTGGTAATGCAGCCGGAAGCTTTCACTGTCCAGTGCCTGACGCATAGCGTGGTCCATGCGCAGCGCCAGCCGCGGGTCGCTGGAGCGACGCAACCGGCGCATGCGCCAGCCGTTGCGTCCGGCCGCCTTGGCCTGGCGCATGGCCTCCTCGGCACTGTGCTGCAGCTCGTCCACACCGTTGCCATGCAGCGGGCTGACAGCCACGCCCACGCTGCAGGTCAACGTGAAGGGCAAGTCCTCGATCTGCATTGGCTCACTGATGGCCTTGACGATGCGCTGTGCAGCCACCTCAGCATCTTCGGGCTCGGCACCGTGGATCAGCAGCGCAAACTGGTCGCCACCGACGCGTGCCACCAGATCACCATGGCGAAGCACGTTCTGCAGGCGCCGCGTGACCTGCACCAGGACCACATCGGCCAGCTCGGCACCCAGGGTCTCGTTGATGGCGCCAAAACGGTCCAGATCGATCAGCATCAGCGCAAAGCCCGGGCTGGCCTCGCCCCGGGCCTCGCAGTTGGCTGCGGCGTCGGCCACCGCGCGTGTCAGCAGAGTGCGGTTGGGCAGGCCTGTCAGCGCATCGGTGCTGGCCAGCTCGGCAATCCGGCGGCTGGCGGCCACACGCTCGGTCATGTCGCGAAAGGCGTAGACGCGGCCCATGGGCGTCCCACGGTGCCACAGGGGCTGCGTGGCGCGTTCCACCAGCTGATGGCCGCGCAGCTCGAGCTGATCGGTGGCGCTCAGCGTGATGGCATTGACCAGCTCGCGCAGGCGCAACTCGTAGCGCTCGGGCTCGCTGACCTGCTCGCGCATGCACTCGTTCATCGCGCGGTAGTCACGCCGCTCCATCAGGCCGGGCGGCAGTTTCCACAGCTGCACAAAGCGCTGGTTGTAGGTGCGGATGCGCCCGGCAAGGTCGGTCACCAGCAGGCCGTCGGCCGTGCTCTCCAGCGTGGCCTGCAGTTCGGCCAGGGCCTGCTCCAGGCGCTCCTCGGCCTGCTGGCGCTCACCAATGTCGGTGATGACCACCGTGTAGGCGGTGCGGGTCGCTGACGGACCTTCACCGGACGGCGACGGCCACCAGGCAAACGGTCGGATGCTGCGCGACACCCGGCGTGCCTGGCCGTCGGGCAGGCTCAGCCAGGTCTCTGAGTCGAGCACACCCGCATGGCCCGCGGAGGCCTCATCCCAGTAGGCGAGGTCCTCGGGCGTGAAGACCAGGTTTTCCGCGGCTTCGCCGACCATGCTGTGCTCGGTGCGCCCCAGCAGGCGGTGGGCAATGGCGTTCGCACACATCACCTGGCGGGTCGCGCCATCCACGAGCCAGGCTGCCTGCGGGAGGCTCTCAATAAAGGCGGCGAGTTCGGCCGATGTCGCGCCCACGGGCGGCCTCGCCTCACCCGCCGGCGGGGCTTCAAGGGCCGGTTGACGCAACCACGCGTCGCTGACACCCATCAGTGACCGCCTTCGTCTTCCGCCGGGGCAATGGCCGCACCCGGTTCGAAGTAGTAGGCCAGGCGGGACTTGGGCGCCAGGTAGGTGCGCGCCGCGTCAGGCAGCTGGGCCGCGCGGATGCTGCGGCGGATGCTCAGACCGGGTTCGCGGTCGAGCAACAGGTGCAGAGCCTCGTCGCGTGGCACGCGTGGGTCGTACACCAGCACCTCCGGCTTGAGCGGACGGGTAGCATTCACCCGCATCACCAGGGCAAAGCGCTCGTCGCTGAGCTGCACCACTGAGCCGGCCGGGTAGACACCCATCATGCGGATGAAGGCCTGCAGCACGCCCGCGTCCCAGCGTGCGCGCTGCTGGGAGAACATCAGTGACAGTGCCTCGTGGGGGGTCATGGCACGCGACAGCACCGGTGGGTTGCAGAGGTTGTCGAACCGGTTGACCAGGGCCACGATGCGTGCGGCCAATGCGATCTGTTCGCCCTTGAGCTGGCACGGAAAGCCGCTGCCGTCAGATTGTTCGTGGTGCTGCGCAATGATCTGGCGCGGCACGTCGCCCAGGCCCATGCGCTGCGCATGCAGCAGGCCTTGCTCGACGTGGCTTGCGTAGAGCTTGCGCTCGGTGATGCTCATCGCGTCGTCGAGCTGGCGCAGGCGTTCGGGCACGTCCAGCTTGCCCACATCGTGCAGCAGGGCGCCGGTACCCAGGTCCGCCAGCAGCGCCGCATCCAGCGCCATGACGCGGCCCACCAGCATCGCAATCACGGAGACGTTCATCGCATGGGCCGTGGCACGGTCTCCCGACGAGGCGTTGAGCACGCGGATACAGGTCTCACCTTCGACCAGCATCTTCTCGAGCATCGCCTTGGCCAGGGCTTCGGTCTCCTTGCGCGAGGTCTGCGGGTCGCTGCGCGCCTTGTCGAAGGCCGCTCGCCACGCCTCGCCGGCCTCGGCGTACTGGCTTTCGCAGAGTTCTGCGGCTGCCCGCTGGCTATGCAGCTGCACACGCCGCAGCTGGGCCTCGGCTGCCAGCGAGGGCGACGCCTCGGCGGCTGTCTGCGCTGGCACAGATGTCGTCGCGGGGGTGGCTGCCAGCGAGATCGCTGGCGCAGCCGGTACAGGCTCGGTCGCGAGCGCTGTGGGTGGCGCGGGAGCGTCGACTTCTGGGCCTGGTGCCGAGGAACCGGCGGGACAAACCGTGGGTGCAGCGACAGACGAGGCAGCAGGTCCGGCCGGTTGGCTGCGTGAAGGGTCCCACCGGACCGTCTTCAGGCCCAGGCCCTGGATGGTGCGGATCTGCTCGGCGTTCTCGACCTGAAAGCTGGAGCGGGCAAAGGGGTGTGACATCCAGCTCAAGTCCAGATGCACAAACATGCCCACACGCAACTGATCAACCGAAACCGTCAAGCTCATCAAGAGACCCGCACTGCGATGAGGGGCCCGGATGGCCCTTCCTGTCGGGGCTATCGGTTGGCTCAGCCGGCTTCTTGACCCGGGGGTACCGGACAAGGGGGCAGTGGGTCAGACGCCTGCCAAGGAGTTCACATCCGCCGCAGGCACACCCAGCTGCTGTGCAGCCTGCAGGATCTCCGACCAGGTCACGGCATCCACCGGGATACCCTGAGCGCGCCGCTGGCTCTCGCAGTGCCGTTCAGGTTCACCCGCAGCCAGCACGGCCTCGTGGCCCTGGCGTGGCGGCGACGCCTTCATCCAGTCGACAAACGCCAGCGACTCGGCCTGGAACATCGAAGGCTCTCCCAGCCGGGCCGGGTCAATGACGATGCTCAGCATGCCGTTGAGCACCCGCCGCCGCCGGCCTTCATGGTCACGCTGTGTCTGGCTGGCAGCCAGCGCACCCCCCAGCAGTTCACACACGAGCGCCAGGCCCGAGCCTTTGTGGGCGCCGAAGGTCAGCAGCGCGCCCAGCGGCGGCACCACGGCCCATCGGGGGTCGGTGGACGGCTGGCCGGTGTCGTCGATCAGGCAGCCCGGCTCCAGGGCCTCACCCTGGTTGTGCGCCACGCGGGTCTTGCCCTGGGCGATGACGCTGGTGGCGAAGTCCAGGATGACCGGCTCGCGGCCCGCCAGCGGCACACCGACACAAAAGGGGTTGGTGCCGAAGCGCGCATCGGCGCCGCCATGCGGCGCCACAATGGCGCGCGACACCACGTTGACGAAGTGAACGGACACCAGGCCCTGTTCGGCCAGCTGCTCAGCCCAGGCGCCGATGCGACCGAGGTGGTGCGTCTGGCCCAGCGCGGCGATGCAGCTGCCGTGCTGACGCGCACGGTCGGCCGCCAGGGCCATGGCCTCGTGACCGATGACCTGGCCAAAGCCGATGCCCCCTTCCATGCGCAGCAGGTGGCCGGCGTCCAGCGTCACCTCAACATGCTGGTTGGGCTGGAGATCACCCTCGGCAAAGGCCTGGCTGTAGCGCGGCAGCATGCCGATGCCGTGGGAATCATGCCCCTTGAGGTTGGCTTCGATCAGGCGGTCTACCACCATGTCCACCTCGCGGGCCTCACTGCCAAAGCCACGCACCAGGTGCTGCATGGCCGGCCGCAGGCGCGCCAGGGGAATGGTGTGGGTGCGGTGTGCGGGGTTCATGCGCTGCTTTCGGTAGAGGCCAGTTGGGGCTGATAGGGGCCGTTGGGGGCCATTGGGGGCCGTTCGTGTCAGTCGACCCGTGGCCCGGTTTGCCTGACCAGCCGGCGGTCACCGAGGTCAAAGTGCCACCACTCGGTGGAGATGCCGCCAAAGCCACCGGCGGCCATGGCCTGGGTCAAGAGTCCGCGTATCTGGACATGCTCGGCCTGCAGCACGCCGCAGCTGAGGTGGTCGTCGTGCAGGGCCGGGTGCGAACGCTCGCTCATCTCGTCAAAGCCGCTGCCCATGTCGACCTCCAGGCCGTCCGGCCGCAGCAGCGTGACGTCCACCGCCATGCCAAAGCTGTGGATGGAGCCATGGGCCGGGTCGGCAAAGTACATCTGCATCGGCGTGCCCTTGACGTCTTCCCAGATCGCCTGCTGGACACGGTGCGGCCGCAACGCGTCCAGCACCCGCAGGCGCCAGCCAGGGCTGAGCCGCTGCAACTGCTGGGCGGCCTGGACCAGGCCGTTGGCCGCTTCCGCGCGCAACCACGCGCAGTCCCAGTGGGTGTAGAGCACCCGACCGGCAAAGTTGTTGGCCGTCGGGTAGCGCAGGTCGATGTCCAGCGCGCTGTCCAGCGCCGACAGGTGGACAAACTGAGGATGGCCGGGCAGGCGCTCGATCGGGATGGTGGGGGGCGATACGGCGCTCAATGGTCTACCCTCCACGCTGCGCGCTCATGGTCAAGGCGCAGACGGCGAGGACGCCAATTCGGCCCGCATCGCGTCGATGACCGAACGGTAATCGGGCTTGCCGAAGATGGCGCTGCCGGCCACGAAGGTGTCGGCACCGGCGTCGGCCACCCGGCGGATGTTGTCCACCTTGATGCCGCCATCCACTTCCAGGCGGATGTCCCTGCCCGAGGCCTCGATGAGCCGGCGCACCCGCTCGACCTTGCGCAAGGCGCCGTCGATGAAACTCTGGCCGCCGAAGCCGGGGTTGACGCTCATGATGAGGACGAGGTCCAGCTGGTCGATGGTCCATTCCAGGACGTCCAGCGAGGCGGCCGGGTTGAACACCAGGCCGGCCTTGCAGCCGGCACCGCGGATGAGCTGCAGCGTCCGGTCGACATGGGCGCTGGCGTCGGGGTGGAAGCTGATGAGGTCAGCCCCGGCCTGGGCAAAGGCCTGCGCGAGGGCATCCACCGGCTGCACCATCAGGTGAACATCCACCGGCGCCGGCGTGCCGTCGGGCTTGCGGGCATGGGGCTTCAAGGCCTGGCACACCATCGGGCCGAAGGTCAGGTTGGGCACGTAATGGTTGTCCATCACGTCGAAGTGGATCCAGTCGGCGCCCGCGGCGAGCACATCGCGGACCTCTTCACCCAGCCGGGCGAAGTCGGCCGACAGGATGCTGGGCGCGATCCTGAAGGCGGGCGGGGACGGGGAGACGGAAGGGGCGTGGAAGGCGTTGCTCATGGCGCGATTCTAGAAAGCCACCGGGCCTGGCTCAGGGCGCCTTGGGCGCGGCACCCGGCACGGGCTGCCCCGTCAGGCGCTCAATCAGTTGTTCGGCCACCACCACCTCTTCCTGCAACACCTGCTGCACACCCGGCTGGTGGTCGCGCAGGCGCACCAGGTTGAGCAGCAGGCTGTCATGGGCCTGCGGGTCGTGTGCGCGGATCTCCACCATGAAGGCCACCAGCCGGCTGGGGTGCAGCTCAATCTGCGTCACCGGGCGGCTATGGTGCGCCTGCAGCCACGCGGCCTGGCCCAGCACCACGGCGAGCATCACACCCAGGAAAGCCAGCGCCAGCACCCGGTTCATCGCGGGCTCTGCGTGAGGTGGTGACGGGCGCGCTCGCGGGTGCGCTCGTCGATGCTGGTGAGGTAGGCGGCTGCGAGCATCTCGCTTTCGAGGATGACCTGCGCCGTGCGCAGGCGTTCGGCGTAGTGGGCCTGCCGTTCCTGCAGCTGCAGTGCGCGCAGCTGCTGCGTCTGCCAGAGGCTGACACCCACCAGCGCCAGCATCGCCAACGCCCACCAGAGGGTCTGACGTCGGCTCAGCACCGCACCCGTTCGCAGGCCATTCGCCGCGTCGACGGTGGCCTGCGGCTCAGCGTGCGGTGGCTGCGGTGGTGACGGTAGGGAGGTCTTCATGACGGGTCTCCAGGCGGGCTTCCCAATGCCATTCACGCACTTTGCCATCGCGGTTCGTGAACGAACGTCCGCGCAGCACCGGCTGGCCAAAAACCGATTCCAGCCGGACATCGCTGCGCGTCAGGCCCAGTGGCGACACCGTGCGCCAATGGGCGCGGCCATCGCGCCAGACGCCCTCCAGCGGGAGCTGGATGTGGTCATGGTGCGGCCCGGTGGTCTTGACCAGGCCGCGGATGCGGCCCTGGCTGACCGCCAGGAACAGCTGGCCACCGGCATCCTGGCCCCAGGGCCGGGTGGCGTCTTTCCAGCGCTCGGCGTCGGTGATCTTCCAGCGCCAGCGTCCGCTGAGGGGGTGCGCAGGCTCCGGCACGAAGGACGGTAACGCCGCGGGCAGACCGTCCAGCTGGGCCAGGTAACCCTGCAAGGGACTGGCATGCTGACCCGTGATGGGCAGCTCCAGCAGGTGGATGCGCGTGCCAAAGGGCACCATCACGGAAAAGGGCACGATCTGTGCGTCCAGTGCCGGCCCGCGCCGCGGCTTGGCACCCGCGCGCAGGTCAAAGCCGTGGTACTGGCGCGCCGCCGGGCGCAGGGCGTCGTCGCGCGGGGCCACCGTGCCATCGCCGTTGATGTCCAGCCACACATAGAGCTCGCGCAGCTCGGGGCCTTCCACCAGCCCGTTGCCATCGGCATCGAACGAGGCCAGTGCGGCCAACGCGCTGGGCCAGCGCTGCCCCTTGAAGCGGTTGCCGATGATCTGCGACGCCTCGGGCCGCCACGACGGGCTGGCCGGTGGAGACGGCAGATGCACCAGGGCCTGGACCTCTGCCCCGCCAAACCAGGGGTGCCAGGGCTGCGTCGGGCTGCCGAAGCCCAGGCGCGCCATGTGGGGCAGGTAGCGATAACCCAGCACGATGTCGGTCAGCCGTTCGGTGGCGATGTAGAGCACCGTGGCGCCCGGCTGCGCCGCAGCGGCCGGGCCGACCCCACACAGTGCCAGTGTGGCCAGCCACAGGCCGTTGCGCACGCACCGCCGGGCCAGCGCCCACACGGTCAGTGCTGTTGGCAGCGCACTCATGGCGTGGGCGCGCCGTAGCCGCGGCGAAACAGGCTGCCTTCGTCCAGGGACTTGTCCAGCACGGCCCGCAGTGGGCTGCTCGCGGCGGCGGCCGTGGCCGCAGGCGGCAAGGCGCTGCCAGGCAGCACCACCGGAATCTCCGGGAACGCCTCGGGCAGCTCGCTGGGGCCTTTCTTGCGCGCCATCTCCCAGCCGGATTGATCGGTGCTGGCGCCGCACCCGGTCAGGGCCAGCGTGGCCGCACCCGCCAGCAGGACACGCCTGGCCCTGCCTGCGGCCGCAGGCCCCGCCCCGTGCATCGAGAACCGCGTCATGGCTGTTCGCTCCGCTGAAGCTGCTGCATCAGGCCCTCGTGGAGGCGTCGCTGGTAGTCGCGCAGCTTGTCGGCCGTCTTCCACTGGAATTCGCCCGGCTGCACATAACCGGCCTCGGCCACGCCCTTGGGTGCAGGCTGGCCCGGCTTGTCCGCGGCGGCAAACCGGCGGCCGTCGTCCCAGATGGCGTAGGCCGACATGGCCAGGAAGGCGACACCGGCCCAGGCGGCGGCCTGCACACCCTGGCGCCAGCGCGCAATCCCTGGCGCCCCGAGCGGCCCCTGGGGTTCAAGGGCCGCCGCTGCGGGCGGGCCGATGAAGCCGGCAAAGCGACGGGCTGGTACGCCGCCCGGGGCCAGCCACAGGCACAAGGTGGTGATGGCCAGCATGAAAAAGCCGAACCGCGTCAGCGGCACCGTGCTGACGTTGGCCAGGTCATAGACCTGGATGTAGAAAACCAGCGCCACCGCCTGCCAGGCCGGCGCACCACGTCCCAGTGTCCAGGCACGCCGCAACAGTACGCCCAGGAACAGGCCATAGACCAACAGCCCGCCGATGCCCAGCTGCAGCACCCAATCGATCCAGGCGTTGTGGGCATGGGCATAACGCGGCCCCGGCGCATCGGGAAACTGCGACAGGCTGTTCTCATGCGCACTCCAGACGGCGTTGTAGCCGTAACCGGTGAAGGGCTGCTGGGCGGCCAGGCGCAGGCTGTCGGCCCAGATGTCGGTGCGCGAGGTGAATGTCGGGTCTCGCCCCATCCACAACGCAAAGTTGTCCATCCGCGGTTCGGGCAGTGCGGCCGCCACACCCACCAGCACCACGACAAACAGCGTGAGGTAGCGCTTCCAGTGCTGCGCGCTGATCACCAGGAACAGCAGCAGCGCCAGCGTGACCGCGATGATGGCGCTCTTGGAATCGATGTAGACCAGCAACCCGGCCGCCGTGAGCCCGCCCAGCGCCGGCCACAGCCGCCAGCGTTCGCGCAGCTCAAACAGGCACAGCAGGATCATCACCCCCAGCAGGAAGCCCAGCTGATTGCGGTGCAGCGTGACACCCGAAAACGTCTTGCCGGCCGCGCCATGGCCCATGCCGCCCACCACGAAGGAGCCCACCAGCAAGGCCGCCAGCACCAGCAGCACCTGCCCGAACACCCGACGCAAGTCACCGCCGTGCCAGGCAACAAAGGCCGCCAGATAGACCAGGCACAGCGTGGACATCAGCACCCCCGACAGACTCATGGCCATCTGGGATGTCCAGGCCAGTGACCACGCGGTGTAGGCCAGCAGCAGCAGCACACTGCCCTCGGCCACGCTGACGGCGCCCAGCTGGCGCAGCCGGGGCAGCGCCGGCACCAGGCACAGCGCCAGCGCGACGTGCTCGTGGTAGCTCGGGTCCTGGTTGGACAGCGCGTAGATGAGCACCCCCAGCTGCAGCAGGAAGCGTTCGATGGCCTCACGCTGGCGGTTGTCCGCAGCCGCCGCCGTGCCGCGCCACAGCAGCAGCGCCGCCGCAGCAGCCACGCTCAGCGGCGTGAACCACTGGTGGCCCAGGAGCTTGAAGAGCACGGCGGCCAGCACCAGGCCGGCAAAGGCGGTCATCGCGGCGCCTCCTCGCGTTGCCGCTGGAAGCGGATGCCCTGGTCATGCAGCCAGCGCCCGCCCGGCAGCGTCTCGCGTGCCCAGGCGACAAAGTCGCGCTGATCGGGCGACTTGACGCGCTGCGGGCCCTTGCTGCGGTATTGCTTGAGCGCATCGCCAAAGCGCCCGAGTGCGTCGACGCCGAGCCGCTGCTGGCTGCCCTGCAGGCCCTTCAGGTAGACGTCGATGAAGCTGCCCGTGGCCTCCAGCACCAGTGCGTCAGAACCCCGTGCGCCCACGTTGTGCCCACCCTCCACCACCAGCCAGTGCTGCGGCGCGCCGTTGACGTAGCGGTAGGCGGTGTTGCGGTAGGCCGGCATGTCCTGCGAACCCGCGACGTGCAGCCCGGCAACGGCGCCAACTTCGGCGAGGTCGTCCCGCAAAGGGCCGCGGTACTCCAGCGGCCAGCTGTAGACCACAAAGGCCTTGATGCGCGGGTCGTGGTGCCGGGTGTGGACCTTGCCATGGCGGTCACGCACCGGCATGCCGGCCATCTGCAGGGCGGTGAGGGTGCCCGACGAGTGGCCCGCGACCGCGACACGTTGCAAGTCCAGACGGGGTCGCCCCGGCGCTGGCTGGGCGGCCAGGCGCTCCAGTTCGCGCAGCACAAAGCGCAGGTCCTCGAAGCGGTCGACAGACGGGTCGTTGAGCGCGCCGGTCAGCACACCTGGGTAGACGTCGGCAAAGCGTTCCTGGCCGGTCATCGGCTCGTCGGCGTCGACGTGCGAGACGGTCACCATCACCACGCCGCGCCTGACCATCTCGCGCGACAGCTCGACATAGTGGTCGGTGTGGCCGCTCCAGCGAAAGCCCTGGGGCGATGACATCAGCAGCACCGGCCACGCCGACACACCGGCGTCGACGGCCGCCGCAGGCCACGCGATGCGCAGCATCACATGGCGCTGCCGGGCGGTGTCCAGCCAGCGCTCCCGCTGGAAGCTCGGCTGCGGCGTATCCGGCGCCGGCAGCCCCTGCGCGCAGGCAGCCGACACCACGCCCAGCAGCAACACCGGCCACGCTGTCAGCCACACCCACCCACGCTGCCACCACCGGAGAGACACCACGCTCATGCGGACAACTGTAGCCGCGGCCTTGTACCGCTCGCAAGGACAGGGGCAGGCCGCGGCCCGCAGGTGTGTGGGCTGATGTCTAATCGGCGAATGAACACGCCCGGCCCCCAGACACCTCCCGCCCGCGGGCCCGAGTTCACCTGCACGGTCCAGGTGCAATACCTCGACGAGCAGTCGGAACCGGCCAATGGCGTCTATGCCTATGCCTACACGGTCGCCATCCGCAACACCGGGGCCGTCGCCGCCCAGTTGATCGCGCGGCATTGGGTGATCACCGATGCGCTGGGCCATACCGAGGAAGTGCGCGGCCTGGCCGTCGTGGGGCACCAACCCCTGTTGCAGCCTGGTCAAACATTTGAATACAGCAGTTGGACGCGCCTGGCGACGCCCCAGGGCACGATGCGCGGCACCTTCTTCTGCATGACCGACGACGCGCGCCCCTTCGAAGCACCCGTGCCGACGTTCCTGCTGGCGCAGCCACAATCGCTGCATTGACCGTGTGCGGTCGCACCCTGCCGGCATGGCTGACACGCCGGCCACATGACATTGACGACTTGGGACCTGACCGCGCTGCTCAACGCAGCGGACCCCCGCGCCAGCCTGCCTGAACGCCACCTGTGGTGGGTGAGGCTGCTGGAATGGCTGCGCCACGGCGAGCCAACCCACGGACGCACGCCAGACGCCACCCCGGCGGCCGTGCTGCGCCTGCGTCAGCTGTGCCAGGTGCTCGAGCGGCATGAGGAACACCGGCTGCGGGTACAGGGCCTGGCCCGCAGCCTGCTGCTGGAGGCCGACACCATCACGCTGCTGGTGGACTTCGGGCTGGCGCCGCGTGGCAGCTTCGGCCACGAGCTGACCGGCCGGCTGCGGGCCAAGGTCCTGCCCGGTACGCCCGATACCAGCAATGGCGCCGAGCTCTTTGCGCTGGTCTTCAGCCCCGACGACGCCAGCTGGCTGGCGCGCCTGGACGACGCCACCCGGCAACGTCTGGCCGCCCTGTGGCCGTCATCGGAGGCGCCCTGGCGTACCGCCATCCTGGACAGCATCACCATGCTGTGCAGCGCCATCCGTGCGGCGGGCTTTTCGTCGGCGCTGCGCCTGCGCATGGGCGACGAGAGCCGCCACCTCCCCGCCTTCACCGCGCTGGCCAGGGCAGCCGATGACCTGTGCGACGCGATGGAATCGGGCCACCAGGCGGCGGTCGACGAGGCCTCGGCTGCCCTGCGCAGCCTGCTGGCGAGCTGCCGTGACGCCGGCGACAGCGTGCTGCAGCACCTCGAGGAATTTGGCGTGTCGCTGGACATCGTGTTTGATGTCGACCAGCTGCGCCTGCGCACCAAGCGGGTGGAGTGGCTGCTGGAGCTGCTGCTGAGCGAAGGTGAACAATCCGCGCAGGTGCAGCGCCTGCTGCTGACCTGGGCGGACACGCTGCGCGAATCGCGCAGCGTGCGCTCGCTGGTGCGGCAGGAAAGCCGCCTGCTCTCGCGACAGGTGGCCGAACGCAATGCCGAAACGGGTGAGCACTACATCACCCGCACGGCCCCGGAGTACCGCGCGATGCTGCGCTCGGCACTTGGCGGCGGCGCAGTGATTGCCGGCACCACGCTGGCCAAGTTCGGGCTGGGCGCCCTGGGGCTGTCGGCTTTCTGGGGCGGCGTGGCCGCCGGGCTGAACTACGCTGCCAGCTTTGTGCTGGTGATGCTGCTGCATTGGACGGTGGCCACCAAGCAGCCCGCGATGACGGCACCGGCCATGGCCGCCAAGCTGGCCACGCTGCAGCAGGAAGGCAGCGACGAAGGCCAGGCCATCGAAGGGTTTGTCGACGAGGTCACGCACCTGATCCGTTCGCAGTTTGCCGGCATCCTCGGGAACCTGGCGATGTGCTTTCCGCTGGTGCTGCTGCTGCAGGTCGTCAGCCACGGGTTGCTCGGCGAGGGCCTGATCAGCCCCGAGAAGGCGCAGGCGGTGCTGGCAGGGCAGAGCCTGCTGGGGCCCACGGCCCTGTTCGCCGCCTTCACCGGGGTGCTGCTGTTTGCCAGCTCGCTGGTGGCGGGCTGGGTGGAAAACGCCTTTGTGCTGCACCGGCTGCACAGCGCACTGCGCTGGAACCCCTGGCTGCTGGCGCGGCTGGGCAGCGGGCGCGCCCAACGCTGGGCCGACTGGTGGCGCCAGCACATCTCCAGCGTGGCCGCCAATGTGTCGCTGGGCCTGATGCTGGGCATCGTGCCGGTGCTGCTGCAGTTTGTGGGCCTGCACCTGGATGTGCGCCACGTGACGCTGGCCAGCGGGCAGCTGGCCATGGCGCTGGGGTCGCTGGGCACGGGGGTGCTGCGCGAGCCGCTGTTCTGGTGGTGCGTGGCCGCGGTGCCGGCCATCGGCCTGCTGAACCTGGGTGTCAGCTTTGTGCTGGCGTTTCGTGTGGCACTGCGCGCGCGGGGCATCCGCGTGGCACAGCGTTCGCAGATCTACCGCGCGGTGTGGCAGCGCGCACGCCGCGCGCCCCTGTCATTCCTCTGGCCGACCGGGGGTTCCGGCAGTGCCGGAAGCACCCCCGGCGGGCCGCCCGCTGTCCAGCCCATCACCCCGCCCGGAGAGGGCCGATGAGGGGTCTTCGGGGGCTGTGGCATCCTGCAGCTCACCCTTGCGCCGCCCCGAGAACATGGTCCACCAGACGATGAACAGCAGCAACGCCAGCGCCAGCAAGGCTTCGATCAGCAACAGGGCCATGGGCGCATTGTGGCCAGCCGCAAAGGCCGCTGTCAGCGGGCGGACATGGCCAAACCCGAGGCCTGCCCCAGAGGCCCTGGCTGGCCAGGGCGGGGCGAGCCGGGTGACTGGCGTGACCGCGGTGATCGGCGCGGCGGTCGGCGCGCTGGTGCTGACGGGCCTGGTCGCAGGCTGTGCCTCGGTGCCGGCGCCGGACGCGTCCACCGGACGGCCGGAGGTGGTTTCCTCGGCGCCAGCGGCAGCCCCCTCGACCGCGACCGTCGCCCCGCCGGTGCGGCCCGCCCCGGCCCCCAGCCCGCTGGATGGGCCGGCCCAGTGGGTCCGCGCCGACTTTCAAGACCTCCCCGGATGGGCCGACGACCGCAGCGCCGAGCTCTGGCCCGCGCTGCTCAGCGGCTGCAGCCGCCCGCCAGCACCCTGGCGCGAGTTCTGCGCCCGCGCTGCGCTGCAACCCCCGGACGACGACGCGGCCGCACGGCGCTTTCTGCAGGCCTGGCTGCAGCCCTGGCGGCTGCAGTCGGCCCGCGATGGCCGCACCGATGGCCTGGCCACCGGCTACTTCGAGCCCCAGCTGGACGCGGTGCGCGAGCGCCGACCCGGCTTTGAGGTGGCACTCCACGCGCCCCCGGCCGACCTGGCCAGCCGCCGGCCCCACTTTTCGCGCCAGGAGCTGGACACCCTGCCCGCGGCGCAGGCGGCACTCGCCGGCCGCGAGCTGGCGTGGATCCAGGACCCGGTGGACCTGATGATGCTGCAGATCCAGGGCTCAGGGCGCCTGCGCTGGCTGGACACCGACGGCCGCCACCGGCACGAGCGGGTGGCGTTTGCCGGGCATAACGCGCAGGCCTACCGTTCCCCGGGCCGCTGGCTGCTGGACCAGGGGGAGCTGCGCGGTGACACCGTCTCCTGGGGCGCCATCCGGGCCTGGGCGCTGAAAAACCCGCAGCGCCGGCAGGCGATGCTGTGGTCCAACCCGCGGGTGGTCTTCTTCCGACTGGAACCCCTGCCCGACCCCAACCAGGGGCCACGCGGTGCCCAGGGTGTGCCGCTGACACCGATGCGCAGCGTCGCAGTCGACCCGCGTGCCGTGCCCTACGGCAGCCCGATGTGGATCAGCACCCGCGACCCATTGGCCGACCGGCCGTTGCAGCGCCTGGTGATGGCCCAGGACACCGGCACGGCCATCGTCGGCCCGGTGCGCATCGACCTCTTCACCGGCTGGGGCGACGAGGCCCTGGTGCTGGCGTCACGGCTGAAGGAGCCGCTGCGCGCCTGGGTGCTGTGGCCGCGGGGTCAGCCACTGCCGGTGAGCGGCGGCCCGCCCTGAGGGCTCAGCGGCCCGCCGCCTTCAGGTGCTCCAGCGGCAGCACCGCCGCGGCCTTGACCTCGCCCAGCGAAAAGCTGGTGTGCAGGTCCTTCACATGGGGCAGGTTGAGCAGCGTTTCGACGGCAAAGCGGGAAAAGGCGTCCAGGTCGACCGACATCACCTGAAGCTCGAAGGTGCCCGAGCCGCTGATGTAGTGGCACGACACCACCTCGGGCAGGCGGCGGATGGCTTCTTCCAGCTCGCGGGTGGCGCGCCCGGTGTTGCGTTCCGCGTCCAGGCGCACAAAAGCCAGCACACCCAGCCCGACCTTGCGGCGGTCAATCACCGCGCGGTAGCCGGTGATGTAGCCCTGCTCCTCCAGCCAGCGCACACGCCGCCAGGTGGGCGCGGCAGACAGGCCGATGCGGTTGGCCAGTTCGGTGTTGGTCAGGCGGGCATCGGCCTGCAGTTCGCGCAGGATGGCGATGTCGTAGCGATCCAGCCCGGCGCCGTGGGGCGTCTCGGCGTCAGGCCCGGGCTCGTCCAAGCGGCTACGGGATTTCCCTGTATTGGCGGTTCTGAGCACCATGTGAAGTCAACGCGTCGTGAACGCGCAAGAAGCTTGCGTCGAGTATCACCATTCGGGCATCAAAAGAAAAGACTTCTCCAGGGCTTGCGGCCTACACTGCAACGCGCCTGTTGCACCGCGCCCTCTTGGAGACCGCATGAACGCACCGCTGCCCGACGCCGTCCGCAAAGCCCTGGAAACGGTCACCCTGGACGACAAGTACGCGCTGCAAGAAGGGCGTGCCTTCATGAGCGGCGTGCAGGCCCTGGTGCGCCTGCCCTTGCTGCAGCGCGCGCGCGACGCATTGGCTGGCTTGAACACCGCCGGGTTTGTCAGCGGCTACCGCGGCAGCCCGCTGGGCGGCTATGACCAGGCCCTGTGGCAGGCCAAGAAGCACCTGGACAAGCAGCACATCGTCTTCCAGCCCGGCGTCAACGAAGAACTGGCAGCCACCGCGGTGTGGGGCACGCAGATGCTCGACCTCTACCCGCAAAGCCGCAAGTTCGACGGCGTCTTTGGCATCTGGTACGGCAAGGGCCCGGGTGTGGACCGCTGCAGCGATGTCTTCAAGCACGCCAACATGGCCGGCACCTCGCGCCACGGCGGCGTGATTGCGGTGGCCGGTGACGACCATGTCGCCAAGAGCAGCACCGCCGCCCACCAGAGCGACCACATCTTCAAGGCCTGTGGCCTGCCGGTGTTCTTTCCGTCGGACGTCCAGGGCATCCTCGACATGGGGGTGCATGCCTTCGCGATGAGCCGCTTTGCCGGCGTCTGGGCCGGCATGAAGACCATCCAGGAGGTCGTCGAGTCGTCGTCCAGCGTCTGGGTGGACCCAGGGCGCGTCAACATCGTCTTGCCCGAGGACTTCGTGATGCCACCCGGCGGTGTGCACATGCGCTGGCCCGACGCCGCGCTGGAGCAGGAAGCCCGGCTGATGGACTACAAGTGGTACGCGGCCTTGGCCTACGTGCGGGCCAACAAGCTCAACCACAACGTGGTCGAAGGCCCGAACGACCGCTACGGCATCATCGCCAGCGGCAAGGCCTTCAACGACACGCGCCAGGCGCTGGTGGACCTGGGGCTGACCGACAGCGTCTGCCGCCAGCTGGGCATCCGGCTGCACAAGGTCAACGTGGTGTGGCCGCTGGAAGCCACCATCACGCGCGACTTTGCCGCCGGCCTGCAGGAAATCCTCGTGGTCGAGGAGAAGCGCCAGGTCATCGAATACCAGCTCAAGGAAGAGCTGTATAACTGGCGTTCTGATGTGCGGCCCAATGTGCTGGGCAAGTTTGACGAGCCCGAAGGCGATGGCACCGGTGGTGAGTGGAGCATGCCCAACCCCAGCCAGAACTGGCTGCTGCGCGCCAAGGCCGACCTGACCCCCGCCATCATCGCCCGCGCGCTGGCCAAGCGGCTGAAGAAGAGTGGCCTGATTGCCCCGGGCAGTGACATCGAGGCGCGCATGGACCGCCGACTGCGCGAGGTCGAGGCCAGCGAACGGGCGCTGAGCGTGATCAACGTCAAGGGCGTCGAGCGCACCCCCTGGTTCTGCAGCGGCTGCCCGCACAACACCAGCACGCGGGTGCCCGAGGGCTCGCGCGCGGTGGCAGGCATCGGCTGCCACTACATGTCGGTCTGGATGGACCGCTCCACCGTCACCTTCAGTCAGATGGGCGGAGAAGGGGTGAGCTGGGTGGGCCAGGCACCCTTCACGACCGACCAGCACATCTTCAGCAACCTGGGCGACGGCACCTACTACCACTCCGGCGTGCTGGCGGTGCGCCAGAGCATCGCCGCCGGGGTGAACATCACCTACAAGATCCTGTTCAACGACGCGGTGGCGATGACGGGCGGCCAGCCCGTGGACGGCACGCTGCGGGTACCGGAGATGACTCGCGAACTGCACGCCGAAGGCGCACGCGAGATCGTGGTGGTCACCGACGAGCCCGACAAGTACCGCACCGCGGCCGGCCTGGCCCCGGGTGTCACCGTGCACCACCGCGACGAGCTGGACGCGGTGCAGCGTCGCCTGCGCACCGTCAAGGGCTGCACGGTGCTGATCTACGACCAGACCTGCGCCACCGAGAAGCGTCGCCGCCGCAAGCGCGGCACCATGGCCACCCCGGCCAAGACGGTGATCATCAACGAGGCGGTGTGCGAAGGCTGCGGCGATTGTTCGGCGCAGAGCAACTGCCTGAGCGTCGAGCCGGTGGACACCGAGTTCGGCCGCAAGCGCCGCATCAACCAGAGCAGCTGCAACAAGGACTTTTCCTGCGTCAAGGGCTTCTGCCCGAGCTTTGTCACCATCGAAGGCGGCTCGCTGAAGAAGCCGAAGAAAGAACAGCGCGGTGACCTCAGCGCCCTGCCGCCACTGCCCGAACCCACCCTGCCGGAGGCCACGCAGGCCTGGGGCATCGTCGTGGGGGGTGTCGGCGGCACGGGGGTGATCACCATCGGCCAGCTGCTGGGCATGGCCGCCCACCTCGAGGGCAAGGGCATCGTCACGCAGGACGCCGGCGGCCTGGCGCAGAAGGGCGGCGCCACCTGGAGCCATGTGCAGATTGCCGATTCGCCAGACGCCATCCACACCACCAAGGTGGACACCGCCAAGGCCGACCTGATCATCGGCTGCGACCCCATCGTCACGGCGTCCAAGAGCACGCTGGCGCTGATGAAGCCCGAACGCAGCTTCATCGCGCTGAACAGCCACGGCTCACCCACCGCCAGCTTCGTGCACAACCCCAACTGGCAGTTTCCGCACGGCAGCTGCGAGGAGGCCATCGAGAAGGCCGTCGGGCGCGAGGGCATCGGCGCCTTCGACGCCGACGAAGTGGCCACGCAGGTGCTGGGCGACGCGATCTACACCAACCCGCTGATGTTGGGCTACGCCTGGCAGAAGGGCCGCATCCCGCTGAGCCGCGACGCGCTGCTGCGTGCGATGGAACTCAACGGCGTGCAGGTGGCCAACAACCAGGCGGCCTTCGAGTGGGGCCGTCGCTGCGCGCACGACCTGGCGTCGGTCAGGGCCTTGTTTGCAGCGCGCCAGGCCGAGCAGGTCATCCAGGTGGTCAAGCGGCCTTCGCTCGACGAACTGGTGAGCAAGCGCGTGGCCTTCCTGACCGACTACCAGGACGCGGCCTACGCGCAGCAGTACCAGGCCTTTGTTGAACGGGTGAAGGCCGCCGAAGCCCCGTTGCAGGCCGGCAGCGCCCTCAGCGAGGCCGTGGCCCGCTACCTGTTCAAGCTGATGGCCTACAAGGATGAGATGGAAGTGGCCCGGCTGCACACCGACCCGGCCTTTGTGCGCAAGATCGAGGCCATGTTCGAGGGCGACTACCGCATCGTCCACCACCTGGCCCCGCCCGGGCTGTCAGAGAAGAACGAGCGCGGTGAATGGGTCAAGTCGGCCTACGGGCCCTGGGTGCGACGGGCCTTTGCTGTGCTGGCGCGGCTCAAGGGCCTGCGCGGTGGCCGCTGGGACGTCTTCGGCAAGACCGACGAGCGCCGGATGGAACGCCAGCTGATTGCCGACTACCGCGCCTGCGTCGAGGAACTGCTGCAGGGCCTGTCGGCCGAGCGGCTGCGACAGGCCGCCGAAGTCGCGCGGATCCCCGAAGAGATCCGCGGCTTCGGCCACGTGAAGGAGCGGCACGTGAAGGCCGCGCGCGAGAAGTGGCAGCGGCTGATGGCCGATTGGCGGACAGGGCGGAGCAGCCAGACCTGACGGGCCGCCGCGTCAGGCCCCATCAGCCGGGTCAGCGCGGCGTGTTCCCCAGGGCCTGCTCAGGCCGCAGCTCGGCCGGCTTCAGCATGCCCGACAGGGCGCCGGCGATGCCGGTGATGCCGTCGTTGGACAGCCCTGCGTCCTTCATCACCGCGTCGACGATGGGCTTGGCCAGTTGGTACTGCAGCGCCGAGTTCATCACCTGCTCGGGGAAGGTGGCCGCTGGTGGCGGACTGCCGTCAACGGCCTGGGCCGAGGCCGTCGCGCCCACCCCCGCCCCGGGCATGCCGTTGACCTGGAAGATGCGGATCGAGTCGATCTTCTCCATCGGCCGCACCGCCTGTTCCAGGATCGTCGGCAGCTGTTGCAGCAGCAATGTGCGCACCTGCAGGTCGATCTGGGCAGCCGACAGCGTGTTCAGCGCCTCGTTGATGGCACGCCGGCCTTCGGCTTCGGCCAGTGCGGCCGCCTGCTTGGCGCGGGCCTCGATGGTGAGGGCCTCGGCGCGGTCCTCGGCGGCGGCCTTTTCAGCCGAGGCCGATACCTTCACCGCAATCGCGTTCTGTTCGGCGTCCTTGGCCGCCTCGATCAGCTGGATGCTCTTGTCGCGTTCGGCCACCGCCACCTGACGGGCGGTGTTGACCGCCTCTTCGGCCTTGACCGCCTCGGCACGCGCCAGGTTGGCCGCGGCATCGGCGTCGGACTGCTCGCGTGATTTGGTGGCAATGGCGATCTGCGTGTCCTGCCGCGCCATCTCGACCTGCTTGCGTTGTTCGGCGCGCTGCATCTCGGTCTTGCGCTCGAGTTCGATCTCGCGCGTCTGGATGGCCAGGTTCTTCTCGATCTCGGCGGCCCGGATCTCACGCTCGGCCTCGATGCGCTTCTGGCTGACCTGGCGTTCGGCCTCGATCTTGGCGGCCTCGGCCTCGCGGCTGCGTTCGGCCTGCTGCGCCGAGATCTGGGCGGCCTGCTCGGCACGCGTGATCTCGATCTCGCGGCGCTGACCCAGCTGAGCAAACTCCTGGTCCTTCTCGATGGTCAGCTTCTGGCGCGTGGCGTCGAGGTTCTTGGTGCGCACCTGCACTTCGGTGTCCTGCTCGACGTCGTTGCGCTGCTTGCGACGGGCCTCGGTCTGCTCGGTCAGGCGGGTCAGGCCCTCGGCGTCAAAGGCGTTGTTGGGGTTGAAGAACTGCTTGTCGGTCTGGTCCAGGCTGGTCAGCGACACCGATTCCAGCTCCAGGCCGTTTTTCTCCAGGTCCTCGGCGACGGCGTTCTGCACGGCCTGCACAAAGTCGCGGCGCTTGTCCTGCAGCTCCTGGATGGTCATGGTGGCGGCCGTGGCGCGCAGCGAGTCGACAAACTTGTCTTCCACCAGCGCCTTCAGCTCGTCAGGGCTCATGGTGCGGGCGCCCAGCGTCTGCGCGGCGATGCTCACCGCTTCTTCCGTCTGCTTGACCCGCACAAAGAAGGCCGCGGTCACGTCCACACGCATGCGGTCCTTGGTGATCAGGCTCTCGCGCTCGCGCCGGACAACCTCCAGCTTCAGCGTGTTCATGTTGACCAGCACCCGCTCGTGGAACACGGGCAGCACGATCGCGCCGCCATCCATGATGACCTTCTGGCCGCCCAGGCCCGTGCGCACGAAGGCCGTTTCCTTGGTGGAACGCTTGTACAGGCGCGCAAAGACAAAGCCGATGGCCAGCAGCGCCACCAGCACCACACCAGACAACGTCAACAGTTCAATCAAGTTGCTCATGGATCAATGCCCTCCCCTGGGCTCATGCACGTTGAAGAATCGGAACGGAACTCAGGCAGCCAACACGTCGCCCCTCACCAGCCCTCACAGCAAACCCGGGTGCGGATTGGCGATGCAGCGGTAGAAGGCGCCCAGCTTGCGCACCAGCAGCACCTGGGCACCCTCTTCAAACACCTCGTCGTCGACATCGGGCTCCACCATCAGGTAGTGCGTTCGGCCATGGGCGTCCTTGACCCTGGCCTGCGCCGCCAGGCCGCGCCGCGCCGCGCCCGCCACTACCACGCCCACGCGGCCGAGCAGCGTCTGCTCACTGACGGCACTGGTCTCGTCGCGCGGGATGATGTGGGCCACCAGCGCACCCAGCCCGCGCACCGTGGCCAGACCGGCCGGCACGGCCAGCAGCCCGGCCAGCCACGCCGGCAGGTAGGTGCCCATGAAGCCCTGGGCGACCATCTGCAGGCTGTAGCCAAACACCGTGTAGCCACACAGGAACAGCAGCAGCAGCACCAGGGCCGGTACGCGGCCCAGGTGCAGCCAGCCCAGCACCTTGTCCAGGCCGCTTTCACCGCCGCCCTCGGGCAGCCAGTCGTCCAGCCAGTTGCTGGGGCTCATGGACACCAGCATGCCCAGCCCTTCCAGCAGGGCGATGCCCACGATCAGCGCAAAGCCCCGCCGTCGACTCAGGCCTTGCCGGCCTTCAGCTGGGCCAGCCGCTCGTTGATCTTGTTGCTGCGCACCAGGTCGTCCAGCTCCTTCAGACGGGCGGCCTGCTGCAGCGTCT
>JAJTDE010000241.1 GCA_021298085.1 Rubrivivax sp.
GGTACGGCTGCTCAGCACCGCCCAAGCCTTGGCACGGCTGCCGGTGCTGAACGCCAGCCATGCCGCCTGTGCGGTCGAGGACGAGGACTCGCTCGACATCGACGTCGACGCCCTGCTGCAGGGTTTCCTCCGCTCGGCGCGCGCGCGCGGCACCACGGTGGTCACCGGCGCCCACATCACCCGGCTGGAAGCCACGGAGGGAGGCTGGTGCATCCACCTGGCCGACGGCCGCCACTGCCGCGCCACCACGCTGGTGAACGCCGCAGGCGCGTGGGCTGACGAGGTAGCCGTGCTCGCGGGCGCGGTGCCGGTGGGGTTGGTTCCCAAGCGGCGCAGCGCATTCCTGTTCGAGCCGCCATCCGAGCAGCCCATCGCCGATTGGCCAGCCGTGATTGCGCTGGACGAGAGCTGGTACTTCAAGCCCGATGCCGGCCTGCTGCTGGGCTCACCAGCCAATGCCGACCCGGTGCCGCCGCACGATGTGGTGCCCGAGGAACTGGACATTGCCTGGGGCATCCACCGCATCGAGGCCGCCACCACGCTGCGCATCCGGCGGCCACGCAGCACCTGGGCCGGGCTGCGTTCCTTTGTGGCCGATGGCGAGCCGGTGCTGGGCTTCGACGATGCGCTGCCGAACTTCTTCTGGGCCGCTGCGCTGGGCGGGTATGGCATCCAGACCGCGCCGGCCGTCGGCCAGTTGTGCGCGGCGCTCTTGGCAGGGCAAACGCTGCCGGAGGTCCTTGCCCAGGAAGGCGTTCGGCCGCGGGTGCTGTCGGTGCAGCGGCTGCGCGGCGCGCAGCCTTCCCCTGGCGCCAACAAACCCTAGAAGCTGTAGCCCAGCCCCAGGTTGAGCTGCGGCAGCGCACGCACCTTGCCGACGCCGTCACGCAGTTCGGTCAGTTCGGCGTCGATGTCGGCTTGAGAGACCTGACCAGCCAGGGGTCCGCTGAGCGCGTATGACAGCGTCGCGCGCCCCACGGAGGCGCCCACGTCGAACGAGAAGCGCCAGCCCTTGCCCGCATGGTGCCCCCATCCCAGGCCCAGGTAGGGCGTGGTCTTGGGCATCACCACCTGCACGGCGAAGCGGTCGGCCGCTGTGGTCGTGTAAGTGGTGCTGCCGATCGACAGAGAGCCACCCGCACCCGAGGCGACCATGTCCAGCTTCGCGTCATTGCGGGTCAGGCCTCCGGTCAGGCGAAAGCCGTCCGCGAGCGGGAACCAGTCGGCCAGCAGAGCCAGCCGCGTGAGCTTGATGGTGGCGTCATAGCGGATGCCGTCTTCCGTGCGCTGGGCGGTGCGGCTGCCGAGACCCATGATGTCGGCACGCAAGCCCAGCTGCGGGCCCATGGGCTGGGCCCAGCCGATGCCGGTGCCCGGCAGACCCATCGGCACGTAGAGCTCGCCGGCATGGGCACCGGTGCAGATGGCGCTGGCAGAGACGGCCAAGGCGCCGCCCAATCGGGACGCAACGGAGGTGAAGTGGCGCATGGGCAGGCTCTGCTTTTGAGGGGATGCACGGTTTTCGGCGCGTGCGCCCGCGGCTGAAGCCCGAGACAGCCCGTTCACTCCGGTTCGATCTTGGCGCGCCGAATGACTTCACCCCAGCGCACGATTTTGCTGCCCAGCAGCGACTGCAGTTCCGCGGCCACTCCGGTGGCCACGCGGCCGGCATCGCTGCCCACACCCTGCGCACCCGCACGTGCAACGGGAACGGTCTGCACCTGCGCGAGCACGATGGCGGTGGGCGGCTCGGCATCGGCGTTGATCACGACCTCGTCACGACGATGACACACCGCGCGGTGTGGCGTCTCAGCGTTCGGCCTGATCGCGATCGTGTGGCCAGGGTACTGCCAGCGTAGCCGGCTTGGCGTTCAGGAACGGGTAGTCCGTATAGCCTGTTGCACCGGCGGCGTAATAGGTCTTCGGATCCGGTTCGTTCAAGCCGGCACCCAGGCGCAGGCGTTCCACCAGGTCGGGGTTGGCGATATAGGCGCGGCCGAAGGCGATGGCGTCGGCGCTGCCCTCGTCAAGTGCCGCCTGCGCCGTGGCGGCCGTGAAGCCGCCGTTGCGCAGCAGGGGGCCCGCGAAGTGCTGGCGTGCCACGGTGGCCATGCGGCGCTCCATGTCCAGCGCAGGGTCCATGTGGCGCAGTTCCAGGTAGGCGACGCGGCGTTGGCTGAGCTGCTGTGCCAGATAGGCGAGCAGCGCTTCGGGGTCGCTGTCGCACAGGTCGTTGCTGCCCGTCAGGGGGGACAGTCGCAGCCCGACACGGTCGGCGCCCGCCTCGGCGATGGCTGCATCAACGCACTCCAGCAGCAGGCGCGCGCGGTTGTCGATGCTGCCACCGTAGCGCTCGAAGCCGGGCCCGCGGCGGTCGTTGACGCCGTCGCGCAGAAACTGGTCGAGCAGGTAGCCGTGCGCGCCGTGCACTTGCACGCCGTCGAAACCCGCCTGCAGTGCGCGGCGCGTGGCCTGGCGGAACAGCTCGACGATGCCGGGCAGCTCGTCGTCGCGCAGGCGGCGCGGTGTTTCATAGGGCACCTTGCCCTCAGGTGTGTTGATGAAACCCTGAATCGCCCGCTCGCCGCTGCTGATGGGTTGAACCCCGCCGTTGAGGCTGGAGTGGGCCGAGCGGCCCGGGTGCCAGATCTGCAACTGCATGCGCCCGCCGGCGGCGTGCACGGCATCGGTGACCAGCCGCCACCCAGCCACGCAGGCGTCGTCGTAGATGCCGGGTTCGCCGGTGAAGGCGCAGCCATCGGCCGCCACCATGGTGGCCTCGGCGATCAACAGGCCCGCCGAGGCGCGCTGCGCATAGTGCTCCGCCATCAAGGCGTTGGCGATGTGGGTGCGGCCGGCGCGGGCGCGGGTCAGCGGCGCCATCAGGATGCGGTTGGGCAGCGTCAGGGCGCCGAGCGGCAGGGGGTCAAGGAGCGAAGGCATGCGGTGCGATGGGGAAGGAGGGCCGGGAATGGGGAGGAGAAAAGGGATCGTTACCGGATCGTGGCAAACCAGATGGGGCTGCTGCCCCGGTCTCGTGCATTGTCGCCAACGAGCGCAGCGCAGGACGCCATGGCCCGCTGACGATGCTGTGCCAACCGTGCGGCAACCCCGGCGACGCCAGCACCCGCGGTCAGGCCATGCACACCCCTCCGAAAGCCCTCTGATCACGGCGTGCCGCCGCGCTGCTGCTGAGCAGCGCCTTGTAGGGCTGTTCGGTTTTTGGCTAACCGGGCTTCCTTGGGCCTGGGAGTACGGCGACATGGCGTTCTGGAACCCGCTGCGCTCAACACGCCACAGGCCCGCTGGGCCGATGAGGCTGCACTCAGCCAAGCCCGACACCACGAAAGGCCGTTCTGAGACGGACAGGTTGCCCGAATAGGACGCTTGCAGCGGCGATCAGAGGGTTGTTCAGGTCGATGTCATGCGCTGGACTGGGCGACGCAGGTGCCAGTAGGAAGATCGTCTTCCAGACGCCATGCTGTTGTTGACGCAACCGGAACGTTAACGGTTCAGCGTCATCCCCGATGCACGAGGTGATTCACGGCCGGTGGCGGTGGCACTTGCAACGGCGTGTCAGGTCCGTTTTGCTGCGTACGGAAGCAGCAGGACCGGCCCCGTACAACCGGTGGGCGCGTCCCTTCGTCAACGACTGCCTCCAGACCGCCGCTGCGGCGTCACTCCTGAACTCGGCAACCGACTTTGCCGTACTCGGCGCAACCACCGTGACCAGTACCCCCAGCGTCACGAATGCGCCGGTGGGCACCCGTGTCTTCGGCGCACTCGGCGTCTCTCCGGGCACGGCCGTCACCGGCTTTCCGCCGGGCACGGTCACAGGCGGCGCGATCCATCTGAATGACGCGGTGGCGGTGGCGGCCCGTGCCGACGCCACCCTCGCGTACAGTTCCGCCACGCTGGGTTCGGCTATCCACTTCGCCGGCAACATCCTGGCCAATACCAGCATCAGCATGAACCCCGACGCGCGCATCAGCTGCGGCAGGGCGATCGCCCTGACAGGCGCCGTCACGATGATTGGCGGCAGCATCAGCAACGATTGCAGCCTGGGCGGTTTTCTGGTCGGTGATGACGACTTCGGCAGCCGTGGCTTCACCGGCGTGGCTTCGCCGGTACCGGAGCCC
Organism: Rubrivivax sp.; assembly: GCA_021298085.1. Taxonomy (GTDB): domain Bacteria; phylum Pseudomonadota; class Gammaproteobacteria; order Burkholderiales; family Burkholderiaceae_C; genus Rubrivivax. Next base: position 4,140 of record JAJTDE010000241.1, read on the forward strand.
GCGAGCGCGCTGATGTTGGCCGCCGGGATGCTCGGGTTGACATTGGCACGGCGCAATGTCGCGCAGCGGGGTGGGCGCTCCTGTGGCCTTGGCCGGCCCGCGATAATGCCTTCGCACTGGTTGACAACCGGTTGCCCGCCCCGCGGTTGGCGGGCCAACGCCGATCGACGTTCACCCCTCGCAGGCACGCATGACCGACAGCCTCAACGGCCTTGCCCAGCAACTGGAGCGCTTCGCCAGCGAGCGTGACTGGCAGCCCTTCCATTCCCCCAAGAACCTGGCCGCAGCGCTCTCGGTGGAGGCTGCCGAGCTGCTGGAGCACTTCCAGTGGCTGACGGAGGACCAAAGCCGCGCCCTGCCGCCTGAGAAGCGCGACGCCGTGGGCACTGAGATTGCCGATGTGCTGCTGTACTTGATTCAGTTGTCCAACGCCCTGGGCATTGACCCAGTGGCCGCCGCGCAGGCCAAGCTCCAGCTCAACGCCCTGAAGTACCCGGTGGACAAGGCCCGCGGCAGCAGCAAGAAGTACGACGAACTCTAGGCGGCCGGCCCGGTGATCATCTACCAAGCCAGCAAGCGGCAGTTTCTGCACCACTTGGAAAAACTCCTTGCTGGAGATGGCCAAGGTGCTGGGTGATGACGAGATCCCCGATGACGCCGGCGTGGCCATTGAGTACCAGCTGCCACAGAGTTCCAAACGCATCGACTTTGTGATCACCGGCGAAGATGACGCCGCGCGCAGCAAGGTCATCATCGTGGAGCTGAAACAGTGGTCTGAGAGCCGGCGCAGCGACAAGGACGCCATCATCTGGGCACGGCGCGGTGGCCGCAGCGGCGAACGCGAGGGCACCCACCCGTCGTACCAGGCCTGGTCTTACGCCGCCTACCTGCAGGACTTCAACGCCGCCGTGCAAGACGGCGCCATGACGCTGCAGCCGTGCGCCTACCTGCACAACCACCCGCGCAACGGCGAGATCGACCACCCGCACTACCGCGAACACCTGGCGCGTGCCCCGCTGTTCCTGCACCGCGAGCGCGAGAAGCTGCAGGCCTTCATCCGCGCGCACGTGCGCCACGGGGACCGCAAGGGTGCGCTCTACGCCATCGAGAACGGCCGCATCCGGCCCAGCAAGATGCTCATGGACAGCGTGGCCGGGCTGCTGCAGGGCAAGCCGGAGTTTGTGCTGATCGACGACCAGAAGCTGGCGCACGAGACCGTGCTGCAGGCCGATGCCCGGGCGGCGCAGCACAAGCAGGTGGTCATCGTGCAAGGGGGGCCGGGCACGGGCAAATCCGTGATTGCCATCAACCTGCTGGCGGCGCTGGTCGCCCGGGGGCGCAACGCACGTTATGTCTCCAAGAATGCGGCGCCGCGGGCGGTGTACGAAGCCCAGCTGGCGGGCACGTTCAAGAAGACGCGCATCAGCAACCTCTTCAGCGGCTCCGGCGCGTATGTGGAGGTGCCCGCCGACACCTACGACACGCTGGTGGTGGATGAGGCGCACCGGCTGAATGAGAAGAGCGGCCTCTACCGCAACCTGGGCGACAACCAGGTGAAGGAACTGATTCGCTCGGCGCGCTGCACCGTCTTCTTCGTCGACGATGACCAGCGTGTCACGCTCCTGGACATCGGCCACACCGACGAACTGCGCCGCCATGCCCAGGCGGCAGGCGCCGAGGTGACCGAGTTGGCGCTGACGTCCCAGTTCAGGTGCAACGGATCAGACGGCTACCTGGCCTGGCTGGACCACACGCTGGACATCCGCGAGACCGCCAACCCGACGCTGGACACGGGCGAGTACGACTTTCGGGTCTTTGACAACCCGGCCGACATGCACGCGCTGGTGGAACTGAAGAACCGCGCGAACAACCGTTCACGCGTGGTGGCGGGCTACTGCTGGACATGGCCCAGCAAGAAAGACCCGCAGGCCTGGGACATTCAGCTTCCCAAATTCAACTACCGCCGCCGCTGGAACCTGGACAAGGACGGCAGCCTGTGGATCGTCACGCCGGGCTCGGTGGAGCAGGTGGGTTGCATCCACACCTGCCAGGGCCTGGAGCTGGACTACGTGGGCGTCATCATCGGCCCTGACCTGGCCTGGCGCAACGGCCGCATCGTGACCGACGCCACCCAGCGCGCGTCGTCTGACCAATCGGTCAAGGGCCTGAAGGCGATGCTGAACGACCAGCCCGACCACGCGCAGGCCCTGGCCGATGCCATCGTCAAGAACACCTACCGCACGCTGATGACGCGGGGCATGAAGGGCTGCTACGTGTACTGCACCGATGCGCCACTGGCCGAGTACTTGCGTTCCCGCTTGCAGGCGGGCCCAGCGGC
>JAJTDE010000242.1 GCA_021298085.1 Rubrivivax sp.
AGGGTGCCCAGCGGAACATCCCCCATGACCGTCAACCACCAGCGACCCGCAAAGTGCTACTTCAGGGCGTGGGTCGCCCCGAGGTGGGTCATCAGGGCGGTTCGGGGCTTGGCGGGGTCGTGGGTTTCGATGAAGACCGACACACGCGCCAAGCCGTCGGAAAAGACGGCCTGTATCGCGGGGCTCGCCTTGCCGTGGGCAGCCTCGAGAGGGTCTGCCAACGAACGCTGAACACAACCGATCAGACGAAAGCCCGCCGGCAGCCGCTCGGCGGCCCAGCCTTCGGCCTCCAGGACGGTCTTCTCGGTGGTGAGCGTGACGGTTCGGTACCCTTCCGTGCGCCTGGCGGCGAGCGCTGCCTGCGGATCGCGCGTCATGCGCACATCCAGTTCGAGCGACGTGAAGGCCGTCGATTCCAGCACCTGGCCCTGGGGCGACAAGACATCGGCACGCAGCAGCAGACCCGTGACACTGTCAGCCCACAGGCGTTGCGCAAACCGGGACTCATCGCGCGGCTTCAACAAGAAGACGGCAGCCTGCCGCCCCACGATGCGGTCGTCGCCCAGGTGGCGAAGTTCATAACTGGCGAGCAAGCGAGGGTCCAGCTGGGTCAGCCCGACAGCTTCATCCACGACGCTGCGTCGCTCGACGGTGACCAGACGCTGTGCCGGCCAGATGGTGTGAACCGCATCGTTCTGCCGGTAGCTGCGCTGCTGGTGTCCGTCCAGTACTTCGATGCGCTCGACAACGGCGTCGCCACTGCCATAGCGCGCCACCCGGGAACTCGACATGACATCGGCAGCGGTATAGACCAAGGTGCCGCTGAAACTGCGCTGCAGCGATGCCATCTTGATGCGCTCCAGGACAGCCGGTGCCTCCGTACTCTTGACCAGCACCGGTTCGGCGCCGGCACCAGAGGCTGCCGTCAACCACGATGCCATCAGGAAGATCAGCGCCGCGGGCCTGGGCAACCGAGCGAGGCGCACTGTCATGCGCGGTGCTCTGGCAGCCGCCCGCAAGGTGCCTGCCGCGTCAAACGTGGCGTGATCGCCAGCCGCGCACACCGTGCTCATCGCTCGAGAACCACCGTCTGGAAGCGCCCGGAAGCGGCGCTGTTGCCTCGATGGGCATGAAGGTAGGCATCCAGCCGCGCATCGCGAATGACCTTGCCATCCAGCGTGCGCCACTGGGGGTCAGGCCCCGGGGCCGCCGTGGCGTCACCTGCGAGCCCGGACCCGAGGCCGGGCGCCGAGGGGACTGGCGCCAGCGTCACCGCGCGGGCGCTCAGGGCCTCGCCGGCCGCGTGAGCCGGTAGCGCCACGCGCACACCCTGGGCAGAGCCTGACGCCGCTGGCAGCTCGGCCACGCGGTCAGAGGCGTTGACCGGGACCTGCGACGTGTTCAGGCTGAGCGCCACGGCGCCCACGGCGACAAAACCAGCCGCCACAGCCCCATATCCCCAGGCGCGCCTCTTGACGGTTGCGTGCCCGGACCGCACATCCGCCGACGGTGCCATTGGCGTCGCGGGCGGTGCCATGACCGTCGGCTCCATCGCCAGGCGTGCCCTGAAGGCTTGCAGGAAGCGTTCGTCCCGCTCGCTGGTGCTGGCCAATTCGTCTGACCGCATCACGTCAGCGGACAGGTGCATGGCATGCCAAGCGGCGCGCGCCTGGGGCACTTCAGCCCAGGCCTTTACCGCGTCGTCACAGGCGTCGCGCTGGCCATCGGCCAGGGCTGACAAGCTGGCCAGCCACGCCGCGTCGACGGGGGTACTGGGTGCGGGCGCGTTATCGCCGGCACCGCGAGCCCCTGGGTTCGGCAAATCCTTGGTTGTCATGTGCTTGTGCTCCTGGGCATTCACGGGCGGGGGACGTTCACATCGGCTGGTGTCACGGCGTTACCAGCGGCGTCCGTCGCGGGTATCGAGCAAGGGCCGCAAGCGTGCCGCGATGGCCTCGCGAGCGCGAAAGATCCGCGAACGAACGGTCCCGATGGGGCAATTCATGGCTTCGGCAATCTCTTCATAGCTCAGGCCTTCGATTTCTCGCAGGGTCACGGCCTGGCGCAGATCCTCGGACAACTGGTCCACCGCATCATTGACGGCAGCGGCAATTTCCTTGCTGGCCAGCACCGCCTCAGGCGTTGCAGAGTCGGTTAGTGTGGCTTCCACGCGCGAAGGTTCCTCGGCTTCTTCATCAGAAGAAACCAGCGAGGACTCCCCTATCACCGGGTCTCGCTTGAGATCGACCAGCGTCTTCTTGGCCGTGTTGACGGCAATGCGGTACAGCCAGGTGTAGAAGGCCGCATCGCCGCGAAAGTTCGGGATGGCGCGATAGGCCCGAATGAAGCTTTCCTGGGCGATATCCTGGACAAGATGAGGGTCTCGGACCATGCGGCCGATGAGGCGCTCGATGCGCCGCTGGTACTTGACCACCAGCATCTCAAAGGCGCGCTTGTCGCCAAGCTTGACACGCTCTACCAACAGCGCATCACTGTCCGCATCGGTCATTCGGGTTCGGCTGGCCGTGTACCCGGCAGCCCTTCTGGAGGGGTGACCACTGAATATAGCGCAGCACGCAAAGCCGTCCAGCGCAGTGCCTGATCGCTGTCCTCGCTGGTTGAAGAGGCCAGCACCAACCAGAAGGCACGGCGGCGGTCTTTCACCGAACAGCGCACCACCAGCCAGTTTCCGAGGTCAACCGTCACACGCAACGTCGTCAATACCGCGGGTGGGCTCCCGCGGCCCGAAGAGGCCGGCAACCAGTGCCACTGCTCACCCGTCCAGCACAGCCGGCCTGCCGCCTGACGTCCGACACGCGCGCCCCATGCGCCCGCCAGCAGTGCCGACACCAGCGCCAGCACGGCGCGGCTGGTCACGCCAAGGTCTGCAGCAAGTGCGAACACGGCCAGCCCTGCCGCTGCGGCGTAGCAAAACAGGTGCAACAGTTGCCAGGGGAGGTCAGCGCCGACAGGCCACTGCGCGGCGGGCGCCGGGCGGCTCACGGTGCACCGTCAGCCACGAGGGACGCTGCAGACAGCACACCCGTGGCCGCAGGGCTCAGACCCGGCGGAACACCAAGGTGCCGTTGGTGCCGCCAAAGCCGAAGTTGTTCTTCACCGCCAGGTCGATCTTCATGCTCCGCGCGGTGTTGGCGCAGTAGTCGAGATCACATTCCGGGTCTTGGTTGAAGATATTGATCGTCGGCGGGCTCACCTGGTGGTGCAGGGCGAGCACGGTGAACACCGACTCAATGCCACCAGCGCCACCCAGCAGGTGCCCCGTCATCGACTTGGTGGAGTTGACGACAAGCTGCTTGGCGTGGTCACCGAAGGCCAGCTTGATGGCATTGGTTTCATTCACGTCGCCCAGCGGTGTGCTGGTGCCGTGGGCGTTGAGGTAGTGCACCTCATCCGCATTGACACCGGCGTTGCGCAGCGCTGCCTTCATGCTGCGCTTGGGCCCATCCACATTGGGCGCCGTCATGTGGAAGGCGTCTGCGCCCATGCCAAACCCAGCCAGCTCAGCATAGATACGGGCGCCACGCCGGCGAGCGTGCTCGTACTCCTCGAGCACCATCACACCGCCGCCTTCACCCAGCACAAAGCCGTCTCTGTCCTTGTCCCAGGGGCGGGACGCGGTGGTCGGGTCATCGTTGCGGGTGGACAGCGCACGCGCCGCTGCAAAGCCACCCACGCCCAAGGGCGAGACCGTGCTTTCAGCGCCGCCGGCAATCATCACGTCGGCATCACCGTATTCGATGAGACGCCCGGCCTCGCCAATGCAGTGAAGGCCGGTGGTGCAGGCCGTCACGATGGCCAGATTGGGGCCCTTGAAGCCGTACTTGATGGAGATGTGCCCGGAGATCATGTTGATGATCGACGCCGGCACAAAAAACGGCGAAATGCGACGTGGCCCACGTGCGCGGTATTCGCCGTCGGTTTCCTCGATCATCGGCAGGCCGCCGATGCCTGAGCCCACCATGCACCCGATGCGCTCCGCCGCGTCTTCCGACAAGGCCTCACCCGTGGACAGCCCGGCATCCCGCACGGCCTGCATGGCCGCGGCCATGCCGTAATGGATGAAGGTGTCCATGTGGCGGGCTTCCTTGCCGGGGATGTAGTCCTCGATGTTGAAGCCCTTGACCTCACCAGCAAAGCGGCACGCAAACGCCGACGCATCAAACTTGGTGATGTTGGCGATGCCAGAGCGGCCGGCCAGGAGGTTGGCCCAGCCCTCTGCAACGCTGTTGCCGACGGGGCTGACGAGCCCCAGGCCGGTGATGACGACTCGCCTTCTGCTCATGCGGGTGGACAGTGCAGTGTGAGGGGAACAGGTATGCCCGGTGGGGCTCCGTCAGGAACCCCGCGCACGGGCCCAAGGATGAGGAAGCAGGCGCCTCTTCAGCCCTTCTGGTTCTTCATCGCGTAGTCGATGGCCAGCTGGACGGTGGTGATCTTCTCGGCTTCTTCGTCCGGGATCTCGATGCCAAACTCGTCTTCCAGGGCCATCACCAGCTCGACGGTGTCCAGGGAATCCGCGCCCAGATCGGCCACAAAGGCCTTCTCGTTGGTCACGTCTGCTTCGGGAACGCCCAGCTGTTCGGCAATGATCTTCTTGACGCGGGCTTCGATATCGCTCATGTACTCCTCCAGGAGTGTTTCGGGAAAACAGCCCGGAATTCTACCGGCCGGGCAATTGCCGGTGAGGTGCCACCATTGACATGCAGCTCGGTACCGGTGATGTAGCCTGCCTGCGGGCTGGCGAGGAAAGCCACCGCATGCGCAATCTCTTCGGGGGTACCCAGCCGGCCAAGCGGGATCTGTGCCAGCAGTGCAGTCTTCTGGGCCTCGGGCAGCACGTCGGTCATGTCGGTGGCGATAAATCCCGGCGCAACGCAATTGACTGTGATGTGGCGGCTGCCGAGCTCGCGCGCCAGGGCACGGGTGAGGCCAGCCACGCCCGCCTTGGCGGCCGCATAGTTGGCCTGACCGGCGTTGCCGCTGGCACCCACCACCGAGGTGATGTTGATGATGCGGCCATACCGCTGCTTCATCATCGTGCGCATCACGGCACGGCTGGTGCGGAAGACCGCCTTCAGGTTGGTGTCCTGCACAGCGTCCCAGTCGTCGTCCTTCATGCGCATGGCCAGGGTGTCGCGCGTGATGCCAGCGTTGTTGACCAGCACATGCAGTGCGCCGTTAAGCTTGACGATGCCGTCGATGGCCGCATCAACGGCAGCGCCGTCGGTCACGTTCAGGCAGATGCCACGGCCGCCGTGGGGGGCCAGGGCGTCGGTGATCGTCTGGGCTCCAGGTTCGGTGGTGGCCGTACCGACCACGACAAAACCCTGCGCAGCCAGGTGCACGGCAATGGCCCGCCCGATGCCGCGGCTGGCACCCGTGACCAGCGCCACCTGGGGCGCGGCACCCGTCGTCTGTTCGTTCATGTGGGTGTTCCTGTCAGGAGCGCGCGTGTTTCGGCCAGCGAGGCTGGGTCGAGGATGCAGCCTGTCACCGCGGCAGCATCGATGCGCTTGACCATGCCGGACAGCACCTTGCCAGGCCCGCACTCGACCACAGCCTGGCACCCCCGGGCCCGCAAGGCCTGCACCACCTCAACCCACCGCACCGGGCCAAAGGCCTGACGGTAGAGTGCGTCGCGGATGGCGTCCGGGTCTGACTGCACGGCCACGTCGATGTTGTTCACCACCGGGATCGTCGGCGCCTGGATGGGCACGCTGGCCAGGCGTTCGCGCAGGCGTTCAGCGGCCGGCTTCATCAGCGACGAATGGAACGGCGCCGACACCGGCAGCGGCAGGGCGCGCTTGGCGCCGGCCGCCTTGAGCAGCTCGCAGGCCTTCGCCACGGCGGCCTGGGTCCCGGCAATGACGGTCTGCTTCGGGTCGTTGAAGTTGACGGCTTCCACCGGCTCACCCACCAGCGCGGCGGCCTGCCGGCAGCCTTGCCGCACGGCCTCGGCCTCCAGCCCCAGGATGGCGGCCATTGCGCCCTGCCCCACCGGAACGGCTTCCTGCATGGCCTGGGCCCGAAAGCGCACCAGCGGCAGTGCATCGGCCAGGCTGAAGGCACCGGCCGCCACCAGCGCGGAGAACTCGCCCAGCGAGTGGCCCGCCAGGGCAACCGGCCTTTCGCCGCCTTCGGCCAGCCAGGCGCGCCAGCAGGCAACCCCGGCCGTCAGCATCACCGGCTGGGTGTTGGTGGTCAGGTCCAGCGCCTCCTTCGGGCCCTCGGCGATGAGGCG
>JAJTDE010000243.1 GCA_021298085.1 Rubrivivax sp.
CTTTGGAGGCCGCCGCTCTGCCAGTTGAGCTAGCCCGGTATGGCTGTTGGGTGCGGATGGATTCGAACCACCGTGTCCCGTGGGAGACTGCTTTACAGGCAGCCGCAATCGGCCTCTCTGCCACGCACCCGTTGTTGGCACCTCGTGCACGATTCGAACGTGCGACCTCCGGCTTCGTAGACCGGCGCTCTTGATCCAACTGAGCTAACGAGGTTCTGACTGTCTGGTGCCGAGAGAGGGAATCGAACCCCCGACGCGCGCGCCTTCAACGCGCCGCTCTACCTGCTGAGCTATCTCGGCAAACCGATCTGGCGCCCCGTGCGGGATTCGAACCCGCGGCTTCCGACTAGACAGGCCGGCACTCTGGCCACTGAGTTAACGAGGCAATGCGATCCATCCGGTCACGGGTTCCGGCGCCGCCCAATCGTTGCGGCCGATTTCCACCCCCGAAGCGTAAGCTCGACGAGGGTTCCTTGTGCTGGCGTCGCGTGCGGGATTCGAACCCGCGTATCCACCTTGAAAGAGTGGTGTCCTCGGCCGTCTAGACGAACGCGACTTGACTGGTGGTGCCCTCGGCGACGGTTCGAACGCGCGGCCTGCCGCTTACAAGGCGGCTGCTCTGCCTGCTGAGCTACGAGGGCCATGGAGATCCACTTCGGCTGTGCCCAAACGCGAGCATCCCGTCGGATGTGGTGTCTCGCTGCACGTGACCTGGCCAAGGGTCGCGCACATCCCGCACCGCCAACACCATGTCACGCGGCAACGGAGTGAAAGGACACACCCGAAGTGGAGCGGATGACGAGTGTCAGGCGACACGACAAACTGACCCCTCATGTTGCCTCACGGAAGAATGCTACCCGTGAGGAACGGTCGTTTCAGACTTCTTCTCTCTCTTCATGGCTGTGGGCATGTGGTCGAAGGGGTCGACGGTGGGCAACGCATCGCGTTGTCCACGGTCGATGCCGGTGCGCCGTAGGCGCATCGTCCACATGTCCATAGCCCGCCGGGCGCGGAGCGCCCGGCCCCCCCCTGCAGTCACGACGTTCGATCATCTCCGACCGCCTCAAGAGGCTCGGCCTCCCAGCCGCATTGATCGATCCACTGGCGAACTGCTTCTGCGCGCCAAGTCTCCAGCGAGCGTTGGACGGTGCGCAGATGTCTCGCCGTGAACGTACCGGTTGGAGTGATGTCCTGTAGGCGCTTAAGTACGTCCACGGCGGTGATGCCGGGTTCGACGCTCAACCAGCCGCGCACTTGCGCCACGTAGCCATCCAGCATCCGAGATCTTCGCGGCAGCGGCTTGCGGCGCTTGTATGGCCGTCGGTGGATCTCTCTCAGCTCGCCGGCCTGGTGCTCGCCGTGGTCGAGTGGCTGCATAGTCGTCGTAGATGGTTCAGCGGGCCTCTCGTCGATACCACGCCGGTCGACGCGACGGCCGAGTTCTGCTTGCGCCGAGCGGATTTCGGCGAACAGCAGAACCGGATCGGCTCGCGCTGCCATTTGGTGCAACGCGGCCTTGGTATCCGTGCTAACCGTCCAGTGCGCGAGAACGCGGTGCGCCGGTGTGACGGGCGGGTGGTACTGCTTGACGACCTTCGCACCGATGCGCGTCTTGCTCCGAAGCTTGAACGAAGGCTGCAGCAAGTTCGTATGGACCCGAGCCGCTCGATACAGCCTGGTCAGCATCTGCAGAGACTCCAAGCCTTCGAACCGGCCGTATCCGACGAGCCGTCGCACGATGGCGCCGTTCTTCTGCTCGACCCACGCCTGATCGTTCTTCCTGTAGGCGCGGGCGCGAGTGACCTCGAGCCCGGACTCCCGGCACCACTTCACTACCCGTTCGTTCATGAAAGCACTGTCGTTGTCGAAGTCCACGCCGAGCAGCGGGAACGGGAACAGGTCGCGAGCCTTGGCGATGGCATCGATGACCAAGGTTCCGTCCCGGGTGAGAACGGGTAAGCACTCCGTCCAGCCCGTGGCGATATCGGTCAGTACCAGAGTCTGGATAAAGGAGCCGGAGAGCCGCGGACCACTGTGGGCGACGAAGTCCACCTCGACGTAGCCTGGCGAAGGATCGCCCCAGTCGCCGAACGTGCGGATCGGCACCGCCCGCCGCACGGCGGAGCTGAGGCCGGCAGCGCGCCTTCGTCCCTTCGCTGCGGCCAGCCGGACAGGCGCGAGGAGGCGGTCAATGGTTGCTGGGCTAACAGCCGCCAACTGCGCTTGCAGGCTCGAGTCCTCCTGAAGCTTGCCGTGCCGGAACAGCGCCGGCAGGAGCGTCGGGATCATTACCTTGAGGCGCTTGGAGCAAACCCTGTCGGAGACCTCCCACAACACGCGCAGCGCCTCGCGCACTGCAGGGCCGTACCGGACGCTTGTTCGGCGCTTCTGGGGCGCCGTACGGGGCCCAGCTAGCAACCTGATCGCGTGCTTGCGGTGATAGCCGGTGATGGCGACGAACTCGTCCAAGATCGCGCTGCGCTCCCCTAGGGGACTCGATCGGTACCGCGTTCCGACCGCATCGATCAATTCCTTGCGCGTTGCCATGCTGAGTTGCCTTGTCACGTTCCGCCGCTCCAGCCGGACTATCCAGACGGCGGTAAGTTACGCGAGGCGCGCGTCGCCGCATCACCCTCACCGGTAGCAGTTCGGGTGAGTCAATGCGGGGGTCAGTTCCTGATGTCGCTTGACAACGAGTCTCGAACTCGTGGCCCCGATCACCCATTACTCATGGCGTGGTCGTGCTCTGCCAACTGAGCTACATCCGCAAAAGTTGCGAGGCAATCCATCGGCCAGTACCGAGGTAGCCTCGCAGCAAGTTGTTAAAGAGCGTCCACCGTCGCCGGTGGTGCGATCCATCGATCGCGGGTCTGCGCCGATTCGCAGGCCGGTTGAAGTCAGAAATGAAAAAGGCCCGGATCCTTTCGGAATCCGGGCCTCTGCGTACAGAGCTTGGAGGGTGCGCGCCTACGCGCTGCCCTCTCCCGGATGCATTCGGTCCTCGTTCCGATCAAGCTGCCAGCCGCCAATGGATGGCTCGAATCGGCAGCTCACCAGATAGACCTGATGCAAGGCGACTTCGCATGCGCCCAGCGACTCCATCGCCACGGCGCGCACGAACGCGACCAGACCCTTGATGGGTCGGTTGGTTCTTGTGACGTGCCTGGATTTCACGATGAAGCTCTCTGAAGAAAGTTGTGCTCGATGAGCAGAGGAGTCGGACTGTAAATAGTCTTTACTCTGCCGTCAACCCCCTGCGACAATGTTGTCTGAACTCGTTGCATTGCGCACAACAAGTGGCCAACACGACCATCACCAGAAGACACAACGCGCTGGCGCTCTTCCAGGCCTACGCCGAGAAGGCGCTCGCCTCAGGGGCCTCTCCCAAGGGGCTGGAGCAGACCTTTGCAGCAACCTTGCAGATCTCGCCCAGCATGTGGAGCCAGATCAAGTCGTCACGGCCGATCGGCGACAAGCTGGCCCGGCAGATCGAGCAGCACCATGGCAAGCCGGCGGGCTGGCTCGATGAAGCTCGCGAGAGCGACTCAGTGGCGCCAGCCGAGCAAGCATTTCTGGACCTTGCCCTGAAGGCTTGGCGTGCGACCAACGGCGCGGGCCGCAAGGCGTTGCGTGAACAGATGAACCTGCTGGCGTCGGCGCGCCTCAGCGAGTAGGCATATTCGGCCCGATGGCACGGGCGCCGTTGACCAGAATCAGCGGCGCAGCCCGGCACCTATGCGCCAGGCTGCTGGACGGTCGACTTCTCAATCCTGAGGTGCAGGACAAGCCCTTCTCCCGCGACCCCGCTGTGGACCATGCGCATGCACCGCCGGCCGATCCTCGGTCGACGCTGTCGGATCTGAACAATCCCTGCGAGCGTGTGTCATGGCGCTGCCTGGCTTGCCGAGGACAGCCGCTCAGCTCGCGTGCAATGCGCGGCGACGGTAGAAGTCTAGGATCACCTCTTCGAAGTTGCCGATCAGGAAGCGCGCAACGCCATCTGCGTACCAGTTGAACTGCGTGCTGAGCCGATAGTGCATCGTGATGCTCAACTCGGTCGATCCAGCGGCCGTGGGAGTGAGCTTGTACGCTGTGTCCATAAGATCGAAGTAGTGCCCACCGATGGTGACGTGGTCGTCGAGCGCGTTGGGCGGGAATGAGTCCTTCTCGAACCGATAGCGCCATCGCACGTAGCGGTCCTCCTGCCACTCGGTGGCCACCCTCTCGAAGTGGATGGACTTGCCCATCGAGACCTTCCGGACGAAGCCATCAGGAGTCGCGTACGTCACACCCGCGACGGGCAGCGGAACACCGACCCTGTACATCCAGGCGTGCCCCACTTCTTCGGGCCGGATGTCGCGTGCATCGTGGATTTGTCGCCACACTTGTTGCGGCGGAGCCTCGACGAAGATCGTCCGTTCAATCGTCCCGATGCGCTGGTAGTCGACCTCGTGAGTCGGCAGGAAACCCACCAGCACTGGCAGCTCGGCGAAGCTGTACACCGCCTCCCGTTGTCGCCGGGAGACGCGACAGATCGCGCCCATCACGACGCCGCCGAACGCGCCGAAGATGCAGAACAGGGGAAGGGCGATGACCGCGCAGATCAGACCTTCGATCAGGATCGCCATCGCGCCCAGAACGAACAGGGCATTGGCGACCATCGG
>JAJTDE010000081.1 GCA_021298085.1 Rubrivivax sp.
AGACCGTGGTGGCTTTCCGCGGTACGACCGGCGAGGCGGAGGACATCCTGGTGGACCATGACAATGCGTTGGGGCGGACTACGCGGCAGTATCAGGCTGCCATGCAAGTGGGCAAGGCGCTGGGTAGAGTTCATCCACCACCCATGGTGACAGGGCACTCCCTGGGTGGCGGCAAAGCCCAAGCCGCGGTTGTCGGTGCCGCCGGTCTTGTCCGGGGAGAAATGTTCAACGCGGCAGGCGTTCACCCAGACGTTCTAGGCATTGCCAGTGCCGAATACAGCCAGTTTGCAAACCGCGTGCAGCAGCACCGAACCACGGGCGGCATCAGCGTTGGCGGTGGAGACCCTCTGACGGGTTTGCAGATGTCAATGAGGGCGCAGGCCATGGCATACGGCGCGGCGGGCGCACTTTCACAAGTGACAGGTGCCTCACGCGGCGGCCTGGAGGCATTGGGGCTTCGGTTTGAAGACGTCAAGCCTTCTCACGAAGAAGAATCGACGCTCGGGGCTCTGGGCAAGAGAATCAGCACCATCACTGCTGAAGACGCTGCGGAGAACCACCATAGGTTTGGGTGGTACGTGCCGCCCACCTTGGGTCAGGCCAATACGCAATCGGTCGTTTCAAAAAACGCCGACGGAACGGACACGGGCTTGGCTGCCCAGCACTCGATTGTCAACATGGTCAATGGCTATGAGTCACGCAAGCTCAACGATGTGCAGAAACTCGTCAAGGCCTCGGGTACCCGGGTACCCGTTCAAAAGTTCATCGGGCCAGCATGATGTGCGCCGGCAGATGGCCAGTCGGCCCGTACGTGAACCAAGCTTTCGCCACTGGGTGCTCTCGCTGGCGCTGCTGGTGTGGGCTCAATTTGCTGGAGCTTCTGGCATGACTCTCGACCCTAAGCGCGTGTTTCCCCAGGACATCCTTTCTCAGCAATTGGCAGCCGCCGCCCAGCGCGGTGACATCAAGCGCCTGCAAACCTTGGTGGCCGAGGGTGGCAACGTCAAGGCCGCAGGCCTGAAGGACCTCACCCTTCCGCACTTTGCGTTGTATGCCCCGAACCCCGATGCGCTGGTCTGGCTCATTCAGCAAGGCGCTGACCCTGTCAGCCGGTTGCCCAACAACGCCACCGTTCCTCATTACGCGGTCGCCAAGGAAGAATCCAAGCGGAAGCCTACCGCTGCATGGATCGAGCCTTTGCTGAAACTCGGCGTGTCGCCCGATCTGGCAGGCACAGAGGGTGACTACACCTTGCTCGTGCTGGCCACGATCCACAAGAACCGGCCCGCGATCCGCGCGTTGAAGGCTGCTGGCGCCAACATGAATTTGATGCGCAACCCCTTGGATGGAACCGCTCTCCATTGGGCCCTCACGGGCAGAGACCTCGATCTCGCCGCTGAGTTGGCCGATCTCGGTGTCGACCCACGCATCAAGCAGCGCCTGGGCCAGGATCAACTGGATGCGGCCCAGCAGTACTGCATCTACCTCAGCGGCACCCTCAGCGGCCCCGAACGCCAAGCCTCCTTCACCCGCCTGTCCGCCGCCTTCAAGAAATGGGGCCTCGACATCCCCTGCGGTTTCTGACCGCAGCGGTTGTGTGCCCAAGCCCCGCCTCAGTCGATCTTTCCGAACTGACGCCAGGCAGACAATGCCATCGCACTGACAGGCAATGCACTCGCATTACCTTCTGCGCGGAACATTCCAGCCAGAGAAGCGCCATGCCCGTCGCCATGCAAGCCGAATCGACGCTGACCGACCGGTACAAGACCACCGTGTGAGCACCCCGAACGGCTTCAGGCCGTGGATGCCGGGCTGGCCCAGCGCATCCAGGCACTTGTCGCCGGTGTTGCGGTTGACCTGGAAGCGCCGCTGTCGGCGGACGATGAATGAGCGGAAGAAAGGGCGAAGCTCAGCCACTCGTCGTGAATGGCTGGACGTTCTTCGCCCACCCGATCTTTCTTGACCAGCTCAGCGCCCTGACCGAACAGGTTGAGGCGCTGAAGCACAAAGTCCCGGACGGCTACACCCAGAAAGATGCCGCCCAGCGGCTGGTTGCCATCGCCAAGCTGACGTTCGACGTCATCCCGCAAGACCCAGCCCACCAGAGTACCGACGATGCCGACCGCGTATTCCGTAGGATGCTCGAGAGTGGCCGCCCACCATCCGACGGGGGCCAGCGGCTGGCCGAAGCCCGTGCAGAATCCGGACGCCTTGGACGGCTCGCGTCGGGCAGGTGATTGGTGCGACACAAAGCATTCGATGGCATCCTGCCCAAAGTAACCGATGGCAGTTGTGGGCCATGGCCGTCCCGCTCTCCCTGGGCGGGCATCAACCCTTTTCACAGCAACAGAAACCATCCGATTGCGCCCAGTCCCTGGCCTTCCATGGGTAGGCATGACGAAGGCCCAAGGGTAGGGAGGTGTGCTGCTCTTCTCGAACTGATGGACAAGCAGTTCGGGGAGGAGTCGCCGGTCACGGGCCATCCCAGCACGGCGTGGCACCGGCCGCGCGTGTGCATCTGGCGTAAGCCAACGGTGGGGGGGAATAAGAAAAGCCGTGCAAGGCTTGCGCCTTGCACGGCCAGAGACGCGGTCAGCGTGGGGGCCTTCCATGATCCGGGGCGTTGCCCCGCACCATGAAAGTCAGCCGCCGTAGTCTTCCACCTTTAACGTACCTTGCCAGCCTTCCAGGCGTCCAGCAGCGTTTGGTAGGCGATGGTTTCGCCCTTGGGCTTTTCATTGGCCAGCTTCTTCCAGGGCGCGGCCTTGTCGGTCAGGTACTTGGACGGATCTTCCTTGGGGTTCAGCTTGGGTGCGCACTTGGCCATGCCAGCGCGTTCCAGGCGGCTCATCACGTCGTCCATTTCCTCGGCCAGCGTGTCCATGGCCTTTTGCGGGGTCATCTCACCCGTCACCGCCTGCGCCACGTTCTTCCACCACAGCTGCGCCAGCTTCGGGTAGTCAGGTACGTTGGTGCCGGTGGGCGTCCAGGCCACACGCGCCGGGCTGCGGTAGAACTCCACCAGGCCACCCAGCTTGGGCGCCAGGTCGGTCATGGCCTGGCTCTGGATGTCGCTTTCGCGGATGGGCGTCAGGCCGACGATGGTCTTCTTCAGGCTCACCGTCTTGCTGGTGATGAACTGCGCATACAGCCAGGCTGCCGCCGTCTTGTCGGCCGGGTGGTCGGCAAAGAAGGTCCAGCTGCCCACGTCCTGGTAGCCGTTTTGCATGCCCTGTTTCCAGTACGGGCCGTTGGGGCCGGGGGCCATGCGCCACTTCGGTGTGCCGTCGGCATTGACCACCGGCAGGCCCGGCTTGGTCATGTCGGCCGTGAACGCGGTGTACCAGAAGATCTGCTGCGCAATCTGCCCTTGTGCCGGCACCGGGCCGGCTTCGCCGAAGGTCATGCCGGTGGCTTCCTTGGGCGCGTACTTCTTCATCCAGTCCACATACTTGGTCAGCGCGTAGACGGCGGCCGGTGAATTGGTGGCGCCGCCACGCGAGACGCTGGCGCCCAGCGGCGTGCAGCCGTCGGCCGACGCGCGTATGCCCCATTCGTCCACCGGCTTGCCGTTCGGGATGCCGATGTCGGCGGTGCCGGCCATCGACAACCAGGCGTCGGTGAAACGCCAGCCCAACGACGGGTCTTTCTTGCCGTAATCCATGTGGCCATAGATGGGCTTGCCGTCGATTTCCTTCACGTCGTTGGTGAAGAAGGCGGCGATGTCTTCGTACGCGCTCCAGTTCAGCGGCACGCCCAGGTCGTAGCCGTACTTCTTCTTGAACTTGTCCTTGAGGTCCTGCCGCTCAAACAAGTCGGCGCGGAACCAGTACAGGTTGGCGAACTGCTGGTCGGGCAGCTGGTACAGCTTGCCGTCGGGCGCGGTGGTGAAGCTGGTGCCGATGAAGTCCTTCAGGTCCAGGCCCGGGTTGGTCCATTCCTTGCCCGCACCGGCCATGTAGTCGGTCAGGTTCATGATCTTGCCGTAGCGGTAGTGCGTACCGATCAGGTCGCTGTCGCTGATCCAGCCGTCGTAGATGCTCTTGCCCGACTGCATGCTGGTCTGCAGTTTTTCAACTACGTCACCTTCCTGGATCAGGTCGTGCTTGACCTTGATGCCGGTGATCTCTTCAAACGCCTTGGCCAGCGTCTTGCTCTCGTATTCATGCGTGGTGATGGTCTCGGAAACCACTGAGATTTCGGTGATGCCCTTGGCTTTGAGCTTGGCGGCTGCCTCGGCAAACCACTTCAGTTCGGCCGCCTGCGCGTCCTTGCTCAGCGTAGAGGGTGTGAACTCGCTGTCGATCCACTTCTTTGCTGCGTCGGCGCCAGCGGGTGCAGCGGCAGCGGCGGGGGCCGCCGCTGTCGGCGCCTTGGCGGCGGGTTCTTCTTTCTTGCCGCAGCCCGTGGCCGCGAAGATCACCACGGCGGCGGCCAGCGCGGTATAGCGCAATCTCATGGTCTGTCTCCTGTATGCATGCTCCTTCCCCTGTGAACTGCATGTGTCACGGCCCCGGGGAAAGGGTCGGGCCGAATGCCTTGAAAGTTGGTAGTTGCTGGCCGCTGTTTCAGCCCTTACGCATGATGAACAGCAGCACCAGCAGTGACAGCACAAAGCTGACCCACACGCTGGGCTCGCTGCTGAGCTGCAACCATTCCATGAACTTCTTGCTCAGGCCCACAAAGGCCAGGTTGATGTAGGCCGCTGTCAGCAGGCCAATGAACAGCCGGTCGCCACGCGTGGTGGCCATGGGCAGGAAGCCCTTGCGCAGTAACGTGGGTTGTTTGACTTCCCACACCGTCATGCCCACCAGTATCAACGCGATGCTGATGAAGAACACCGCCACCGGCGTGGTCCAGACCATCCAGTTGAACATCAGCAAGCCCCCCGCGGCAGCGCGTTCATACCCGCCCCATGGCAAAGCCCTTGGCGATGTAGTGGCGCACAAACCAGATCACCACTGCGCCCGGCACGATGGTCAGCACACCGGCGGCGGCCAGCGTGGCCCAGTCCATGCCGCTGGCGCTGACGGTGCGTGTCATGGTGGCCACGATGGGTTTGGCGTTCACGCTGGTCAGCGTGCGTGCCAGCAGCAGTTCCACCCAGCTGAACATGAAGCAGAAAAAGGCCGCCACGCCCACACCGGCCTTGATGAGCGGCAGGAAGATGGTGAGGAAAAAGCGCGGGAACGAGTAGCCGTCGATGTAGGCCGTTTCGTCGATCTCGCGCGGCACACTGCTCATGAAACCTTCCAGAATCCAAACCGCCAGCGGCACGTTGAACACCAGGTGCGCCAGCGCCACCGCCAGGTGCGTGTCCATCAGGCCCACGGTCGTGTACAGCTGGAAGAAGGGCAGCAGGAACACCGCCGGTGGTGTCATGCGGTTGGTCAAGAGCCAGAAGAAGACATGTTTGTCGCCCAGGAAGCGGTAGCGGCTGAACGCATAGGCCGCAGGCAGCGCCACCGTGAGTGAAATCACCGTGTTGATGGCCACATAGATCAGGCTGTTGATGTAGCCCGAGTACCAGCTGGGGTCGGTGAAGATCTTCGCGTAGTTCTCCAGCGTGAACTGCTCCGGCAGCAGGGTGAAGCTGGACAGGATCTCGCTGTTGGTCTTGAAGCTCATGTTGACCATCCAGTAGATGGGCAACAGCGCAAAGACCAGGTACAACACCAGGAAGACGCTGCGTTTATTCATCGGGGCGTGCCCTCTTCTTCAGAGGCCGTACCCACGCGCTGCATCCAGTTGTAGAGGATGAAACACAGCAGCAGGATGATGAGGAAGTAGATCAGCGAGAAAGCCGCCGCCGGGCCCAGGTCGAACTGGCCCACCGCCTTTTGCGTCAGGTACTGGCTCAAGAACGTGGTGGCATTGCCGGGGCCGCCGCCGGTGAGCACAAACGGTTCGGTGTAGATCATGAAGCTGTCCATGAAGCGCAGCAGCACGGCAATCATCAGCACACCGCGCAGCTTGGGCAACTGGATGTAGCGGAACACAGCCCACTTGCTGGCGCCGTCGATGCGCGCGGCCTGGTAGTAGGCGTCGGGGATGCTGCGCAGGCCGGCGTAACACAGCAGCGCCACCAGCGGCGTCCAGTGCCACACGTCCATCAGCAGCACGGTGGCCCAGGCGTGCGTGGCGTTGCCGGTGTAGCTGTAGTCGAAGCCCAGGCCTTTCAGCGCGGCGCCCATCAGGCCGATGTCAGCACGGCCATAAATCTGCCAGATGGTGCCCACCACGTTCCACGGTATCAGCAGAGACAGCGCCACCACCACCAGCACCGCGCTGGCTTTCCAGCCCGTAGCCGGCATGGAAAGCGCCAGTGCAATGCCCAGCGGGATCTCGATGGCCAGCACCGACAGCGAAAACTGCAACTGCCGCCACAGCGCGGCGTGCAGGTCGCCGTCGCGCATGACCTTCGCAAACCATTCTGTGCCCACGAACACACGGCGTTCGGGGCTGATGATGTCCTGCACTGAGTAGTTAACCACCGTCATCAGCGGCAGGATGGCCGAGAAGGCCACGCAGATGAATACCGGCAGGATGAGGAACCAGGCCTTCTGGTTGACGGGTTTGGTGGTGCTGCTCATGGGCTGTGTGGTGGTGTCTGACCCGCTCAGGCCACCAGTTCCTCGTTTCTGTAGAAACAGGTGTGTGTGCCCAGCACTTGCAGCCAGGCGGTGCTGCCGGGTTGCGGTACGGTGGCCTCGGGCGACAGGCGGGCCTTCAGCGTGTGACCAGCCGCGGTGGCGGTCAGCAGGTAGTGGGTACCGATGTCCTGTGCCTGCGTCACCTGTGCCGGCACGGCGCCGGCTGCACCTTCTGCAGTCACCGCCAGGTATTCCGGGCGCACGCCCAGCTTCAACTCGCCGTCGGGCAATGACTGCGGCGCGGGCAGGCTGTGGCCGGCCACAAGCAGCGTGCCGCCCTGTGCCTGTGCGGGCAGGAAGTTCATGCCGGGTGAGCCGATGAAATGGCCCACGAAGGTGTGCGCCGGGCGTTCAAACAAAGCCTCGGCAGAGCCCACCTGCACGGCGCGGCCACGTGTCATCACCACCACTTCTTCGGCAAAGGTCAGGGCCTCGACCTGGTCGTGTGTGACGTAGATCAGCGTCAGCTTCAGTTCATGGTGCACCTGCTTGAGCTTGCGGCGCAGCTGCCACTTCAGGTGTGGGTCGATCACGGTCAGCGGCTCGTCGAACAGCACCGCCGACACATCGGGCCGCACCAGCCCGCGGCCCAGCGAGATCTTCTGTTTCTGGTCGGCCGACAGGCCGGCGGCGCGCTGGTCGAGCTGGTGGCTCATCTCCAGCATCTCGGCAATCTGGCCCACGCGCTGGCTGATCTGCGCCGCCGGTACCTTGCGGTTCTTCAGCGGGAAGGCCAGGTTTTCAGCCACCGTCATGGTGTCGTAGATGACCGGGAACTGGAACACCTGCGCGATGTTGCGCTGTTGTGGTGTCGTGCGTGTGACATCCACGCCATCGAAGTGCACCTTTCCCTGTGAAGGCGCCAGCAGGCCCGAGATGACGTTCAGCAGCGTGGTCTTGCCGCAGCCCGATGGGCCCAGCAGGGCGTAGGCGCCGCCGTCGCGAAAGCTCATCTTCAGCGGCAGCAGCGCGTAGTCGGCATCGGCCAGCGGCTTGGCCTTGTAGGAATGGGCGAGTTCAAGATCGATGCGGGCCACGGCTCAGGACCTTTGCTCGGGCGCCAGCAGAAGGGCGCCCTGGGCGTCGAACACATAGGCCTGGGCAGGGCTCATGTGCAGCGTGATGGCCGCACCCAGCTCAAACACATGCACACCCGTCAGCTGCGCCACCAGTTCACCCACCGCGCTGTGCACGTGCACGAAAGTGTCAGACCCCGAGATCTCGGCCAGTTCCACGGTGCCAGGCAGGGCTACGTCGCCCGGCCTGGGGCTGACACGCAGCGCACTGGCGCGCAGTCCCAGCGTCAAGGCGCCATTGGCGACGCCGTTGGCCTGCCCGCCTGAAGCGGCCCGCGGCAATGCCGCCGACGGCGTCACAGGCAAGTTCACGGACACAAGCGGGCCGCCCCTGATCTGCACGCCGGCGGGTGCAGGGTCGGCCGCCATCAGGTTCATCGGCGGGTCGCTGAAGGCGCGCGCCACGCGCAGCGACCGCGGCCGGTGGAACACCTCGGCCGTGGGGCCGTATTGCAGCAGTTCGCCGGCGTCCAGCACGGCGGTGTGGCCACCCAGCAGCAGTGCCTCGCCCGGCTCGGTGGTGGCGTAGACGACGGTGCTGTCGCCGCTGGCAAACAGCTGGGTCAGTTCTTCGCGCAGTTCTTCGCGCAGCTTGTAGTCCAGGTTCACCAGCGGTTCGTCCAGCAGCATCAGCGGTGCGCCCTTGGCCAACGCACGTGCCAGCGCCACGCGTTGCTGCTGGCCGCCCGATAGCTCGGCCGGCAGCCGGTCCAGGAACGGTTCGATGTGCAGCCGCGCCGCCAGCGCGCGCACGGTCTGGTCAATGTTTGCTTCGCCGCGCAGCCGCAAGGGGGATGCGATGTTCTGCGCCACCGTCATGGACGGGTAGTTGATGAACTGCTGGTAGACCATCGCCACGTTGCGTTCGCGCACACCGACGCCCGTGACATCTGCGCCGTCCACCAGCACACGGCCGCTGCTGGGGCGGTCCAGCCCGGCCATGATGCGCATCAGGCTGGTCTTGCCGGCCTGGGTGGCGCCCAGAAGCACCGTCACGGCACCGGGTTTCGGTGCCAGGTTCATCGGCGCCAGCCAGGCGGCGGCACCCACGTTCTTGGTGATGCTTTCAAGCATCAACTGCATGCGCTTTCCTTGCGGCTTCGGGTCAGCG
Organism: Rubrivivax sp.; assembly: GCA_021298085.1. Lineage (GTDB taxonomy): Bacteria > Pseudomonadota > Gammaproteobacteria > Burkholderiales > Burkholderiaceae_C > Rubrivivax. The sequence continues at coordinate 8,841 of JAJTDE010000081.1, forward strand.
TTGGATTCTTAAGCCAGTTGCCGTGGTTCCCAAGCAGGGTTTATCTCGGGTGCGGCGGCGAGCCAGACGATCTGCTTTTGTGACACTCCTTGCGTTCATCCCGTTCTGGGGCCTGTCCAGGGACTCGAAGAGCAAACGAGCCTCGACCTGCCGCTTGCCGCTTGCCGCGGCTGCAACGCGATGCTTTGGGTCGCACCCTCTTCTGAGGCGATCAGCCTCCCCGGACCTCCAGCCACAGCAGGTACAGGCCGCTGGCCACCACCACGGCGGCGCCTGCGATCACCAGCGCGTCGGGCACTTGGGCGAAGACCAGCCACCCGAGCAGCGTCATGTAGAGGATCTGCTGGTACAGGAAAGGCCCCAGCGTTGCGGCCGTGGCATAGCGGTGGGCCTGCGCGACGAAGTAGTGCCCCAGGCCCCCGCACAGGCCGGTCAGGCCGATGATGCACCAGGTGAAGGCGTCGGCCGGGGCGCGCCAGTGCGCGAGGCCAAATGGGGCGATCACCACCGCCGCGCCGATGGCCGACATCAGCTGCAGCGACGCCGGGGACTCGGTGGCCGCCAGGCGCCGCGTCAGGATGTTGAAGCCGGCGTAGAGGAAGGCGTTGCCCACCGACAGCAGCAGCGCGGGGTGGAAGGCGCCAGTCCAGGGCCGCATGATGAGCATCACGCCGCACAGACCCGCGGCGATCGCCAGCCAGCGCCGGGCGTCCAGCCGCTCTCCCAGCCACCAGGCGCTGAGCAGGGCGATCAGCAGCGGCACCGAGAACTGGATCGCGCCCGTCTCGGCGAGCTGCAGGTACTGCAGCGCCCAGAAGTTGAGCGCCGTCATCACGCCGAGCATCGCTCCGCGCACGGCCTGCAGCCGCAGGTTGCGAACCCGTACCAGCTCGCGGCCGTAGGCCGGAGCCAGCAGCGCGGAGGTGATGAGCACGTGAGCCACGAAGCGCATCCACACCACCTGGAAAACTGGCAGCTCCTGCACCAGCCACTTGGCGCACGCGTCCAGCAGGGCAAACAGCAGGGTGGTGAGGCAGACCAGCGAGATGCCGATGCGGCGGTTGCGTGCGTTGTCGTCGTGGAGCATGCGGAGTTCTGAGCGCCCTCGGGGCGGGGCGGGCGCCATCCCGCCCCAGCAGCGGGACCAGGAAACATGGGACGGGAATAACCGGGCGGAACCCCGCGTGGCGTCGCGGAACCCGCCAGCAAGAACGCCCAACCGAGAGCGGTTGGGCGTTGAATGGTGGTGGTGCGGTTCCGCCAGGTGACAAACCAGCCTTCTTCACGTGCAGGCAAGTCGGGGGCACCCTCGAAGGCTGCACGTGCATCGGAGGAAAGTCGGGCGCGCGCCGCGCATCCCCACTCTTGTGTTGACTTTCCGTAAGTGCGCCGCCAAACCGACACAAGCATTCTGTTCAGAGTATCGCCTCCAGCCCCTTGCGCGCGATGATGTCGAGCAGCCTTTGTGACGGGCCACTGGGGCGCTTGTCGCCGACCTCCCACTTTCGAACGGTGGACAGGCTTGTGTTGAGCACCGAGGCCAGGACGGCTTGACTCAGGCGCAGCCTCTCTCGCAGGGCCTTGACCTTCGCGGCATCGTAGTCGTGCACCGGTTCCAGGCACAGTGCGTCGTATTGGCTCATCTTTCGCTTGTCGATGAATCCCAGACGGTGTAGATCCGCAGCCGTCTCATGGACGGCTTCGAAAACACGACTTCCGGCTTTGGTTTTGATCGTCATTGGCCGATCTCCTGCAATGCGCCATCGGCGATGGCTTCATCCAATTGCTTACCAGTGCGGTTCAACAGATCGGCAGCCACGGTCCGCAAACCTTCAAGTTCTTCGTCGCTGATGTTGGCGCGCTCGTTCTTCTCGAAACCGAAAACGAAGAACCAGCGACTGCCTTTGTTGGTGGCGACCAGCGTTCGCACACCGCCACTCTTGCCCCGACCGGCCACCCCGACCCGCTTCTTCACCACGCCACCGCCCAGATCGGCATCAACCAGCCCGGCGGCCATCTCTTGGACGGCCTTGCACAGCGCGGCATCGCTCAGCTCCGTCTTGCGCATCCAGCGCTGGAAATGGCGGGTTTTGAAGATGCGAATCATCAAGCGGCATTGTGCCACTTAGTGGCATAAAGTTTCCGCACGAATTGCGTGCATGACCCAGTCACTGTCCTCGGCTGCACTCGTCAATGGAAAAAGTTGTCAAAGGCCAAGACAAACCGACTCGCTCAGGACACTGACACACGCACGCGGCTTGATGTGCCAGGGCAGCAAACGATGAAGTTTGGCCCTCGGCCTGGGTGGGCAGGACAAGCCGATAAACCGGCTTCCTACTGATTCCTACCATTTGCGCGGATTCGCGCAGGAAGAAGTGGTGGAGACGAGGAGGATCGAACTCCCGACCTTCGCATTGCGAACGCGACGCTCTCCCAGCTGAGCTACGTCCCCACAAGAGGCGGAAATGGTATCACCGCCACGTGTGGGCGCATTACTGCCCCTCATGGCAGATGAGGGGCGAAAACGGCATAGTCCGGCGCGTCACAAATCACCATCTGGGGCTGCAGCACCATGGACGCCGTCACGCCATACACCCTGAAACCCTGGGTGGAACAATACGGAACGCGCATTCCGCGCCAGTTGCCGCCCCCTTCTCACCGCAGCATCGGTGAACTGGCGCGCCACACCTGCCAGCGCTTTTCTGCCCAGACGGCCTTCACCACCGTCATGCCCAACGGCATGTACGGCAACCTGACTTACGCGCAGGTTGACGAGATGAGCGACGCCTTCGCCGCCTACCTGCGTGCCAGCTGCGGCTTGGCCGAGGGTGACCGCGTCGCCCTGCAGATGCCCAACTGCCTGGGCTACCCCATCGCCCTGCTGGGCACCCTCAAGGCCGGCTGCGTGGCCGTCAACACCAACCCGCTGTACACCGCCAGCGAGATGGCGCACCAGTTCAAGGACAGTGGCGCCAAGGTGCTGGTCATCGTCGACATGTTTGTCGACAAGCTGGAAAGCATCATGGGCCAGACCCCGCTGCAGCACGTGGTGACGGTGAAGGTGCCGGAATTCTTCCCGCAGCCTGTCAAGGGCATCGTCCACCTTGTCCAGCGCCACTGGAACCGGCAAATTCCCAGCCACAACCTCAAGACCCTCAGCCTGCCCGACGCACTGGCCCAGGGCCGCGAGCAGGCCAAGGCCAAGGGTTTTGACGTGAAGGCCTCTGCCGCCAACCTCAGCCACGACAGCCTGGCCCTGCTGCAGTACACCGGCGGCACCACCGGCGTGGCCAAGGGCGCCATGCTCACCCACGGCAACCTGCTCTGGAACATGGACCAGATGCGCGCCATGTGCAACAGCCGCATCGACGACGGCAAGGAAGTGGTGCTGACGGCCCTGCCGCTGTACCACATCTTCGCGTTCACGGTGAACTTCCTGTGCATGTTTGCCGCGGGTGCACGCAACATCCTGGTGCCCAGCCCGCGCCCCGTGCAGAACCTGCAGCGCGCCTTTGACAACTACCCCATCACCTGGGTGACCGGCGTCAACACGCTGTACAACGCGCTGCTGAACGAAGAGTGGTTCACCGCCTTCCCGCCCAAGCACCTGAAGGCCGCCGGCGGCGGTGGCGCCGCCATGCATAACGCCGTGGTTCAGCGCTGGGAAACACTGGTGAAGACGCCGCTGGTGGAAGGTTATGGCCTGACGGAAAGCTCACCCGTGGTGTGCTTCCAGCCGCTGGAAACGCCCCGCACGCCAGACACCATCGGCATCCCCGCACCGATGACGGAAATTCGCCTGATCAGCGACGACGGCCACGACGTGCCCGTTGGCCAACCCGGTGAGCTGTGCATCCACGGCCCGCAGGTGATGAAAGGCTACTGGCAGCGCCCGGAAGCCACCGCCGAGGTGCTGGACGCCGAAGGCTGGCTGCGCACCGGCGACGTGGCCGTCATGTCGGCCGACGGCACCTTCAAGATCGTCGACCGCAAGAAAGACATGATCCTGGTCTCCGGCTTCAACGTCTACCCCAACGAGATTGAAGAAGCGCTGGCTGAACACGAAGGCGTCATGGAAGCCGCCGTCATCGGTGTGCCCGACGCCAAGACGGGCGAAGCCGTGCGGGCCTATGTCGTCAAGCATGACCCTGAGCTCACCGCCGAGCAGGTGCTGGCGCACTGCCGCAGCCGCCTGACGGGCTACAAGATTCCGGCCAGCGTGGAGTTCCGCGACGAGCTGCCCAAGACACCCGTGGGCAAGATCCTGCGCAAAGACCTGCGTGCCGAAGTGCTGGCCCAGTCCAAGGCCAAGGCCAACACCTAACCCCAAGGCAGATTCGACATGTTGAGCGACACCGAAACCAAGCTGCTGGGCGTGATGATGATGGTCATCATGCTGGGCATGGGCGCCAGCCTGACCTTCAAGGATTTCGCCATTGCCATGCGCAAGCCGCAGGGCATTCTGGTGGGGCTGCTGTGCCAGTACGGCATCATGCCCGCGCTGGCCTTTGGGCTGGCCACCGCCCTGCAGCTGCCGCCCGCCTACGCCGTGGGCCTGATCCTCATGGGCTGCATGCCTGGCGGCACCACCAGCAACATCTTCACCTACTTCAGCAAGGGCACGCTCAGCTTGTCCATCCTGATGACGGTGTGTTCCACCCTGGTGGCCGTGGTGATGGTGCCGGTGGCGCTGGCTTTCTACAGCCAGGGCATTGAAGGCGAGTGGAAGATTCCCCAGGAAAACATCATTCAGGTGCTGGTGGTGCTGCTGGTGCCCACGTTGCTGGGCATGGTGCTGCGCAAGTGGAATGCCAACGTGGGCGCCGTCATCGAGATGATTGGCGGGCTGCTGGGCGTGGCCGTCATCCTGTTCCTGATCGTTTCCTGGGTGCCGCGCAACTGGCCGCTGCTGCTGTCCACTGGTTTTCCGGTGTATGCCGGCTCCATTGGCCTGGGGCTGGCCGGGTTTGCGCTGGGCTTCGGGCTTTCGCGCCTGCTGCGCCAAGACGCCCGGCGTTCACGCACCATTGCGCTGGAAACCGGCATTCAGAACGGCCCGTTGGCCGTGCTGATTGTGGTGCTCACCTTCACCGGCACGCAGCAGCAGGAAGTGCTGCTGGTGCCCGTGCTGTATTCGCTGTTCATCGTGCTCACGTCCAGCGCCGTCACCGTGTGGTTCCGCCGGATCACCACGCGTGAAGAGCTGCAGCGGGACCAGGCGAAGATTGGGAGCGTGGCGCGGGCTTGAGGCGGGTCTAGTCAGAAACGGTGTCAGGCACAGCGCAGTCTCCTGTACGAATACGGCTCTGTGGCCGTATCGTGTTGATTTTGGCTGACGCGACGACTGGAGGCTCCCCCGGAGGAGGGTCACAATGTAGCTACATTGTGGTACTGTGCCGTCTACTGAAGGAGTTCCCCATGCTGACTGTTGATGTTCGTTCCCGCGTCGAGCCCGAGCTCAAGCGTGAGGCGGCGGCCGTCTTGAAGGCTTCCGGCCTGGACGTGAGCACCGCCATCCGCCTGTTCCTGCGCAGTGTGGTCGAGAAGGGCGGGCTTCCGATGGACCTACCTCGCGTCAATCCCACCACCTTGGCCGCCATCCGCGACGCCAAGGCCGGCAAGACGACGCGCACGTCGCTTGAGGACTTCTGAGTGTGCCGCGTACGCTCGACGAGACCAGCCAGTTCAAGCGAGACAAGAAGCGCATCAAAGGCTCTGGCCGCTACGACTGGGACAAGATGCGCGACGTCGTGAAGGAGTTGATGAACGACCGCCCGCTGGAACCGAAGCAGCGTGACCATGAGCTGTCGGGCGAGTACGCCGGCGTCCGGGAGTGCCACGTCGAGCCGGACTGGCTTCTCGTCTACAGCAAGGAGGGGCCGCTTCAGGGCGGCTCCCTCAAGCTCATCCGCACCGGGTCACACAGCGAGCTCTTCTAGCGGTTGCTGATTTACTGGCTGTGCTGGCTCCTGGCCGCGCGCAACGGCATCGTGCGTGTTCCGATGCCACCCATACCGCGTCACTGAGGCTATCCTTCCTATCCTCTCCGTTGAGGCTCCACATGAACGCACTTGCGCAACCCAAGATCAGCCTGGAAGCCTACATGGCGTGGGAAGAACTGCAGCCTGAGCGGCATGAGTTCTACCGCGGTGAAATCTTTGCCATGGTGGGCGCCAAGCGCATCCACGGGCGTGTGGTGAACAACCTGGCGGGTGAGCTGCGGCTGGCGCTGAGGGGCACCCCCTGCCAAGCCTTCCACGAAGGCATGAAGCTGCAGATTGGCGCAGACACCGTGCTGTACCCGGACCTCTTTGTCACCTGCGACAAGGCTGACCTTGCCACCGAGGCGGTGTTCCGTGCACCCACCCTGGTGGTTGAAGTGCTGTCACCCAGCACCCAGGGTTATGACCGCAGCCAGAAGTTTGCGCTGTACCGCCGCCTGGAAAGCCTGAAGGAGTACATCCTGGTGGACCCCGAAACCCGGCGCGTGGAAGCCTTTCGCCGCACGCCCGACAACCAGTGGGTGCTGTGCGACATGACCGAAGCCGACACCCTGCACGCCGCCAGCCTGAGCCTGAGCGTGCCCATGGCCGAGGTGTTTGCCGGCATGTGAGCAGCCAGCGCCCTGCGTACTGCAAGAAAGTCGCGACTTTCTTGCAGCCGCCGCTAAGAAGGACGCATGCAGCGTTATCTTGATGACCGAATGCGGGCCAATCTTCAGCACAAGCCGCACGGCAATGTTGTTCAGTGGCTCAGTGGTTTCGACGACGCACATCTGTTCATCTCAGCAATGACCGTGGCCGAGATTCAAGCAGGCATTGAGCTGACACGCGCGCAAGATGCGCAGAAGGCGCAGGAGACCGAACGCTGGCTCGACAAGATCGCCGCCACACTGAATGTTCTCCCGCTGGACACCGCTGTGATGCGAACCTGGGCCCGCTTGATGCACGGCACATCTGGTCTGGTGTGGGAAGACGCCATGATCGCTGCTGTGGCCAAGGTTCACGGGCTGACAGTGGCCACCCGAAACTTGCGGGGCTTCAAGGCCTTTGGCGTGCCGCTGGTGGACCCCTTCACCGCGGCGCCGTCTCCGACGTGAATTCCCACCCGTAGTGCCCGGCCAGCGCATTGATGTGCTTGCGCTGCGCCACGTTGCCGTCTTCAAACAACTGGGTGGCCCAGGCTTGCAGTTCGGGTGGCACACGTTCCCAGTGGCGAACGGCCAGGTGCAGCAGCACCAGCTGGGTGTGGTTGTCGTTGGGGGCCAGGGTCAGGGCTTGGTTGATGGCTTCGGCCAGGGCCGGTGCGGGGCTGCTGGTGTCGGCCAGGGCCATGGCCAGCAGGGCCCATGTCATGCCGTCGGTGGGGCGTAGCTTCAGCGCTTGGCGGTAGTGCACCAGTGAACGGTCGGCCCGGGCCAGGTTTTGCTCGTCGCTCTGCCAGCCTTCCTGGGCGCCAAACAGGTACATGCTGCCCAGCAGTTCTTGCAGTGCGGGGCTGTCAGGGCGAACCTTTTCGCTGCTGTGCAGTTCGGCCAGCACCTTTTGCCAGGCGGCTTCGGTGGGCGCGGGGCTGGTGCCTTCTGTCCAGCGTTTGGCGCGGTCTTGTGCGGCCAGGTAAGGGAATTCGGCGCGCAGCTCTGTCCAGGCGGTGCTGACAACCCAGCCGCCCACCAGCAGCAGCAGGGCGGTGAACACGGCCAGCACGGCGGGCCGTTCAAAGGCGGTGGGCGCCTTGCGCGCTGGTGCTGGCGCGGCGGGCGCAGGGCGGCTGCTGGCGCTGCTCATGCCGGCTGCAGGGGCTGGGGCCGGTGGCTGATGGCGGCGGGCCCCATCACCAGCAGCTGGCTGGCCACCTTGGCGCCGTAGTGCTTGGTCAGCCAGGCGCGGGCCTGGCTCATGCGCGGTTTGCGGCCGCCCAGGTTGTGGGCGTCGCTGGCCACGGCCTGCACCCAGCCGGCTTCCAGCAGGTGCCGCGCAGTGGTGTGGGCCTTTTCACCAAACAGGCCCACCACGGAAGCGGCCGTCAGCTGCAGCATGCAGCCCATGTCAATGAAGGGTTCCAGGCGGTGATGGTCTTCCATCACCGCGCGGTTGCGTTCGGGGTGGGCCAGCACCGGCATCACGCCCTTGCTCAGCAGGCGGCCCACAAAACGTTCACTGCCCAGGGGAATCTGCCCGTCGGGCATTTCCAGCAGCACGGTGGCTTCACCGCTGGCCAGGCGGCCCAGGTAAGGCAGTTCTTCGGCGTCCAGCAGGGGAAGCACCTCGGGTGTCAGCCGCACTTCACCGGCAAAGCTCAGCGTCAAATCAATGCCGGCGGCGCTGAGTTCACGCTGAAAGTTGGCAAAGTCTGCTGCGATGCTGCTGCGCCGGTTTTCAAAGCGGCCGGGGAAGACATGCGGTGTGCACACCACGTGGTGCACCTTGTCTTCCACCAGCGCGCGCGCCAGGGCCAGCGCCGCTTCCAGGTTGGGCGGGCCGTCGTCAATGCCGGGCAGCAGGTGGCAGTGAATGTCGATCATGCCCGCTTCTGTTCAGCGGTGTCGGTCTTCTTCAGGCGGTTGAACAGGGCACGCACGCTGTGGGTGGCGGGCTTGGCGGAGGGGGTGGGTTCGGCGTCCAGTTCAATGTCCACGTCCACCGGCTTGGCGCCATAGTTTTCATAGCCATACGAATAGCTGGAAGCCACATATTCGCCGTAATACCGCTTGGCGCGCGAAAAATCGAGCCCGTTGACGACGACACCCAGCACATTGCCGCCGGCACGCTGCAGGCGGTTCAGCGCCTTGCGGGCCAGGGGCAGCGGGGTGCTCATGGCGCGTGTCACCAGCAATGAATTGGTCACCAGCGGGGCCAGCACCTGCGCTTCACTCACCAGTTCCAGCGGCGGTGAATCAATGATGATCACCTGAAACTCGGCCTTCAGGCGTTCCAGCACGTCCTTGAACTTCTGCGAATGCAGCAGTTCCAGCGGGTTGGGCGGGGTTTCGCCCACGGGCAGCAGGCTCAGCGTGGTGCGGCGCACGGCCACCACACATTGCTCCAGCGGGGCGGTGCCGGCCACGGCTGAGGCCAGGCCCGAGAGCATCACCCCGGTGCGCGCCGTGCGAATGCCTTCACTGAAGTGCGAATGGGTGTTCTCCAGGAACAGCCGGGCCATCTGGCGGCGATTGGGCACGTCCACCTGCGGCAGCGTGGCCAGCACGGGCACCTGCAGGCGGGCTTCGGCGTCGTCGCTGCCCTTGATGGTGTTGTCCAGGCGGTCAATGGCCACCGGAGCCAACGCGCCCAGCAGCAGGGCCAGAAGCATGGCCACCAGCACCAGCTGTGAACGCTTGGGCTTGACGGGAGTTTCCGGCGGCACGGCCATGTCAGTGATGCGGGCCATGGAAGGCTGCACATCACCCACCAGGCTGGTTTCCTTGGCGCGGCTCATGAACATTTCAAACAACTGGCGGTTGCTCTCGTATTCACGTTCCAGCACGGCCAGCTGGAATTCGTCGCGGTTCACACCCTGGGCAGAACCGCGAATTTCATTCAGGTTGCGTTCCAGCGCCAATTCTGTGCCGCGGGCGGTTTCATATTCCCGCATGACTGAACGCACGATGGCGGCCTGCCGCGTTTGCAGCGCTTCCTGGGCCTGCGCCAGGCCTAGCAGCGGCGCTTAGAGCTTTGTGATGCATTCGCTGGGTGAACTCCTGACCTGAGGGCTCTCCGCCGCATGGTGCGGCTGTGCAGCTCCTTGGTTTGGCGCCGTGCAGGAGCCCGACCAGCGCGGCGCTGGCTATGTCCGCAGGCTTGCTGGCTGGCAGCGCCGTCCGTATGCCGTCTAACCCCGCAAAGGAGGGCAAAATCGGTGCTTAAGGCAAACACTACATTGGTGGAATCGGCCGTAGCCACCAGCTATTCTGTGGTTTTCGGCGTAGAACCTGCCCGGGATAGCGTCACCTGATTAGTGAGAAACCTCAGCCACCCTACGAAGTGCGCGCTCTGGAAACGGCGTGGCATTCGCGGCATGCCGAACCAGACCGCTGAC
>JAJTDE010000082.1 GCA_021298085.1 Rubrivivax sp.
GTTGTGCCGCCCAAGCCCGCCCAGACACTCCGCCCAGCGAACCCCCGCGCAGCGGGGGCGGCGGAACCGGAGCGCAGCCAGCCACCCCGGCGCGGCCGTGGGCCTACGCGAGACCTCACCCCACCACCAAAAACGCCACGCCAACCAACAAGCCCGCCAAAAAGCAGCCTGCCACGCACGCGGCAACAGGCAAGAGACCCGCACTGAGGCCAATCAGGCCAGACTCAGCCGCCCCAAACTGCCTTCCACCGGGGTACAGTCGTCCAGGATCGCCTGGGTCACATCCGCCTGCGTCAGCTTCCAACGCAGCAGCATCAGCTGGTAGATCTGGCGTTCATAGCCCTCAACGCGCCCATCGGCCGTCATCACCGCCGCCGCAAACCGTGCCACCAGCAAACGCTTGGCCGGGTTGTGGACAGCCGCCAGAGCACGGTCGACCATCAAGGCGTCAGGGCCGTTGTGCCAGCTGCCCGTCAGCCCCTGCTCGTCCAGCTCGCGCCGCAGCCGCAGGACCAGGTCGTTGAAGCGGGTGCGCGACACCCCCAGCCGTTGAAAGGCCCCCAGCGATCCCAGCATGTTGATTTCAGCCGGGTGCACCTGGGCGTCAGAGAGCACAAACAGCGCCAGCACGCGCGCCATCGCCTCCGGCGTATCCGTCGGGGTGGCTGCAGGATCAGCATTTGTGAACATCGGCAACTCCGGGAACAGGGGTAAACCGTTCAGACAAGTTGCAGCGCCACTTGGTTCCGTGTCAGATGTCACAAAGTACAAGCGCCAGCGGCCTCGGGATAATCCAACCCGTGCGTCAGAAGCTCGCGATCTACCTGAACTTGATCCGCTGGGACCGCCCGGCCGGCTGGCTGCTGCTGCTGTGGCCCACGCTGAGCGCGCTGTGGATCGCCGCCGACGGTTTTCCAGGCTGGCACCTGGTGGTGGTGTTTGTGGCCGGCACGGTAGTGATGCGCAGCGCCGGCTGCTGCATCAACGACGTGGCTGACCGTGACTTTGACCGCCATGTCAAGCGCACCGCCCAGCGGCCCGTGACCAGCGGTGCGCTGGGGCCGCGGGAAGCGCTGGCGGTGGGCGCCGTGCTGGCCCTGCTGGCCTTTGCGCTGGTGCTGACCACCAACGCACCCACCATCCTCCTGTCGGTGCTGGGCGCGTTCATCACCCTGCTCTACCCCTTTGCCAAGCGCTGGGTCTCGATGCCGCAGGCGGTGCTGGGCGTGGCCTTCAGCTTTGGCATCCCGATGGCCTTCTCGGCGGTGCTGGGTGCCCAGGAATGGAGCCTGCAGGCCGTGCAGGACGCCGTGCCGCCGCAGGCGCTGTGGCTGCTGGTGGGCAACCTCTTCTGGGTGCTGGCCTACGACACCGAGTACGCGATGGTGGACCGCGACGACGACCTGCGCATCGGCATGCGCACCTCGGCCATCACCCTGGGCCGATGGGATGTCGCGGCCGTGATGGCCTTCTACGCGCTGTACCTGGCTTCCTGGGCCTGGCTGGGCCTGTCGCTGGGGCTGGGCACGCCGTACCTGGTCGGCCTGGCGGTGGCGGCGGCCCAGGCAGGCTGGCACTACACGATGATCCGCCAGCGCAGCCGCGACGGCTGCTTCCGCGCCTTCCGCCTGAACCACTGGGTGGGCTTTGCGGTGTTTGCCGGTGTGGCGGCCGACTTTGCGCTGGCCTGAACCGGCGTCAGGGCAGGGGCGGCGCGCCGTCGCGGCGCAGGTCGCGAAACACCGAGAACCACCACGAGCGCATCGCGATCACCAGCGTATAGGGCCGTTTCTGCGAGGCCGGCAGTTTCTGGTCGGCCAGGTGCTGCTGCGCAAAATCCTGCGCCAGCCGGGCCAGCCGCTCGTTGAAGGCCGACGCCAGGCCGGTGCCGATCTGGCCGTGCACCAGCATCAGCTGTTCTCCCTCGCCGCCAAAGTCGCCTGAGAAGAAATCGTCGACCACATGCGTGCGGAAGTAGGCCATCACCGGCCCGTCGGGGCGCCAGCGCAGGGTCTTGGACACCAGCAGCCGGTAGCGGTTGAGCGGCTTGAGTTCGATGATGCCCAGGCGGTCGAGCTGAGCCAGGCGCTGCACCAGTTCTGCCTCGCTGATGGCGTAGGTGTTGACGATCTGCTCGAAATTCCATTGGCTCAGGCAGCAGATGGCCGCCAGCAGCAGCTTGCGGTCGGCCAGCACGGCCTGCTCCTGCTCTTGCGACAGCTCGCGGCGCAGCGGCTGCGATTCCACGACGCGTGCGGCCAGGTCGGCAATGTCCAGGTGCAGCACACGCAGCACCTCGTCGATGCGCGACAGCGGCATGTCGGCCTGCGAAAACATGCGCTTGATGCTGGATTCGGCCATGCCAAGCTGGGCGCCCAGTTCGGCGTAGGTCAGGCCGGCGTTCTTGAGTTCGGCCTTCAGCGCCTGGACCAGATCGCGGGTGGAAGACATGCGGGGTGGGGCTGCGTCAGGGTTGCATCAAACCGATATCAGCCCCAACGGTAGCACCGGCTGATACCGGCAGGCCACCCCGGTGCGACTGCTGACAACCCGCTGGCGCGCCGCGCCACGGCGCCGCACGATGCCGACCTCAATACACGCCCCACCCCTCGGATCCCCCTCCACACGCACCCCCAATGGCCCTGTTTTCACGCCCTACCCCGCGCACCCCACGGCGCAACGATGACACCGGCGCCACCCTGGCCAGCCGCCGCCACGTGCTGTGCTGCGGCGCCGCCGCCGCCTTCGCCTGGATGCACACCCGACCGGCGCAGGCCGCACCCTGGGCCACGGAGTGCCGCAACGGCCTGAGCAGCGCGCTGCAGGACTTTGCCGCCCAACGCCTGGCCGGACTCGACCCCCAGGCCCTGTGGGACGCCCACGCCCACCTGCTGGGCAACGGCGACAGCGGCTCGGGCACCCAGCTGCACCCCAGCCTGACGCAGGGTCTGAACCCCATCGAGCGGGCCCGCCACCGCGTCATCCTGGACGCCGCCTGCGTGCCAGCGGACGCCACCGCTGTCGATGCGGCCTACCTGGACCGTTGGCGTCAGCTGGCACGCGACTTCCCGACGGGTGCCCGCTGGCTGCTGTTTGCCTTTGAGCAGGCGCACACCGACGCCGGCCAGCCCGACCCCCAGCGCAGCACCCTCCATGTGCCCGACGCCCACGCGCAGGCCGTGGCCCGCCGCTGGCCGCAGACCTTCGAGTGGGTGGCCTCGATCCACCCCTACCGAGACGATGCAGTGCTGCGCCTGAAGGCCGCCGCCACGGGCGGCGCCCGCGCCATCAAGTGGCTGCCCGGCGCGATGAACATCGACCTGCGCGACCCCCGGTGCGTGCCGTTCTACGAAACGCTGGCGGCGCTGGGCCTGCCGCTCATCGTGCACTGTGGCGAAGAAAAGGCCGTGCCGGGCGCGCGTCGCCATGACCTGGGCAACCCGCTGCACGTGCGGGTGCCGCTGGCGCGGGGTGTGCGGGTGATCGTGGCCCACTGCGCGTCACTCGGGGTGGCCGTGGACACGGAAACCTCCGGCGCACCCGAAGTACCGGCCTTTGACCTGTTTGCCCGGCTGATGGGTGAACAGGCGCATGAGCAACGCCTGCTGGGCGACATCTCGGCGGTGATGCAGGCCAACCGCGACGCCCGCGTGTGGCTGACGCTGCTGCAGCGCCAGGCCTGGCACCCCCGGCTGCTGCAGGGTTCTGACTACCCGCTGCCCGGGCTGAAATGGTTGACGCGGCTGCCGCGCATCGTCGAGGCCGGCCTGCTCTCGGCGGCCGACGCCGAGACGCTGTCGCAACTGCGCGAATCCAACGCCCTGCTGTTTGACCTGTGCCTCAAGCGCAGCCTGTCGCTCAAGGGGCTGTCATTCCAGCCGAGCGTGTTTGAAACCCGACGGCACTTTGTCGACACCGCCCGGGCAACCGCCCTGGCCAACCGGCCTGCTCAGGAGACCCCGCGATGACACACCGCCACCCCTGTCTTGAACGTGCGCGTCAACGAACCCTGAGCGCCCTGCTCGCTGCCACACTGGTCTTCTCGGCCGGCACGGTGCGGGCGCAATCCGACCTGTCCGAGGCCAGCGGCTTGTCGGTGCTGCCGGTGGCGCTGGTGGTCGCCGCCCCGGCGATGCTGCTGAGCGGCGGCGCGCAGCTCAGCGTGGCGGGTGTGCAGGCGGTGGGCGAGGGCACGGTCTGGGTGCTGGAGCGGGCCTCCGACGGTGCGCGCATGAGCGTGAAACTCAGCGGCAAGGCGTCGGCCGCCGCCGGCCAGAGCGTGCTCGTCACGGCCGTGGCCGCGGGCTGGATCCTCTCGGTGGCCGGTGCGGCCGTGGCCTTTGTGCCCCATGAGATCGGCCGCCGGCTGATGCACGACGAACGGCTGTCGCGCTGAGCACCGCGCGATTCCGCCCTGTCCCACCCCACGTCATCCTGGAAACCGTCACCATGTCACCCCATGCCCGCCACCCTGTGGCATTCCCGCTGAACGGCCAAGCCGCGCTGCCGATACGCCTGACGATGTGGCACACACTCCTGCGGCGACTGGTGAGCATGCTGGCCCTGGCCCTGGCCCTGGCCTTGGCTGGCCCGGCCCAGGCTGGCAGGCCCTGCGACGAGGCGCCGCTGAGCGCCGAATCGGTCGAGCGCGGGTTGGCGCTCGCGCTGGCCACCGAGCAGCGGCTGCAGGCCAGCGGCGCCCGGGTGCTGCTGCTGGCCCGCGCCGGGCAAGATCTGCGGGCCTACGGCCTTCAGTGGTCCCACCTGGGCTTTGCCTACCGCGACAGCGACGCCCCCGACAGCCCCTGGCGCGTGCTGCACAAGCTCAACCACTGCGGCACCGACCAGGCTGCGCTCTACCGGCAAGGGCTGGGGCCCTTCTTTCTGGACAGACCCTGGCGCCACGAGGCGGCCTTTGTGGCCCTGAGCGCCGAGGCCCAGGAGCGGCTGCTGCCGCTGCTGCGCGACGCCCATCGCCCATTGCAGCTGCACGAGCCCCGCTACAACGTGGTGGCCTACCCCTGGGCCACGGCCTACCAGCAGAGCAACCAGTGGGCCATCGAGACGCTGGCGCTGGCGCTGGAACCCGCGGTGCGCAACCGCGTGCAGGCCCAGGCTTGGCTGCAGCTGAAAGGCTACCAGCCGACGGTGCTCAAGCTGGGCCCACTGACCCGCCTGTCGGCCCGGCTGACCCGCGCCAACCTGGCCTTTGACGACCACCCCAACGACAAGCGTTTTGCCGACCGCATCGAGACGGTGACCGTGGACTCCGTCTTCGACTGGTTGCCCGAGACCGGGCTGCTGCAGCCGGGCACCGCCGGACACCACGTGACAAGGATCAGCCTGTGAGCCAGTTTGCCCTCCTCACCGAACGCCGCTTTGCGCCCATGTTCTGGACGCAGTTTGCCGGCGCGGCCAACGACAACCTGTTCAAGTTTTCGTTCACCGTGATGGTGACCTACCAGCTCCAGCTGAGCTGGCTGCCACCCTCGCTGGCGGGCCTGGTCATCGGTGCGCTGTTCATCCTGCCCTTCCTGCTGTTCTCGGCCACCAGCGGCCAACTGGCCGACCGCTGGGAAAAGACGCGGCTCATCAAGCTGGTGAAGAACCTGGAGATCGCCATCATGCTGCTGGCCGGCTGGGGCTTCTTCACGCAGAACGTGCCCGCGCTGCTGGCCTGTGTCTTCCTGATGGGGCTGCACTCGACGGTGTTCGGCCCGGTGAAGTACGCCTACCTGCCGCAGCACCTGAGCGAACGTGAGCTGACGGGTGGCAACGGCATGGTGGAGATGGGCACCTTCGTGGCCATCCTGCTGGGCAACCTGGCCGGGGGCTTGCTGGTTGCGCTGCCCGGCACCGGGCCGACCTGGGTGGCGGTGGCTTGCCTGCTGCTGGCCGTGCTCGGGCGGCTGAGCGCCCAGTGGGTGCCGCACTCGCCGGCCACCGACCCGGGGCTGACGCTCAACTTCAACCCCTTCAGCGAAACCTGGCGCAACCTGCAGCTGGCGCGCGGCAACCTGGCGGTCTTCCGCTCGCTGCTGGGCATCTCGTGGATGTGGTTTGTCGGCGCAGTGCTGCTGTCGAACTTCCCGGCGCTGGCCAAGGACGTGCTGCATGGCAATGAGCAGGTGGCGTCGCTGCTGCTGGTGACCTTCTCGCTGGGCATCGGCGCCGGCTCGCTGATGTGCGAGGTGCTCTCGCGCCGGCATGTGGAGATCGGCCTGGTGCCGCTGGGGGCCATCGGCATGAGCGTCTTTGCGATCGACCTGTACCTGGCCACCCGCGCCCTGCCCGACGCGCAGGCCCTGGGCGTAGCCGCCTTCCTGGCCCAGCCGGCGCACTGGCGGGTGCTGGCTGACCTGGCCCTGCTGGCCTTCTGTGCCGGCCTGTACAGCGTGCCGATGTACGCCTTGATCCAGCTGCGCACGGTGCCCAGCCACCGCGCGCGGGTGATTGCCGCCAACAACATCCTCAACGCGCTGTTCATGATCGCCAGCGCCATCATGGCGGGTGTGGCGCTGCAGCTGGGCGCCAGCATCCCGCAGCTGTTCCTGGCGCTGGGCCTGCTGAATGCGGTGGTGGCGGCCTACATCTTCCTGCTGGTGCCGGAGTACCTGCTGCGCTTTGTGGCCTTTGTGCTGTCGCGCCTGGTCTACCGCTTCCGCGTGCGCGGCGAGGAACACATCCCGACCCAGGGCGCGGCCCTGATCGTCGCCAACCACGTGAGCTTTGTCGATGCGGTGCTGCTGATGGCGGCCAGCCCGCGCCCGATCCGCTTTGTGATGGACGCCAGCATCTTCCGCATCCCGGTGCTGGGCGCGCTGTTCAAGCTGGCCAAGGCCATTCCCATCGCCGCCCGGGACAAGGACCCGGCCACCTATGAAGCGGCCTTCCTGCAGGCGCAGGCCGTGCTGGCCGACGGTGAGCTGCTGTGCATCTTCCCCGAGGGCGGCATCACGCGGGACGGCAGCCTGCAGCCCTTCAAGCCTGGGGTGCTGAAGATCCTGCAGGCGCAGCCCGTGCCGGTGGTGCCGGTGGCCTTGAGCAACCTGTGGGGGTCGTTCTTCTCGCGGGTGGAGCAGGGCACGGCGATGGTCAGGCCCTTCCGGCGCGGCCTGTTCAGCCGGGTGGGCCTGACCGCCGGGGCGCCGATTGCGCCGCAGGATGCCAGCCTGACGGCGATGCAGGACGCGGTGGCGCAGCTGCTCCAGCAGGCCGATACAGCGCACGCTGGATCGGTGGCCGGCCGGCCCAGCACCCACCGCGCCTGAGCGCCCCCACCCCTGACCCTGCAGGCCAAATCCCGGGCTGGGCTTGGGTATGCTCGGCGCCCATGCTGTTCAACCTCAGTCGCACCGCCTGGGCCTTCATCGCGCCCTTTGTGTTGTTCATGGCCTTCCTGGCGCTGAGGGGGGCAGCCGAGCCCTACACCTTCGCCGGCCTGGACGCCCGTTGGCTGTATGCCGTGCAGACGCTGCTGGTGGGCGGCCTGATGGTGGTGCTGTGGCGGCACTATGGTGAACTGGTGCGGCAGACACTGCCCAGCGCCGGCCAATGGCTGCTGAGCCTGGGCGTTGGGGTGCTGGTGTTTGGGCTGTGGATCCACCTGGACGCCCCCTGGATGCTGCTGGGCGAGGCCACGGCCAGCTTTGTGCCCACCGACAGCGGCGGCCAGCTCATCATCGCGCTGGTGGTATTTCGCCTGCTGGGGGCGGCGGTGGTGGTGCCGCTGATGGAAGAACTGTTCTGGCGCTCGTTCCTGATGCGCTGGATCGACCAGCCGGTCTTCGAGGGCGTTGACCCCAAGCGCGTAAGCGCCAAGGCCGTCGTGCTGTCAACGTTTGTCTTCACCCTGGCCCACACCCAGTGGCTGGCCGCCATCGTGGCCGGCCTGGCCTACGCGCTGCTGTACCGGCAGACGGGCAAGCTGTGGACAGCCGTCATCGCCCATGCGGTGACCAACCTGCTGCTGGGGCTGTGGGTGCTGAAGACGGGGCAGTGGCAGTTCTGGTGAGGGCGGCGCGGGACGGCCGTCTCAGCCGCCTCAGCCATCCACGCCGCGCGCCCGGTCGGCCTTGAACTGGGCGCGCCAGGCGGGGAACCGGTCTTCGTCCAGCGCCTCGCGGGCTTCGCGCATCAGGTTGACGTAGTAGTGCAGGTTGTGCACGGTCGCCAGCATCGGGCCCAGCATCTCGCCGCAGCGGTCCAGGTGGTGCAGGTAGGCCCGGCTGAAGCCGCCCTGCACGCTGCCGTCGGGCAGGGTCTGGCCGGCGCAGGTGTAGCAGCGGCAGCTGCTGTCCAGCGGTCGGTGGTCTGACTTGTGTTTGGCGTTGCGGATCTTCAGGTCGCCAAAGCGGGTGAACAGGTGGCCGTTGCGGGCATTGCGCGTGGGCATCACGCAGTCGAACATGTCCACGCCGCTGGCCACGCCGTCGACCAGGTCTTCGGGTGTGCCCACGCCCATCAGGTAGCGCGGCTTGTGCGCGGGCAGCAGCCGGGGCGAGTGCGCCATGATGCGCAGCATCTCGTCCTTGGGCTCGCCCACGCTGACGCCGCCCACGGCATATCCCGGCAAGTCCAGTTCGGCCAGTGCCGCGGCGGACTGCTCGCGCAGGTCTTCGAACATGCCGCCCTGCACGATGCCGAACAGCGCATTGGGGTTGGCCAGCCGCTGGAACTCGTCGCGGCTGCGGCGCGCCCAGCGCAGGCTCAGCTCCATCGAGGCCCGCGCCTGCGCGTGGGTGGTGCGCTGGCCGGCGGTCTCGTACGGCGTGCACTCGTCAAACTGCATGACGATGTCGCTGTTCAGCACCGTCTGGATCTGCATGCTCACCTCCGGGGTGAGGAAGAGCTTGTCGCCGTTGACGGGTGAGGCAAAGCGCACGCCCTCTTCGCTGATCTTGCGGCTCTTGCCATCGGCGCCGGACAGGCTCCAGACCTGGAAGCCACCGGAATCGGTCAGGATGGGTTTGTGCCAGCCCTCGAAGGCGTGCAGGCCCCCGAAGCTGCGCAGCACGTCCAGGCCAGGGCGCATCCACAGGTGAAAGGTATTGCCCAGGATGATCTGCGCGCCCATCTCGTGCAGCGAGCGCGGCATCACCCCCTTGACGGTGCCGTAGGTTCCCACCGGCATGAATACCGGGGTCTCGATGACGCCGTGGTTCAGCGTCAGGCGGCCACGCCGTGCGAGGCCAGCGGTCTTGAGCAGCTCGAAATGCAGCATGGGGAGGATTGTCCACCGGCCGCAAGGCACGGCAGGCACGCCAGGCGGCTAGCGTGACAGCAGCATCGCGTCGCCATAGCTGAAGAAGCGGTAGCGCTGGGCCACCGCGTGGCGGTAGAGCGCCATCACGTGGGGGTGGCCGCTGAAGGCGCTGATCAGCATCATCAACGTGCTGCGGGGCAGGTGGAAGTTGGTGATCAGCATGTCCACCACGCGGAACTGAAAGCCGGGTGTGATGAAGATGTCGGTGTCGCCCGTCATCGGCTGCAGCTGGCCGGATTGCGCGGCCGACTCCAGCGAGCGAACACTGGTGGTGCCCACCGCCAGCACGCGGCCGCCGGCCGCCCGGGTGCGCTCGATGCGGCGCACCGTCTCGGCGCTGACCTCGAACCACTCGCTGTGCATGGCGTGCTCGGCCAGGTTCTGCACCCGCACCGGCTGGAAGGTGCCCGCACCCACGTGCAGGGTGACGCTGGCCGTCTGCACACCCTGCTCGGCGAGTGCTGCCATGACGCCGTCGTCAAAGTGCAGCGCAGCGGTAGGGGCCGCCACGGCACCGGGCCGCGCGGCAAAGATGGTCTGGTAGCGGCGCTCGTCCTCGGCGGTGTCCTCGTGGGTGATGTAGGGCGGCAAGGGCACATGGCCATGCTGCTGCAGCAAGGCCAGCGGTTCGCCCGAGAAACGCAGGTGAAACAGGCTGCCTTCGGGCCCACAGCGGCCCAGCACCTCGGCGCGGAAGGCGCCGCCCGCCATCGTCAGCTGCGCCCCGGGCCGGGGTGACTTGCTCGCCCGCACATGGGCCCAGACCTCGTCACAGGGCAGCACCCGCTCCACCAGCATTTCCACCGCACCGCCACTGGCCTTCTGGCCGAGCACACGCGCCTTGATGACCTGGGTGTCGTTGAAGACCAGCAGGTCACCCGCGCGCAGCAGCCCGGGCAGCTCGCGGAAGCTTCTGTCCTGCGGCTGCGCGCCCCGGCCGTCGAGCAGGCGGGAGGCGCTGCGTTCGGGCAGCGGGTGCTGGGCGATGAGCGACGCGGGCAAGTCAAAGTCGAAGTCGTCCACCGTCAAGGGCCGCTGCGGGGGCAGTGAGGTGTCGACGCTCATGCGTCGGCCCTCCGCGCTGTGCGCGCCGCGATGAATGTTGGGGAGCAGCACGGCGCGTTCATGGAACCCCCACACCTTGCAGGATCTGCGCCGGGCTGGGTCCGGGCCTGGCGGGCGCCGCGCCTGAGGCGCCTGCCTCAGGCGGCATCACCGTCGGCAACTGCTGCGCGCCGCCGTCGGCCAGGATTCGGTGTGTCCAGCCACCTTGAAGCCACTCGGCGTAGAGCCAGTCATCACCCGAGCGCACCAAGCCGGCCGGTGCGGGTGGGGGCGGTGTCACCGGGACGGCGCGCAGCGCGGTGGCCATGTAGTCGATCCAGATGGGCAGCGCCAGGCCGCCGCCGCTCTCGCGCTCACCCAGGCTGCGCGGCTGCCCGTAACCCACCCAGGCCACACCCACGACGCTGGGGTGATAGCCGGCGAACCAGGCATCCACCGCGTCGTCGGTGGTGCCGGTCTTGCCGTACACATCGGGCCGCTTGAGCGTGGCCTGCGCGCGGGCGGCGGTGCCGCTGCGCGTGACTTCACCCAGCAGCTGCGTCATCAACCAGGCGTTGCGCTCGGGCACCGCCCGGTTGGCCTCGGTGAAGGCCGCCGGCGCCGGGGCCTCGAACAGGGTGCGCCCCTGGGCATCGACGATGCGCTCCACCAGCACCGGGGCCACCCGCCAGCCGCCATTGGCCAGCGGCGCATAGGCCTGTGCCAGCTGCATCGGCGACACACTGCCGGTGCCCAGTGCCAGCGTGAGGTTGTCAGGCTGCCGGGCCGGGTCGATGCCAAAACGCTCGGCCCAGTCCTTGGTGTCGGCCACGCCCAGCTGCTGCAGCAGCCGCACGCTGACCAGGTTCTTCGAGCGGGCCAGCGCGTCGCGCAGGCTCAGCGGGCCATCGAAACGGCCGTCGCTGTTCTGCGGCGACCAGCCGTTGGGCGCCGAGAACGGCAGGTCGTCGATCAGCGTGGCCGGCATGATGCGGTGTTCCAGCGCGGCCGAATACAGGAACGGCTTGAAGCTGGAACCCGGCTGGCGCTGCGCCTGGGTCACGTGGTTGAAGGGCTGGCGGGCAAACTCGAAGCCGCCCACCAGGGCCCGCACACGGCCGCTCTGCGCATCCAGCGCCACAAAGGCTGCCTCCACCTCGGGCCACTGCTCGATGCGCCACTGGGTGCCGTCGCGCAGCAGCCGCACGATGGAGCCACGTTCGATCTTCAGTGGTGCGCGGGCCTTTGGCTGCACCGCGGCCGCGACGCGCCGCAAGCCCTCGCCACGGATGACGGCGCGTTCACCGTTGGGCAGCTGCGCCTGCACCTCCTGGGGGCTGGCCGACAGCACGATGGCCACCCGCAGCAGGTCGTCGTCCCGGTGGTCCTTCAGGGCGCGGGCGGCGGCGCGTTCCAGCTCGGCCCCCTGCAGCTGCGGCGCCAGCGTTTCCAGGTCCTCGGGGCCGCGCCAGGGTTGGCGGCGGTCAAAGCCCAGCACCGCCTTGAGCACCGCGGCATGCGCGGCCTGCTGTTCGCTGGCGCGCAGGGAGGTGACGACCCGCAGCCCGCTGGTGTAGGACGCTTCAGCGCCAAAGCGCTCGACCACCACGCGGCGCGCCATCTCGGCCACGTGGGGGGCCACCACCAACTGCTGGCGCGGCGGCCGCAGCTTCAGGCGTTCGGCGGCCGCCGCCTGCAACTGCGCCTCGGAGATGACACCCGTGGCCTTCATGCGCTGCAGGACAATGCGCTGGCGAGCGCTGGCGCGTTCCAGGTTCTGCACCGGGTTGGCGTAGTGGGGGTTCTGCGGCAGGCCGGCCAGCATCGCAGTCTCGGCCAGGTTGAGCTCCTTCAGGCTCTTGCCGAAGTAGGTCTGGGCGGCGGCGGCGAAGCCGTAGGCCCGTTCACCCAGGAAAATCTCGTTGAGGTAGATCTCCAGGATGCGGTCCTTGCTGATGGCCTGTTCGACCTTCAGCGCCAGCAGGATTTCCTTGGCCTTGCGCTCGGGGGTGAAGCGCTGGGTCAGCAGCATGGTGCGCACCAGCTGCTGGGTGATGGTGCTGGCACCCTGGCGCATGCCGCCCGTCAGCATGGCCAATGCGGCGCGGGCCATGCCTTTCGGGTCGATGCCGGCGTGTTCGCGAAAGCGGGTGTCTTCCACCGCCAGCACGGCATCCTGCAGCAGCTTGGGAATCTGCCCGATGGGCACAAACTGGCGCCTTTCGGTACCAAAGGCGCCGATCTCCACGCCATCGGCCGTCAAGATCTGCAGGTGCAGCTTGGGTTGGTAGTTGACGATGCGGTCGATCGGCGGCAGCTCCAGCAGCGCAGCGCGCGCCACAGGCACCGGCAACAGCAAGGCCAGCAGCAGTGCGCCGGCCAGTGCAGGGCGGCGCCCCACCTGCATCAGCCGGTGCGGCACAGGGAACAGGGGCATGGCGGGCATGGGCTCTCTCTCAACGACCGGGGGATTATCCCGGCCCGCTGACCGCACAATGCGGCGCGATGAGCGAGACCTCACGCGAGACCGTGGCCAAGTCGGCGCCCCAGCGCGCACTGGAGAAGCTCGGTCTGACGCGCGACATCGACCGCGTGCTGCACCTGCCGCTGCGCTACGAGGACGAAACCCGGCTGGACCCCATCCAGGCGCTGCGTGATGGCGACCTGGGCCAGGTGGAGGGCGTGGTCACCGAACGCCGCATCGACACCCACCCGCGCCGGCAACTGCTGGCCTGGCTGCGCGACGACAGCGGCGAGCTGGTGCTGCGCTTCCTGAATTTCCATGCGGGCCAGCAGAAGGCCCTGGAGCCCGGCGTGCGGCTGCGCGCCCGGGGTGAGCTGCGCGTGGGCTTCTTCGGGCGGGAGATGGTGCACCCGTCCTTGAAAGGCGTGGCCGAAGGGGCCCCGCTGGCGCAGACGCTGACGCCCGTCTACCCCACCAGCGCCGCGCTGCCGCAGGCCTACTTGCGCAAGGTGATTGCCTCGGCCCTGCGCCGAACACCGCTGGACGAGCTGCTGCCGCCCGGCTGCGTGCCCGCGGGCCTGCCCCCGCTGCGCGAGGCCTTGCGCCTGCTGCACGAGCCGCCACCCGACGAAGCGCTGGAGCCGCTGCAGGACCGCAGCCACGCCGCCTGGCAGCGCCTGAAGTTCGAGGAGCTGCTGGCCCAGCAGCTGGCGCAGGCCGACGCCCACCGCGAACGCCAGCTGCTGCGCGCACCGCCCCTGCCCACGCCGGACGGTGACAACGCCCCGCACAGCCTGCACACCCGGCTGCAGGCCGCCCTGCCCTTTGCCCTCACCGAGGCACAGCAGCGCGTGTGCACCGAGATCGACGCCGACCTGACCCGCCACAGCCCGATGCACCGCCTGCTGCAGGGCGACGTGGGCTCGGGCAAGACGGTGGTGGCCGCGCTGGCCGCCGCCCGTGCGATGGACGCCGGCTGGCAGTGCGCACTCATGGCGCCCACCGAGATCCTGGCCGAGCAGCACTTTCGCAAGCTGGTGCAGTGGCTGGAGCCCCTGGGCATCCAGGTGGCCTGGCTGACGGGCAGCCGCAAGGGCAAGGGCCGCCGGCTGATGCTGGAGCAGGTGGCCAACGGCCAGGCCCTGCTGGTGGTGGGTACCCACGCGGTGATCCAGGACGACGTGGTCTTTGCCCGGCTGGGGCTGGCCATCGTCGACGAACAGCACCGCTTCGGTGTAGCCCAGCGGCTTGCGCTGCGCGCCAAGCTGGCCGACCAGCAGCTCGAGCCGCACCTGCTGATGATGAGCGCCACGCCCATCCCCCGCACCCTGGCCATGACCTACTTCGCCGATCTGGACGTGTCCACCATCGACGCCCTGCCACCTGGGCGCACACCGGTGGTCACCAAGGTCTTTGCCGACAGCCGGCGCGACGCCGTCATCGGCCGCATCCGCGATGAGGTCACCAAGGGACGGCAGGTCTACTGGGTCTGCCCGCTGATCGAGGAATCGGAAACGCTGGACCTGCAGAACGCCACGCAGACCCACCAGCAGCTCAGCGCCGCGCTGGACGGCACGGCCGTCGGCCTGCTGCACGGCCGGATGCCCGCGGCCGACAAGGCGGCGGTGATGGCGCAGTTCAGCAGCGGGGCGCTGGCGGTGCTGGTGGCCACCACCGTCATCGAGGTGGGGGTGGACGTGCCCAACGCCAGCCTGATGGTCATCGAACACGCCGAGCGCTTCGGGTTGTCGCAGCTGCACCAGCTGCGCGGGCGTGTGGGCCGCGGTGCGGTGGCCAGCGTCTGTGTGCTGCTCTACACGGCGCCCCTGTCTGATGCGGGCAAGGCCCGCCTGCGCGCGATGGCCGAGACCACCGACGGCTTCGAGATTGCGCGGCGCGACCTGGACATCCGCGGCCCCGGTGAGTTCATGGGTGCGCGGCAGAGCGGCGACGCGCTGCTGCGCTTTGCCGACCTGCAGCAGGACACCGCGCTGCTGGAGATCGCGCGCCGCTGGGCGCCCCGGCTGTGGCAAGACCACCCCGCCGCCGCCCACGCGCAGGTGGAGCGCTGGCTGGGCGGGCGGCAGGCCTTCCTGAAGGCTTGATGCCGAGGCGCGTCTGCGCGGCAGACGCCTAGACCGCCCTGTGGTCAAGCACCCAGACGGGCTGCTCGATGCGGCCCAGGGCCTGCGCCAGCCAGGGCAGCACAGGCTGCAGGCTGGCGTGCAAGGTGTGCGGCGGGTTGATCAGGAATACCCCGCTGCCGGCCATGCCAAAGCCCCCGGCGCTCGGCGCCACGGTGAGCCTGGCATGCAGCCACCCCTTGGACGCGCCCTGCGCCAGGGCCTGCAGCCGCCGCGGCAGCTCGCGCGAGCCCAGCTTGCCCACCTGCGGGTACCAGACCATGTAGACACCGTCGGCAAACCGCGTGAGCGCGTCGCGCAGCGTGGCCAGCACGCTGGCGTAGTCGCGCTCACCCTCGTAGGCCGGGTCGATCAGCGTGAGGCCGCGCCGTGTCGGCGGTGGCAGCTGGCCCTTCAGGCCGGCAAAGCCGTCGGCCATGTAGACCTCGACCTGGCGGTCGCCCTTGAAGGTGCTGGACAGGATGCGGTGGTCAGTGGGGTGCAGCTCGAACAGGCGCAGCTGGTCCTGCGGGCGCATCAGCGCCTGGGCGATCAGCGGCGAGCCTGGGTACTGGCGCAGGCTGCTCAGCGGCGCGCCGTCGGCCACCACGTTGCCGTGCAGGCTGCGCACCAGGTTGACGTACTGGGCCACCGGCTCGGGCATGTCGTCGCGGTCCAGGACGCGGGCGATGCCGTTGTCGTGTTCGCGCTTCTGGCGCGCGTAGGCGCCGGTCAGCGCGTAGCCGCCAGCGCCGGCGTGCGTGTCGGTGTAGCGCCAGCCCTTCTCCTTGCCGTTGAGGTGTTGCAGCACCAGCATCAGCACGACGTGCTTGAGCACATCGCCATGGTTGCCGGCGTGGAAGGCGTGACGGTAAGCGAGCATGGCCCCACTGTAGGGCATCGCCGGGGGCCGGTGGGCCAGCGCCGGCGCGGGCCGCTATGCTCTTCGCCCATGAACCCCGCACCCCATCCCGCCCAGACCACCCGGCCCAGCCTGTTCGACCCGCTCATGGTGGGCGAGCTGCACCTGCAGAACCGTGTGGTCATGGCGCCGCTGACGCGCAACCGTGCCCCTGGCACCGTGCCCACCGCGATGATGGCCACCTACTACGCGCAGCGGGCCGACCCGGCCACCGGCGCGGGCCTGATCATCAGCGAGGCTTCGCAGATCAGCCCGCAGGGCCAGGGCTACCAGGACACACCGGGCATCTTCAGCAGCGACCAGGTGGCCGCCTGGCGCGTGGTCACCGATGCTGTCCACCAGCGCGGCGGCCTGATCGCGTGCCAGCTCTGGCACGTGGGGCGCATCTCCCACGAGCGGCTTCAGCCG
Organism: Rubrivivax sp.; assembly: GCA_021298085.1. GTDB lineage: Bacteria > Pseudomonadota > Gammaproteobacteria > Burkholderiales > Burkholderiaceae_C > Rubrivivax. Next base: position 16,227 of record JAJTDE010000082.1, read on the forward strand.
GGCGGTGGCCAGCCGGTCTCGTCCAGCGCGCGCACCGCGGCCAGCCGGGTGATGGTGGACGGCGAATTCATCGCCTGCAGCCCGCCGCGGGCACTGCGCGACGACGAGCTGCCCGGGATCGTGGCCGACTATGCCCACGCGGCGCGCTGCGCGATGGACGCGGGCTTTGACGCGGTCGAGGTGCACGCGGCCAATGGCTACCTGCTCGAACAGTTCCTGCGCGACAGCCTCAACGACCGCGAGGGCGCCTGGGGCGGGGGCCTGGACGGCCGCACACGCCTGCTCACCGAGGTGTTGCAGGCCGTGGCCCACGAAGCCGGCAGCGGCCGCACCGGGCTGCGGCTGTCTCCGGTGAGCCCAGTCAACGGGCTGGGCCAGGACAGCCAGCCCCAGGCGCTGTACGAACACGTGCTGGCGCGGCTGGCGCCGCTGAACCTGGCCTTTGCGCACCTGGTCGAAGGCACCACCGGCGGCGCGCGTGACGAAGTGCCCTTTGACCACGCCGCGCTGCGCCGGCACTTTGCGGGTGCCTGGGTCGTCAACAACGGCTACACCCGCGAGATGGCGCTGCAGGCGGTGGAAGACGGGCGGGCCGACGCCGTGGCCTTTGGCCGGCCCTTCATCGCCAACCCCGACCTGGGCTGGCGCCTGCGCCACCAGCAGCCCTGGGCCGACGCCGACCGCCAGACCTTCTACCGGGGTGGCGAACGCGGCTACACCGACTACCCGGCTGTGGCCCCCACCACGTCGGCCTGATGGCTGTCGGCCGGTCGGCGGCGCGGCAGGCCTCGACAGCCTCAGTCGGCGTGGCGCTTCTGCCGGGCGCGGAACAGCTCCAGCAGCGAGATCTCTCGTGCGCCCGGCTGCAGCTCAACGGCGTCACCCGAGCACACGTGGCCAGGCCTGACCACGGCCAGGTAGCAGCCGCAATACCCGCTTTGCCACATCAGCTTGACCGCCTGCGGAAAACCCATGGCCGCAGCCAGCTTGAAGCAGGGCTGGCGCGGTTCCGTCACCTGCAGCACACAGCCCGGCAGCACCAGCCGGTCACCCAGCCACAGGCGCGTTTCGTCCAGGCCGTCGATGCTGAGGTTTTCACCCAGTGCGCCCCAGGGCAGGGGGTCGTCCCAGAGGGAGACCTTGGCCTGGGCGCGCACCGTCTGCCAGAACCGGTAGTGCTGGGTGCCGTAGGCATACACCGCCTTGCGCAGGCCACCATGCACACTCGGGTCGGCCTGCTCGTCGCCCTCAAGGCCCATGTCTGTCACGGCCACGGGCTCAGCCACCGGCCGCTTGGCGATGGCGGTAGCCACCCGACGGCCGCCCATCTGCAGGAACGCGGTGGTGGCCCGGTTGACGCTGGCGATCTGCATGCCGGCATTGTGACGCTGGCGCTGGCGCCTCAGATGGCCCCCAGCAGCGATGCCTGACGGCAGGCGCTGGGAAGGCAAGCGCTCACACAATGCATGACATGAGCCTCGCCGACGTTGACACCAGCCCCCAGGAGCGGCTGCTCGCCGCCTTCCTGCAGCAGCAGCGCTGGTGCCGGCAGAGCTCTCCGTTCACCGCACGCCTGATGGCCCTGAGCATCAGCTGGCTGGAGTGCGAGGACCGGCCGGAAGCCCAGGAGGCGATGGCGGTGCTCAGCGCGCTGGAGCCCGAGCCGCTGGCGGGCGCTGTGCCCCTGCGCTGGGCAGCAGCCCTGCACCGCCTGGCACTGCAGGGTCTGCAACCCTGGTGCAGCCTGTGGCCGAGCACCCAGCCGCCCGACACCCCCGCAGCCAGCGGCGAGCGCTACCACGCGTGTTTTGCCCAGGCCTGGCGCGAGCAGCAGCCGCTGCTGCAACAGATGCTGCGCAGCGCCCCGCAGACCAACGAGGTGGCGCGCAGCGCCATGCTGCTGCCGGGGCTGCTGCTGCTGCAGAGTGCCCATCCACAGCACCGGCTGCACCTGCTGGAGCTGGGTTCGTCGGCGGGCCTGAACCTGTTGCCCGACGCCTGGTGCCATGATTTTGGCAACTGGCGCTGGGGCGCTGAGTCGGCCCCGCTCACCCTGCGCAGCGAGTGGCAGGGGCCGCTGCTGCCGGCCGATGTCCGCCAACGCCCGCTGGCCATCGATCAGCGCCGTGGCTGTGACCTGAACCCCCTGCCGCTGAGTCCGGCCGTGGGTCCACAAGGCGCCTCACCCGCGCTGGCCGAGGCACATGCCCGACACCTGCTGAGCTTTGTCTGGGCCGACCAGGCCGAGCGCCTGGCGCGGCTGCGGGCCGCCATCGGCCATGTGCGCAGCACGGCCGGCGCGTCGCTGGTGCTGCACCGCCAGCCAGCCCACGTGTTCCTGGCCGCGCAGCTGGACAGCGCGGTGGCCGCGGGCAC
>JAJTDE010000347.1 GCA_021298085.1 Rubrivivax sp.
AGCGACTTCAGTCTTGGGCAAACGGCAGCGCGGGTGGTTACAGATGAGTTCCAGGCCTGCTATCCAGGCAGCTCGATCAGCCATCGCGGACTGAGGCGATGCGAGGACGGCAGCTCCTCGCCTTGCTTGTATTTATATGCATGATAAAGGACGTTATCATGCGTGAATGAGTGACGTCCTCGATCCAACGTCCAACGGACCGGCAAACGTCGTCCGGGCGCTCCAAAGCGCACCGACAGCGGTGCCGGCACTCTTCGCGCACACCGAGGCAGCGGCAACAAGGACGCTGGAGTTCTTTGCGGTCACGATCCGCAACCCGCACACGCGCAGGGCCTACGCGCACGCGGTCAGCGAGTTCTCCGACTGGTGCCAGGCCCAGGGCGTCACCGACATACGCAACGTGCGCCCGATGCATGTCGCCGCCTACGTCGAGTCACGCCAGATGGCCGCGCCCTCGATCAAGCAGCGCCTGGCGGCGCTGCGCATGCTCTTCGACTGGCTCGTCGTCGGCCAGGTCATGCCGACCAACCCCGCCGGCTCCGTCCGCGGGCCGAAACACTCGGTCAAGAAGGGCAAGACGCCCGTGCTCACGGCCGAAGAAGCCAGAACCCTGCTCGACACGATCGACACCAGCACTGTCGTCGGCCTGCGCGACAAGGCCCTCATTGGTCTGATGGTCTACACCTTTGCGCGCGTCGGCGCGGCCATCCAGATGCGCGCCGAGGACGTTTACGTCCAGGGTCGGCGGCTGTGGGTGCGACTGCACGAAAAGGGTGGCAAGGAGCATGAAATGCCCTGCCACCATAACCTCGAAGCCTGGCTGGAGGCCTACCTGCAGGCGAGCGAATTGAAGGGCTCGGCCTGGCTGTTCCAGACGGCCAAGGGCAGAGCCGGAAAACTCTCGGGCGAGCCGATGGGCCAGGCAGATGTTTTTAGGATGATCGGCCGCCGTGCCGAAGCCGCAGGCATCCGAACCAAGATCGGATGCCACAGTTTTAGGGCAACCGGCATCACCGAGTACCTGCGCAACGGCGGCAAGCTAGAGATTGCCCAGCGCATGGCCAACCACGAGAGCGCCCGAACCACCGGGCTCTATGACCGGCGCCAGGACGATGTGTCGCTCGATGAGATCGAGCGGATACTCATCTGACCCACGCCCACCAGATCAGACACCAGATCTATCGGGGCTCGGTGGCGCGCCCGAACAGGGACTGCAGCAGAGATTCGGCCTTGGCTTTGCCTTCGGCCGTAAAGGCTACCGACTTGGATCGGCCAACGGGATCGGAAGTGAGGCCCTTGGCATGCAGCCGGCCCAAAGCTTCCCAGTCGAAGGACTTCCAGGCACGATCACCCTCGTGAAGCCCCAAAAGCAACAACGCCAGGACGGCGTCATCGATCCGGTCGTTATTGAGCGCCAACGTCCATCCCTTCCATCACGCCGCAGCGACCAATGTCGCACCACATAGATACGTAACCTTAGGGATTCGCTGAACAACTCGCACTTTTCGCAAGCCACTTCGAACGTTTGATCAACGCGGTCCCAGATTTCTCGAACTCAGTGACTTTCCTTCGGAGCCTTCGTTTGACCCGTTTCAGGGTCTTCACTTGCATTCAAGACGCACCTCCGCCATGAACTGCCAGCAACCGCCTCTTGGTAATCACCAGATTGGCCAGCCCGAACAGGCTGAAGAGCTGCGCGTGGTTCTTGGCCAGGCCGCGGTAGCGCGTCTTCCGGTGGCGGAACAGGTTCTTGATCACGTGGAACGGGTGCTCGACCTTGGCGCGGATGCTCGCCTTGATCTTCTCGACCTTCTCCAGCATCTGGCCCAGCGCGCTGTCACTGAGTTGGTTGCGCTTGCCCGGCTGCATGGCGATGTGCCACTGCGGGCCTTCGGCTTCCTCGCGCTTGTCTACGCCGCGGTAGCCGGCATCGCCAAAAGCGTTGTCTTCATCACCGTGAAGCAGCGCGCCAGCCTGGGTCACGTCATTGACGTTCGCCGCGGTGCTCACCAGCGAGTGGACGATGCCCGACTCGGCGTCTACGCCGATGTGGGCCTTCATGCCGTGGTGCCACTGATTGCCCTTCTTCGCCTGGTGCATCTCGGGATCACGCTCACCGCTGGCGTTCTTCGTCGAGCTTGGCGCGGCGATGATGGTGGCATCCACGATGGTTCCAGCACGCATCAGCAAACCCTGCTGGGCGAGGTGGGCGTTGATCTCTTCGAACAGCTCCTTGGTCAGGTCGTTAGTGACCAGCAAGCGACGAAACTTCAGCAGCGTCGTGGCATCAGGCACCGACTCGCGCGACAGGTCTATACCGACGAAATCGCGCAGGGCCTGACTGTCGTAGATCGCATCTTCAAGCGCCTCATCGGCCAAGCCATACCACTGCTGCAACAGGTACATGCGCAGCATCTTCGGTACACCCATCGGCTGGCGGCCAACACGTCCAGCAGTCGGGTAAAGCGGCTCGATCACCGCAACCAGACGAGCCCATGGCACTACCCGCTCCATGTCAGCAAGAAACTTCTCGCGGCGAGTTCGCTTCTTCTTCAGAGCGAACTCGGCGCTGGCAAAACTGCGTTGGCACATGGTCGTTCGAAGGGCTGTCGCGGTACGTTCAGGCATGCAAGCTGCGTGCCTGTCTTGGTGAATTGATCAGCGTTTCC
>JAJTDE010000013.1 GCA_021298085.1 Rubrivivax sp.
TGGACAAGAACGCGTTCAACACGCTGGTGAAGACCGCCCATGAGGTGGTGCGCCGGCACGAGCAGCACCTGCAGGCCACGCTGCACAAGCGCGTGGACGTCTACGTGGATGGTGTGTGCTACGCCGTCAAGCTGGACATCGTCCCCGACGAGGACGACCCCTACGCCATGCTGTCGGCCCACGACGAGCAGCGCCGCCAGGTGGCCGAAGTCAAGGTGGCAGGCGACTTCAAGCTCACCGCCAGCAGCGCACAGCGCTGGATCGAAGGCGGGTTCGAGCGGCCCTGAAAGGGGCTGCAAGGGCAATCAGTCTGTCTGGAAAGTCGCCCGTAAGTCGAGAACGCGGACGATGGCAGCTCAGGTGTTCAGCACCGTGGCGCACGCCGCAGCGCTGCACCTCAGCGCCGCAACAGCGGTTGATCGCCGACAGCCCCCAGCCACGGGGCAGTCGCAGCCACCCACCTGGAGATCTCGATGTCCGTTCATGCCGTTCCTCGCCTTTCAGCATTGGCCCTGGCTTGCGCCCTGTGCAGCAGCACCGCAATTGCACAGGACCGCCCCTGGTACCTGACGCTGGATGCCGGCGTGTCCCGCGCGGCCGACCCCAGCTTCGCCGGCGGACGTCTGTCGACACGCCCGGGCGCTTCCTATGGCGGCGCCATCGGGCGCCAACTCGGGCCGGACTGGCGCATCGAGGCGGCGGTGATGTACCGCAACCACCCCGTTCGCGAGGTCAGCAGCCCCGGTTTCGACGCCCGACCTGGCGACGCAGACTGGGCCTCGCTGTTCCTCACTGTCAACCTGATGCATGACTTTGCGGCCGTGAAGCTGGGCCCGGCCAGCGTGCGACCCTACGTCGGCCTGGGCATTGGCCGTGCCCAGGAAGTTGACGCCGACCTCTCAACCGGTGGGGTCGCACGTGAGTTCTCCGGCTCCGGCAGTGCGCGCCAGTTGATGGCCGGCCTGCGCTGGGACTACGGCGGCCCCTGGACAGCAGACCTCGGGGTGTCATACGCCGATGCCGGGCGCATTCGCCTGGCCAGAACGGGCGGGGGAGCCCCTGTCGAGGCGCGCTACCGCGCCACCACCGTGACAGCCCGTGTGGGCTACCGCTTCTAGCGCCTGCCCTGGGCTCGCGCATGATGGCGACAGTCTCCCTGACTGCGTTAGTCTGACGTCCATGAATCGCATCCTTCTGGTCGAAGACCATGTGGACATGCGCGAACTGGTGGTGCGCGAACTGCACCGCGCCGGCATCGCTGCCGATGCCGTTGGGCGCGTCAGCGAGGCTGAAGCCTGCCTGGCCCAGGTGCGGTACGCCGCCCTGGTGCTTGACCGCGGGCTGCCGGACGGCGATGCACTGCCCTGGCTTCAGCGCCTGCGTACCCGGCAGGTGTTGGTGCCCTGCCTGCTGCTGACGGCTCGGGATGCCTTGCACGACCGTGTCGATGGCCTGGAGGCTGGCGCCGATGACTACCTGGCCAAGCCTTTCGAGCGCGATGAGCTGGTGGCCAGGGTGCGCGCCTTGCTGCGTCGCCAGAGCGCCTGGGTGTCCAGCGCGCCGCACTGGGCGGGGCTGGGCGTCGATCCCATGGGTGCGCGGCTGAGCCACGGGCGCTCGAGCGTGAACCTCGCGCCCAGTGAGCTGCAGCTCATGCTGGCACTGGTTCGCGCCGAGGGCCGCGTGGTGCGCCGTGGCGCACTCGAAGCCGCGGCCTGGGGCCTGACCGAGCCGGTGACGCCCAATGCCTTGGACGTCGCCCTGCACCGGCTGCGCCGGAAGATGGATGTGCTGGGCACACCAGTGCGCCTGGTCAACGCCAAGGGCGTCGGCTACCGGCTCGAAGGTCCGGCTGACGACACCGGAGAGCGCAGTGTCCGAGGCCCGTGAGCGGTCACCGCGGGCGCGCGCCCATGCGCCCAGTCTGGCGCTGCGTCTGGCACTGGGCTTCGCGCTGGCGTTTGCCTCCACTGCCCTCCTGGTGGTGGGCGTTCAGGCGCTCCTCGCCGAGCGATTCGGCCACCTGGTGACGCGCATGAGCATGGAAGGGCAGACTGAAGACATCTTCGACGCCTTCGTGCTGGATGCCCAGCGGCGCGTCGTCGGCGTCAAACTTCAACCCGAAGACGCGGTAGGCTTCGACGACTTCTTTGCCAATCTCAAGTTCCGCGTGCTGGACGCCTCCGGCAGCGTGGTCGCCAGCAGCGAGGAAGACCGCCGTTCTCTGCTGCCGGGCAAAGGTGTCAACCAACAACCTGGCTTCTTCGGCGTGGTGCCGTTCGACGGGCGCGACTTCTTTGTCGGCGCCTGGCAGCGCGACGTGCATGGGCGTGCCTACGTCCTGCAGCTCGCCCGCAGCGACCGCTTCGAGCTGCTGGCACGGGAGGCCCTGACGCCTGCCATCACCGAAACAGTCGCGCTGCTGGGCACGCTGTCTGCACTGATCTTCGCGCTGGCCGGAGCGCTGGCCGTGCGCTCGGTGCTCCGGCCGATACGGGCCGCTGAAGCGGCAGCCCGCCACGTGGGCGGGCGCAACCTCGCGGCACGGCTGCCTGAAGAGGGCTTGCCCGCCGAGATCCGACCCCTGGTTCAGACGTTTAACGCTGTGCTGCAGCGACTGGAGCAATCATTCCAGGAACAGGAGCGCTTCATCGCCAATGCAGCGCATGAACTCAAGACACCCCTGGCACTGGCGCGTGCCCGCGTCGAGGCAGGGTTCGACAGCCCCATCGATCACCAGCACCTGCTCAGTGACCTCGACGCCATGGGGCGTCAAGTGCAGCAGCTGCTGCAACTGGCCCAGGTGGCGGATCCGCAGGCCATGCGCCAAGCAGCCGTGCACCCGGCAGACGTGGCGCGCGCGGTGCTGGCGCAGCTGGCCTTCAAGGCAGACCGTGGCGACATCACACTGCATCTGCAGGAGCCGCCCGACGTTCTCCAGATCGACGCCGATGCCGGGGCGCTGTATGTGCTGGTGAAGAACCTGGTCGAGAACGCACTCGACTTCTCGCCGTCAGGCTCGGAAGTGCGGGTCACGGTCAGCGCCGAGGGCCTGAGTGTGGACGACCAAGGACCCGGCGTACCCGTTCAGTACCGCGCCCAGGTCTTCGAACGCTTCTGGCGTTTGCCGGGGCAGGCCAGGCCGGGCTCAGGGCTGGGGCTTGCCCTGGTTCATGACATCGCCGCCGCGCATGGCTGGACCGTCAGTTGCGGTGAGGCGGGTGGCGGGGGTGCATCGTTCAAGCTGCGGTGGCAGCGATGAGGCTTTCGACAGGCCATGCATTGACCTAGCAGATGTCAAGCATGACCTTCTGCCCAAGCGGCGAAGTCGTCCAGCTCCATGAGCAGGCGGTTGCCCAGGACTTCGCGCAACAGGCGCGGCGCCCCCTGGTGGTCTTGCTGGTTGACGATGCCTCGGGCCTTGGCGGTGACCGCATCGCTGTAGGCAATCGCTGCAGTCACCATCAGCGTGACGGCTGGGTTGTAGCTCTTGCTCTGCGCGAGCGTGACCAGGCTGCGCGCAGACTCGTGGAACTCGCGAGCCTGCAACAACCGGGCCGGCGCATGGCCGCCGTCCACCGCCTTGCGGGGGCCCTTGCCCGTCATGCGGCTGCCCTGGCAAAGCGCCGCCGGGCCTGATCCGGCGCGGCACCCTTGAGCACGCGACCCTCGCGCACGACGTTGACCCACCAGGGATCGTCGTCAGGCAGCGCCGCCAAGTCCTCGGCCGTCAGCGCCGTCAGCGAGATGCTGATCTGCTGGGCGTCTTCCAGAGGCATGAGCGCCTCGCGAACCTGGTCGGCCACCGGCTGCGACCTGACGACGAGCGCGATGTCCACGTCGCTGCCAAGCGCATCATCGCCACGCGCCACGCTGCCGTAGAGCCATGCGGCGCTCACGGCGCCATGGCGATCGAGCACATCACGGATCGAACTCATGAGCGCATCCCATCGACCTTGCTCGTCGTGGAACAGTGCCGCCAGCGACGACGCGAGCGGATGAGCTGCATTAAGTTCGTAGAGCTGCGTCCGTCCCGAACCGTGGACCTTGACCAGCCGCTGACGGGCCAGCACGTCCAGCACGCCGCGCGTACCTTGCGGCGTGAGCCCAGCCGCCGCCGCCAGTTGCGGCGCCGATTGCGGGGCCCTGTCCGATGTCAGGGCGCGCAAGACACGCACGTGGCCCACGCTGCCGAGCAGCGCCGTCAGCGGATGCCGGAGGTGGCTTTGGGTTTGGGAGGGAGCGGGCACGAGGAGAAAATACGACTTTCCTTGCAGAAAGTCAATTTTCCATTGATCAGTCCATCTCTCCGCGCGAACACCGCATCGGGTGCAGCGCCAGTATGTTCAGTCGCAACGGGGTTGCTGCCCTGCTGCACCTCGGCGCGCTTGAGGGTGGCAACGGGTCCGGGTTGAGACCCCGTGAACCGCTACATCAACACGATGTCATACCGCTCAGGGTTCATCCCGGCCTCGGCACTCAGGCTGATCGGCTTGCCGATGAATTCGCTCAGGCCAGCCAGGTGCACACTTTCCTCGTCGAGCAGCATCTCCACCACCGCCGGGCTGGCAATGACGCGGAATTCCTTGGGCGAGAACTGCCGGGCTTCGCGCAGGATCTCGCGCAGGATGTCGTAACACACGCTGCGCGCGGTCTTGATCTGGCCGCGGCCTTCGCAGGTGGGGCACGGCTCACAGAGCATGTGGTTGAGGCTTTCGCGGGTGCGCTTGCGCGTCATCTCGACCAGGCCCAGCTGTGAAAAGCCGCTGACGGTGGTCTTGGTGCGGTCCCGCGCCAGCTGCTTGCGGAACTCCGACAGCACGGCCTGCTGGTGCTCTTCCCGGTTCATGTCGATGAAGTCGACGATGACGATGCCACCCAGGTTGCGCAGGCGCAGCTGGCGCGCAATGGCGCCGGCGGCTTCGAGGTTGGTCTTGAAGATGGTGTCGTCGAAGTTACGCGCGCCCACAAAGCCGCCGGTGTTCACGTCCACCGTCGTCAGGGCCTCGGTCTGGTCGAAGATCAGGTAGCCGCCGCTCTTGAGTTCCACACGCCGCGCCAGTGCCTTGGCCACCTCCTCTTCAATGCCGAAGAGGTCGAAGATGGGTCGCTCGCCCCGGTAGTGTTCCAGCTTGGCCACCGTGGCCGGCATGTAGGTGCGGCCGAAGGCCTGCAGCGCCTCGAACTGCAGGCGGCTGTCGATGCGGATGCTGTGGGTCTGTTCGTTGGCCAGGTCACGCAGCACCCGCTCGGCCAGGCTCAGGTCCTGGTGCAGCAAGGTGCCGGCGGGCTGTGTCTGTGCCCGCTCACGCACCAGCGACCAGGCCTTGCGCTGGTAGGCGATGTCATCAGCCAGTTCGGTGTCGCTGGCCTCCTCGGCATTGGTGCGCAGGATGAAGCCGCCACCCCCGCCGTCTTCCGGCTTGCCCACCAGCGCCTGCATGCGGCTGCGCAACTGTTCCCGCAGCTCGGGCGAACCGATCTTCTGCGAAATGCCGATGTGGTTGTCCTGCGGCAGGAAGACCAGCATGCGCCCCGCGATGCTCACCTGCGTGGACAGGCGCGCGCCCTTGGTGCCGATCGGGTCCTTGATGACCTGCACCGTCAGCGTCTGGCCCTCAAAGACCTGCCGCTCGATGGGCAGCGGCGGCGCATCGTCAGCCCGCCGTGATCCGAAGCCCGAGCTGGTGTGCAGGTCGGCCACATGCAGGAAGGCTGCGCGTTCCAGGCCGATGTCGATGAAGGCACTCTGCATGCCCGGCAGCACGCGCGTGACCTTGCCCAGGTAGATGTTGCCCACCAGCCCCCGTTCCAGGGTGCGTTCGATGTGCAGTTCCTGCACCGCACCGTTTTCGACGATCGCCACCCGCGTCTCTTGCGGGGCCCAGTTGATGAGGATGTCTTGGCTGGCCATTGGGGCAGTCTAGCTGCCGCGGGTGGCGTGGGCGGGGCTGCGTGGGACGGACCCGCCGACACCTGCTCGCCGTCAGCCCGCTTTCAGAAACGGCCTTCGTGTCAGCGACGCCCGCGTAAGGTTATGAAATCATGCATAAGTTGCATGACTATCCCCGTGATCGCAAGTTACGAAGCGATTACGGGCGCCGCAGAATCGCCCACTCCTGGCTTTTTGGGCGCCGCTGACCCTTCGGGGACCGCGGCAGCGGCGGTCTTCAAAAGGCGTTTCTGGCGAACCTCGGGGCCCACCCGGTGTTCGCCAGAAACCGCTTTTTAACTTCAACGTTCCCGAGGTCTCTGGATGAACCACCCTGTCATGCAAGGCGTGAATGTCAACGCGCCCACCTCTGTAAAACACGCCCGCCTGCTGGCCTGGGTGGCCGAGGTGGCGGCACTGACCGCCCCGGACCAGATCGTCTGGTGTGACGGCAGCGAAGAGGAATACAACCGCCTGTGCGCCCAGCTGGTGGCCGGCGGGACGATGAAGAAGCTCAACCCCGAGCTGCGCCCGAACAGCTACCTGGCCCTGTCGGACCCTTCCGATGTCGCCCGCGTCGAAGACCGCACCTTCATCTGCAGCGAGCAGGCTGAAGATGCTGGCCCGACCAACAACTGGATGGCCCCGGCCGAAATGCGCCAGCTGCTGCAGACGGGCGACAACGCCCTGTTCCGTGGCTGCATGGCCGGCCGCACGATGTACGTGGTGCCGTTTTCCATGGGCCCGCTGGGTTCGCCCATCGCCCACATCGGCGTGGAGCTCTCCGACAGCCCCTACGTGGCCGTCAACATGCGCATCATGACGCGCATGGGCAAGGGCGCGCTGGACGTGCTGGGCGACAACGGCGAGTTTGTGCCCTGCGTGCACACCGTTGGCGCGCCGCTGATGCCCGGCCAGAAGGACGTCGCCTGGCCCTGCAACAAGACCAAGTACATCGTCCACTACCCCGAGACCCGCGAGATCTGGAGCTACGGCTCAGGCTACGGCGGCAACGCGCTGCTGGGCAAGAAGTGCTTCGCGCTGCGCATCGCCTCCACCATGGGCCGCGACCAAGGCTGGCTGGCCGAGCACATGCTGATCCTGGGTGTCACCTCCCCGGCCGGCAAGAAGTACCACGTCGCCGCCGCGTTCCCCAGCGCCTGCGGCAAGACCAACTTTGCGATGCTGGTGCCGCCGCAATCGGCTTACGCGGGCTGGAAAGTCACCACCATCGGTGACGACATCGCCTGGATCAAGCCCGGCCCCGATGGCCGCCTGCGCGCCATCAACCCGGAAGCGGGCTATTTCGGCGTGGCCCCCGGCACCAACCACAAGACCAACCCCAACTGCATGGATTCGCTCCAGCGCGACGTGATCTTCACGAACGTCGCGCTGACCGATGACGGCGATGTGTGGTGGGAAGGCATGACCGACGCCGCCCCGGCGCACCTGATCGACTGGCAAGGCAAGGACTGGACACCCCAGATCGCCAAGGACACGGGCGCCAAGGCGGCCCACCCGAACGCCCGCTTCACGGTCTCTGCCCGGCACAACCCCGTGCTGGACGCCGCCGCCGACGACCCGAGTGGCGTGGTCATCGACGCCTTCATCGTTGGTGGCCGCCGCTCGACCACCGTGCCGCTGGTCACCGAAGCGCGTGACTGGGTGGAAGGTGTGTACATGGCCGCCACCATGGGCAGCGAAACCACCGCCGCCGCCGCGGGCCAGCAGGGCGTGGTTCGCCGTGACCCGTTTGCCATGCTGCCCTTCATGGGCTACAACATGTCGGACTACTTCCAGCACTGGCTGACGCTGGGCGCCACGCTGCAGAAGGCCGGCGTGGCCCTGCCGCGCATCTTCTGCGTCAACTGGTTCCGCAAGGGTGCCGACGGCAAGTTTGTCTGGCCGGGTTATGGCGACAACATGCGCGTGCTGGAATGGATGCTGGGCCGTATCGAGGGCCAGGCCGGGGGGGTGGAGAACGCCTTTGGCGTGAGCCCGCAGTACGCTGACCTGCGCTGGGACGGCTTGGCCTTCACGGCCGAGCAGTTCGCCAGCGTGACCAGCATCGACAAGGCCGCCTGGGCCCAGGAACTGACGCTGCACGACGAGCTGTTTGCACAACTGGCCCACCACCTGCCGGCCGAGATGCCGGCCACCAAGGCCAAGATCCAGGCACGGCTGGCGGCCACGGCCTGAACGGAAGACCCCCTGCCCTGGCCCTGGCGGTTCTCGCCAAGGCTTGCCAAAAACCGCACCCGCACCACGGGTGCGGTTTTTTTATGCAGACTTGAACGCGTATGCTTCACCAAATCTGCAAGCTTTAACTTGCATTTCAGTGCAATTCTCCTACGATTGCACGCCATGACTGACAAAATCCGGCTTCCTGACGAACTCGGGCATGCACTGAGCGAGCACCGCCAGGCGCTCGGCCTGAGCAAGTCCGCCCTGGCCGAGAAGGCGGGAAAGGTCCGGGAGGTCGTCTACCGGCTCGAAGCCGGCGAGGACACCACGGTCTCATCGCTGATGGCGGTACTGGGCGCGATGGGCCTGGCCATCCGGCTGGAGCGGGTCGGGCTGCCAACGGCGGAGGAAGTCTCTCGCCGCTTCCAGGACGATGACGATGCTCCCTGAGAAGACGTGGCCGCCCCTGCGGTCATCAGCCAGTCAGAGCTGCTCAGGACGCCGTACACCCCCGAGGTGTTCGGCGAGCTCGTGGCCGCCTACCTGAGCACCGGCGCTGGCATCGCGGGGATGCAGCCCAAGATCATGGTGCCCAGCCGAGCCACGGTGCCGGTGCCCTCGCTCATCGTCAAGGCGGCCAGTCCGTCCTACCCGGCACTGGCGGCCAACGAGTTCCTCTGCTTGTCCGCAGCCCGACAAGCGGGCATCCAGGTGCCCGAGTTCTCGCTCTCCGATGACGGGCAGATGCTGATCCTGGAGCGCTTCGATGTCGTCACGTACGACGACGGCCGCCTTGAGCGCCTGGGCTTCGAGGACATCGCCGCACTGGCGGGACTGCGGGTGCGCGACGTCTTGTCTGACCGCAAATACCAGGGCAGCTATCAACGTGTGGCCGAGTTGCTGCGGCAACTGCAGCTTCACAGCAGCAACCTGCATCGTTTCTTTGAGCAGGTGGCCTTGTGCATCATGGTGCGCAACGGCGACGCGCACCTGAAGAACTTCGGCGTGCTCTAGCGCGGCGAAACCCAGGCGTGGCTGGCGCCGCTGTTCGACGTCGTGACGACCTCCGTCTACCGCTACACGCGTTATCAGGGTGGGCCTGAGCTCGAGGACAAGACGCTCGCGCTGATGCTGTTCGCCGGCAAGCATGGCAGCAAGGCCTATCCCACCGTCGACGAGCTTCACGACTTCGGACGGCGCATCTGCGGCGTCAGTCAGCCCGCCCGGGTGCTGGAACGCATCGCGCAGGCCATGCAGCAGACGCTGCTGGATGCGCGGCAGGATGCTCGCGTGCCAGCATCACTGCGGCAGAAGATGGAGGCGGCGTGGCAGCCAGGGCTGCACTACGCGCGCTGAGCCCTGGGTGCGGCACTCGACCTGACCGACGAAGCGCCAAGGCATGGGCCGGCCGGTCACTCTGCCGGCACGGCCCCGACAGCCTGCCTGAAGCCCTGGCCACCGCCGTAACTGCCCTGTACCGGCGCCTCACCCCCCGGCGTCACCCGCACCGCGCAGTACTTGAACTCCGGGATCTTGGCCACCGGGTCCAGCGCCGGGTTGGTCAGCCGGTTGGCGGCGGCCTCGTAGTAGGCAAAGGCCAGAAACACCGCGCCACGGGGTGTGCTGTCGTCGGCCCGCGCATACAGCGTCACCGCCCCGCGGCGCGACGCCACCGTCATCAATGCACCCGGGGTGATGCCCAGGGCCTGCAGGTCCAGCGGGTGCATCTGGGCCGTGGGGTCGGGCTCCAACGCGTCCAGCACGGTGGCGCGGCGCGTCATGCTGCCGGTGTGCCAGTGTTCCAGCTGCCGCCCGGTGATCAGCACCAGGGGGTAGTGCTCGTCGGGCCGCTCGGCCGCCGGGATGATGTCGGCCGGCACAAACCGCGCCCTGCCACCCTCGCGAGGGAAATGGTCGGTGAAGACCACCGGCTGACCCGGGTCGTGTTCGTCGGTGCAGGGGTAGGTGATGGCGTGTTCACGCTGCAGGCGGGACCAGCTCATGCCCGCGATGCTGGGCATGGTCTGGCGCATCTCGTCAAACACGTCACCCACGTCTCGGTAGCGCCAGGGAAGGCCCAGCTGGCGCGCCATGTCCTGGATGATCCAGAGGTCCTGCCGGGCCTGGCCGGGGGGCTCCAGCGCCTGCTGGCCCAGCTGCACCAGGCGGTCGGTGTTGGTGAAGCTGCCGGTCTTCTCGGGGAAGGCGCTGGCGGGCAGCACCACGTCGGCCAGGTAAGCGGTTTCCGTCAGGAAGATGTCCTGCACCACCAGGTGCTCCAGCGCGGCCAATGCCTGGCGGGCGTGGTTGACATCAGGGTCTGACATCGCCGGGTTTTCGCCCATCACGTACAGGCCCTTGACGTCACCGCGCTGCGCGGCGTGCATGACCTCCACCACCGTCAGCCCGGGCTGTGCGCTCAGGCTGCCGGCGGGCAACTGCCAGGCGGCTTCGAAGCGCTGGCGCACTTCCGGGCGGCTGACGTGCTGGTAGTCGGGCAGCATCATCGGGATCAGTCCCGCGTCAGACGCACCCTGCACGTTGTTCTGCCCGCGCAAGGGGTGCAGGCCTGTGCCCGGCCGGCCGATCTGCCCGGTCATCAGCGCCAGCGCGATCAGGCAGCGGGCGTTGTCGGTGCCGTGCACGTGCTGGCTGATGCCCATGCCCCACAGGATCATCGAGCCCTTGCTGCGGGCGTACAGGCGCGCGGCTTCGCGCAGCTGCTCCGCCGGCACACCACACACCGCCGCCATGTGTTCCGGATCATAGGCGGCGACGTTAGCCTTCAGCGCCTCGAACCCCTCGGTGCGTTCGCGCACAAAGGCCTCATCCACCCAGCCTTCGGCCACGATGACGTGCATCATCGCGTTGAGCATGGCCACGTCGGTGTCGGGCCGGAAGGCCAGGTGCAGGTCGGCCCGGCGGGCAAGGTCAGAGCGCCGCGGGTCGCAGACGATGAGCCGGCTGCCGCGTTCCTGGGCGTTCTTGATCCAGCTGGCGGCCACCGGGTGGTTGACCGTCGGGTTGGCGCCGATGACCAGGATCACGTCGGCCTGCGTAACGTCCATCACCGGGTTGCTGACCGCGCCTGAGCCGATGCCCTCCAGCAAGGCCGCCACCGACGACGCGTGGCACAGGCGGGTGCAGTGGTCCACGTTGTGGCTGCCAAAACCCGTGCGTACCAGCTTCTGGAACAGGTAGGCCTCTTCGTTGCTGCCCTTGGCCGAACCGAAGCCGGCCAGCGATTGCGGGCCATGGGTGTCGCGCAGTTCGCGCAGGCGGCCGCCGGCCAGCGCCAGGGCTTCGTCCCAGGTGGCTTCACGGAAGACCTCGGCCTGGCGCGAAGGGTCCATCACGAAGCCTCCGCTGGCGATGGCGGCCTTTGTCGGCGCATCGGCGCGCCGGATCAGCGGCGTGGTCAAACGCTGTGGGTGATGCGCATAGTCAAAGCCGTAGCGGCCCTTGACACACAGGCGGCCATGGTTGGCAGGCCCATCGCGCCCTTCGACGCGCAGGATGCGGTTGTCCTTGACGTGGTAGGTGAGCTGGCAGCCGACACCACAGTAGGGGCAGACCGAATCGACCTGGCGGTCAGCCGTCTGGGCAGCAGCCGGGGCGGCCGGCCGCAAGGCGCCCGTGGGGCAGGCCTGCACACACTCGCCGCAGGCCACACAGGTGGAATGGCCGAGTGCGTCGTCCATGTCGAAAACGATGCGTGCCTGTTCGCCGCGGAAAGCCAGGCCGATGACGTCGTTGACCTGCTCGTCGCGGCAGGCCCGCACGCAGCGGGTGCACTGGATGCAGGCGTCCAGGTGCACGGCGATGGCCGGGTGTGAACGGTCAGCCGGTGGCGGTGTGGCGCCGTGGGCAGCCACGTGGGAAGCGCCGTGAGCGTGAGCATCGGCAGTGCCCGGGGCCGGGGATGACGCGCGCCTCGGGAAACGGGACGGCCCTACCCCGAGCGCGCGCGACCAATGGTCGAGCTCATGCGGTGTGGCGTCAGCGGTGGGCGGCGGGCTGGCGGCTGTGGTGGTCGTGTCCACGCCCGTGGCATCGGCAGCCGCCGGGCCCGCGGCCCCGGGCATGTCGGTCTGCAGCAGCTCCAGCACCAGCCGCTGGGCGCGCCGCGCACGCTCGTTCGCGCTGTGAACCACCATGCCGGGCTTCGGCTGCCGGCAGCAGGCGGGCGCCAGCGTGCGTTCACCGTCGATTTCCACCACGCAGGCGCGGCAATTGCCGGCCGGCGCCAGGCCGGGTGACCAGCACAGGTGCGGAATGTCGATGCCCGCGCGCTGGGCGATCTCGATCAGCGTCTCGTCGGCACGGCCCTGCAGCACCTGGCCGTCGATCTGCACGGTGACCGGCTCAGCCGCCTGCTGGCGTTGCAAACGACGGGTGACGGCATTCATGGCAACAGCTCCTGCGGGAAGTAGCGCACCACACAGTCCACCGGGTTGGGCGCGGCCTGGCCCAGGCCGCAGATGCTGGCTTCACGCATCACCAGCGAGAGTTCGGCCAGCAAGGCGGTGTCCCAGACGTCCTGCTCCATCAGCATCACGGCCTTGGCCGTGCCGCTGCGGCAGGGTGTGCACTGCCCGCAGCTTTCGTCGCGGAAGAAACGCATGGCGTTCAGGGCCGCGGCCTTGGCCGAATCGTGGTCAGACAGCACCACCACGGCGGCTGAACCGATGAAGCAGCCATGGGCCTGCAGCGTGTCAAAGTCCAGCGGCACGTCACCCAGGCTGGCCGGCAGGATGCCGCCCGAGGCCCCGCCCGGCAGGTAGGCGTAGAACGTGTGGCCGTCCAGCATGCCGCCACAGAACTCGTCGATCAGCTCGCGCACGGTGGTGCCGGCTGGCGCCAGCTTGACACCCGGCTGCTTGACCCGCCCCGACACCGAAAACGCCCGCAACCCGCGCCGGCCGTGCCGGCCATGGTCGGCAAAGGCCTCGGGGCCGCGCTCCAGGATGTCGCGTACCCAGAACAGTGTCTCGGCGTTGTGTTCCAGCGTGGGGCGCCCGAACAGCCCCACCTGGGCCACGTAGGGTGGCCGCAGCCGGGGCAGGCCCCGCTTGCCTTCCAGGCTCTCGATCATGGCCGACTCTTCACCACAGATGTAGGCCCCGGCGCCGCGGCGCAGTTCGATGGCCGGCATGCCCGGCCAGGGCGGGTTGGCCCGCAGCGTCGCGAGCTCAGCCGTCAGCAGGCCGCGCAGACCGTGGTATTCGTCGCGCAGGTAGACATAGCAGTGGCTGATGCCCACCGCCCAGGCGGCCACCAGCAAGCCCTCGATGAAGCGGTGCGGGTCGTGCTCCAGGGCCCAACGATCCTTGAAGGTGCCGGGCTCCCCTTCGTCGATGTTCACCGCCATCAGCCGCGGCGCAGGTTCAGCACGCACGATGCGCCACTTGCGCCCCGCGGGAAAGCCTGCGCCGCCCAGGCCGCGCAGGCCAGCGTCTTCCAGCTGGCTGATCACGGCGTCGGCATCCAGGGCGCCGCTCAGGCAGCGCTGCAGCAGCTGGTAGCCACCATCGGCCCGGTAGGTCTCCAGCCCGCGGTAGCCGCTGAGGTGGTGCGTTCGCTGCGCAGTCTCCACCGCCTGCTGCACACGCTCGGGCGTGGCCTCGGCCACCGGGTACTGGTGCACCACGGCCGCGGGCGCCTGTTCGCAGCGGCCCACACACGGTGCCGGCAGCACACGCACACCGGGCCCCAGGCGGGCGGGCAAGGCCTTCAGCAAGGCGTCAGCGCCGGCCAGTTCGCAGGACAGCCCGGTGCACACGCGCACGGTCAAGGGCGGTGGCGGGGTCTGGCCCTCCTTGACCACGTCGAAGTGGTGGTAGAAGCTGGCAACCTCGAAGACCTCGGCCTGCGGCAGGTGCATCCACTCGGCCAGCGCGGTCAGGTGCGCCACCGACAGGTGGCCGACATGGTCCTGCAGCGTGTGCAGGTGCTCAATGAGCAGGTCACGCCGGCGCGGGCCTGGCGTGTCGCCCAGCAGCGCCACCACCGTGGCCAGGGCGTCGGCATCGACTCGCCGGCCCTTGGGTGCCTGGCGCCGCCGCTGGCGCTGGGCCTGGGTATCGTCCGTCACCGGCAGCGGCTGGATGGGGATGGTCTTCATCGGTCTCAGCCCAGGGCCTGCTGCACACGCGCCTGGCGCAGCAGCGCGGCAGTCTCATGCAAGGGCAGCCCGACGATGCCGGAGTGGCTGCCCTGGATCTGCGTGATCCAGCCGGCCAGCGCGCCCTGGATGGCGTAGGCGCCTGCCTTGCCAAACGGTTCACCACTGGCGACATAGGCGTCCACCACAGACGCCGGCAGGGGGGCCAGGCGCACCCGCGACACCGACAGGGCCTGCCAGCGCTGCCGCCCAGAGGCCGAGGCCACGGCCACGGCCGTCAGCACCCGGTGGCTGCGGCCCGACAAGGCCTGCAGCGTCTGCTGGGCCTCACCGGCATCAGCAGGTTTACCCAGCACCCGCCGGCCGAGCGCCACGGTGGTGTCGGCACACAGGATGGGCGCGGGCGGCAGACCGCGCTGACGCAGCCGGGCCACCGCAGCGCGCAGCTTGGCCGCGGTGACCCGCTGCACATAGTCGGCCGGCGCCTCACCCGGCACCAGGGCTTCCAGCGATTCGGCGTCCTCAGCGGCGTCGGGCAGCAGCAGCTGGTGCTGCACCCCGATCTGCCCCAGCAACTGCGCACGCCGCGGGCTCTGGGAGGCCAAGTAGACAAATGCATGAAACTGCATGTTTTGGGATTCTGCCTGATCGGGTCGCGGGCACAATCTCACGACATCCCGCGGGCAAGCCGCAGCAGGTCAGGAGCGCAAGATATGCAGTATAGTGCATTTTGGAGAGCCTTCATACCCTGGCAGCGGTCAGGGCTGGCAACCCTGGCCCTGCTGGCCTGGGCCTTGGTCGGCACACTGCCCGCCCACGCACAGGAACGGGCGCTGAACAAGGAGGTTCTGGTGGCCGCCCCCCAGGCGGCGGTCTGGCAGGCCTGGACCAGCCGCGACGGCATCGTCAGCTTCTTTGCGCCCGACGCCGTGGTGGACGCCCGGGTGGGAGGCGCGTTTCACATCCACTTCGACCCCGGTGCGCCGCCCGGGCTCAAGGGCGCCGACGACAGCCGCTTCCTGGCGCTTCAGGCGCCGCGCATGCTGAGCTTCGACTGGAACGCCCCGCCTTCGCTGCCCGAGGCACGGGCGCAGCGAACCTTTGTCGTGGTGCGGCTGCACGCGGTGGACAGCCAGACCACCCGGGTGACGCTGCACCACACGGGCTGGGGTGATGGCGGCGAGTGGGACCGCGCCTATGCCTACTTCGACCGCGTCTGGGGTGCCGTGCTGGGTAACCTGAAGAAGCGATTCGACAGCGGGCCACAGGATTGGACCGCCTGGCTGGGCCAGCTGGAGGCAGCCCGTCAGCGGGCGCGGACCGCGGCCACTGCGGCCAGCGCAGCCAGCGCCCCCAGCCGTTGACGAGCAGGCACTGAGCGCTCGCCCATCGCGCGCCGCGGGCCTATTCGCGGTGGTAGGGGTGCCCGGCCGTCAGCGACCACGCCCGGTACAGTGCCTCGACCAGCAGCACCCGCGCCATGGCGTGCGGCAGCGTGAGGTCTGAGAGCCGGAAGTTCTCGTCGGCGCTGGCCTTGAGGCTTGTGTCCAGGCCATCGGGCCCACCCACCAGCAAGGCCACATCCCGGCCGTCGCCCATCCAGAAGCGCAGGCGCTCGGCCAGCTGGACGGTGGTCAGCCGCGTGCCACGCTCGTCCAGCACCACGCGGCGCACACCCTTGGGCAGGCTGAGTTCAACGCGTTGGGCTTCCGCCGCCTTGCACTGCTCGGCGGTCTTGCCACCGCTGCGGGGCTCGGCCTTCAGCACCTTGAGTTCCAGGCGGCATTCCGGCGGAAAGCGCTTGACAAAGTCGTCCCAGGCGGCTTCGGCCCAGGCCGGCTGACGCTGGCCCACCGCGGCAACGATCAGGCGCATGGCAGTGGGCGCCGGCGTGTCAGCTCAGGGTGCGCTTGGCCGTGCGCCGCGGTGCGCGGGGCTGCTCGGCCGCCGGGGCCGGTGCCGCCTTGGCGGGTGCGCGTGTGGCTTTCTTGACGGCGGTGGTCTTGACCGCCGCCTTGGTGGGCGCCTTGGTGGGCGTCTTGGCAGGAGCAGCCTTCTTGGCGGCAGGCTTCGCAGGGGCCGCGGTGGCCGTCCTGCTGGCAGGCCGCTTGGCCGCCGCCGTCTTGACGGCGGTGGTCTTGGAAGCGGTCTTCGACGCCGGCTTCGGCGCGGCCTTGGCCGCCGTCTTGGCAGCCGTCCGGCCCGCGCTCTTGCCCGCCGCCGTGCCGGCCGCCTTCTTCGCGGCCGCCTTCCTGGCCGGTGTCTTGGCCGCAGGTTCCTCGGCCTTCGGCAAGCCGGCCCGAGCCTTGGCCACCGCTGCCTTGAGCTGCACGGGCTTCACGCCCCAGATCTCTTCAAGGTGGTAGTAATCGCGGATGGCGGGCTGCATGATGTGCGCCACCGCGGCACCGCAGTCCACGATGATCCACTCGCCGTTTTCTTCGCCTTCAGTGCGGGGCGCGGGTTCACCGATGGCCTTGACCGCGTCGCGCACGCTGGCCGCCAGCGCTTTGGTCTGGCGGTTGCTGGTGCCCGAGGCGATGATGACCCGCTCAAACAGCGGCGACAGGGCCTCGGTGTTGAAGACCACGATGTTCTGGGCCTTGACGTCTTCCAGACCATCGACGATGGCGCGTTGCAGTTTGCGGATGTCCATGCGTTGCGCGGTGTGCGCCTCCTGAGGGGAAAGGGTGTCAACCACCGGCATACAGCCGGTGTTGGGCAATATAGCGCGCCACGGGGGCCGGCACCAAGCCGGAAATGTCCTCGCCGCGCGACGCCATGGCGCGCACCTGGGTGGCGCTGTGGGGCATGGGTGGCAGGGGCACAGCCTGCGCCGCCAGCGCCTGAACCCGCGGGTCCAGCGCGGGCCAGTGGCCAGGCCGGCCCGCCACCGCGAGTGTCACCCGCTGCAGCAGGTCTTCAAACCGGTGCCAGGTGTGCAGCCCGGCCAACTGGTCTTCACCGATGACCAGAAACCAGGTGGCCTCGGCCGGGCCACGCTGCTGCAGCGTCTGCACCGTGTCCAGCATGTAGCTGGGCCCGCTGCGCTGCAGTTCACAGCGCTCCAGCGCCCAGCCCGGTTCGTTGCCGATGGCCAAGTTGACCATGGCTTCGCGGTGCTCGGCGGCGGTGATCACGCGGGTCTTCTGCCAGGGCTGCCCGGCGGGAATCCACAGCAGGCGGCTGAGCGCAAGCGCCGACATCGCCGCTCGCGCCAGCGCCACATGCGCCAGGTGCGGTGGGTCAAACGTTCCACCAAAGAGGCCGATGCGCGGTGCCGTGGACATCTGCAATTGGCTTCAAGCCGCTGTGGGCTCGTCAGCCCATTCGCGCGGGCGCAGGAAATCGGTATAGAGGCGTGCCTCGGGCGTGCCGGCCTCGGGCTTCCAGTCGTAGCGCCAGCTGACACGCGGGGGCATGCTCATCAGGATGCTTTCCGTGCGGCCGCCGCTTTGCAGGCCGAACAGCGTGCCACGGTCCCAGACGAGGTTGAACTCGACATAACGTCCGCGGCGGTAGGCCTGGAACTCGCGCTCGCGCTCGCCATAGGGCGTGGCCCGTCGGCGCTGCACGATGGGCAGGTAGGCGGGCACGAAGGCGTCACCCACGGCGCGCATCATCGCAAAGCTGCCCTCGACACCCAGCTCACTGAAGTCGTCGAAGAAGATGCCGCCCACGCCACGCGGCTCGTTGCGGTGCTTCAGGAAGAAATACTCGTCGCACCAGCGCTTGAAACGCGGGTGGAGTTCGCTGCCAAAGGGGGTCAGCGCGTCGCGGCACACCCGGTGGAAGTGCACCGCGTCTTCCTCGACACCGTAATAGGGCGTGAGGTCCATGCCACCACCAAACCACATCACCGGCTCTCGGCCCTCGGGCAACGCGGCAAACATGCGCACGTTCAGGTGCACGGTGGGCACGTAGGGGTTGCGCGGGTGGATCACCAGCGACACCCCCATGGCCTCGAAGGGGGCGCCGGCCAGTTCCGGCCGGTGCTGGGTGGCCGACGGCGGCATCGCCGCACCACGCACGTGGCTGAAGTTGCATCCACCGCGCTCGAAGACCTGGCCTTCCTCGACCAGGCGAGAGATGCCATCACCCTGGAGGCGTTCCTCCGGGCCCTTTTGCCAGGCGTCGCTGATGAAGGTGTTGCCATCTTCCTGTTGCAGGGCCTGGATGATGCGGTCCTGCAGGCCCAGCAGATAGGCGCGGACGGGCGCGGTGATCGGATTCATGGTGTGTTGTCTCCTCGGGTGTGATTGTCGATGCTGCTCAGCGGGCAGGCCGGTCTGCCACGCGTCTCAGACAGCGCGGCCCTGGCGCAGGCGCCGCCGTGCACGCCGCACGGCGTTCCAGCCCTTGAGGTGCAGCCAGGCACGTTCCCACAGCGGAAGGCTGCGTTCGGCCACCCAACCCACGCAGACAAACTTGCTGAGCGCCCGCTGGTCACCAATGCCATAACGCGCCACCAGTGCCGCTGAGTCTCGGCGCGGGTCCAGCTCGGGGTTGTTCTTGTAGAGCTCGCCGCCCACAGGGCGGGTGTGCTTGACAGCCACCGCGTCGATGACACCGATCAGGCCGTCCTGGTGGCCGCCCAGCACCTGCGGCCAGACCCAGTCCAGCCCCCAGCCGCTGCGGCTCTCGGCAAAACTGGGCAGGCATTGCCGCAGGCTCTCGCGCGTGAACAGCGGGGCCATCACTTCCACAAAGGCCACCCGCCGCAAGACGCTGTGTTCACGCTGCAGCAGCTGTGGCCAGCTGCGGTAGGAATCGCGGGTCAATGCAGGCTGCGCCAGCTTCAGGCCAAAGCCCTGGAACAGCGCAAACAGCCGGTTGACGGTCAGCGTGTCGGCGGCCAGGTCGTCGTCGGGAAACCAGAAGTGCTCGTAATGGTCCAGCAGTTCCGGCCGCGCGGCCAGCAGTTCGCCGATGCAGCTCCACTTGGGCCCGGGCCGGTGTTCCCAGAGGTCGGCCGTGTCACGGTGAAGGCCCTCGGTCTTGCCGTAGTAGCTGACCAGGATGTCGAAGTCACGCGCGCCAGGCCCGGCCAGCCAGCCAGGGTGCAGCGATTGGTCCCCGGCGCGCAGCACCACCAGGTTCTTGCGGCGAGCCACGCTGCTCATGCCAGCAGGGACTCGGCCGCCTTCAGTGCTGCGGCAACGATCTGGTCCATGTTGTAGTAGCGGTACTGGGCCAGCCGGCCGACAAAGGTCACATCCTGCTCGGCATCGGCCAGCTGGGCATAACGCTGGAACAGCGCCTCATTCTCCGGGCGGGGCACGGGGTAGTACGGGTCACCCACGTCCTGCGGGTATTCGCGCACGATGGAGGTGCCGCTGTGCAGCTGTCCGGTGATGTGCTTGAACTCGGTGGTGCGGGTGTAGGCGTGCTGGTTGGGCTGGTTGACGGTGCCCACAGGCTGGTAGCGCTCCACACCGGGCAGGTGCTCGTGCTCGAAGGACAGGCTGCGGTAGGGCAGCCGGCCCAGCCGGTGGCCGAAGTAGGCGTCGATCGGCCCGGTGTAGATCAGGTGCCGGTGCGGGATGCGCTCGCGCGCCTCGGCAAAGTCCACACCCGTCTCGACCTGGATGCCGGGGTGCGCCAGCATGCGCTCGAACAGGGCCGTGTAGCCGTTCAGCGGCATCAGCTGATAGGTGTCGGTGAAGTAGCGGTCGTCGTCGTTGCTGCGGGTGGGGATGCGCGCAGCCACACCGGCCGAGAGCTCGCTCAAGTCCAGGCCCCACTGCTTGCGGGTGTAGCCGCGGAAGAAGCGCTCGCAGAGGTCGGGGCCGACACTGTTCAGCACCACGTCCTCGCTGGTCTTGATCGGGTCGCGCGGCTGGCGCACACGGTC
This sequence comes from Rubrivivax sp., assembly GCA_021298085.1. GTDB lineage: Bacteria > Pseudomonadota > Gammaproteobacteria > Burkholderiales > Burkholderiaceae_C > Rubrivivax. The sequence continues at coordinate 20,095 of JAJTDE010000013.1, forward strand.
GATGAAGGCGGCGGCTTCGTCTTCGCTCAGGTTCAGCCCGTAGAGCCGGTTCAGCGTGGTGCGGTTGATGGGAATGGGCAACAGCTGGCCATCCACCTCCGCCAACACGCGGTGTTCATAGAAGCGCCAATCGGTGAAGCGAGAGAGAAACTCGATGACCCGCTTGGCCTGGGTATGGAAGATGTGCGGGCCATAGGGGTGGATGAGCACGCCGGCCGCGTCATGGGTGTCGTAGGCATTGCCGCCGATGTGAGGCCGGCGTTCGACCAGGTGCACGCTGCGCCCGGCATCGGCCAGCACACGTGCACAGACACTGCCGGCAAAGCCGGCGCCGACGATGAGGTGGTCCACGCTGGCGCAGGCCATCATTGAGGGCCGGGCCCGCGGCCTTTGGGCGCTTGGGCGGCCGGTGGTGATGGGCTGGCGGGCGCCGACGGCAGCAGGCGCACAGGCCCCGCCAGGTGCGGTGCATAAGGCTGGACGTTGGCGAAGGCCTCGGCAATGGCGGCCATGTCGGCGTCAGGGTCCCCGCTGAGCTGCAGGAACCCGAGGATGCCCACGTGCTTGCGCTGGTAGTCGACATGGCCCAGCGCCAACGGCACACCCGCGCCCGTGGCCACCTGGTAGAAGCCGCTGCGCCAGCCGGCCGTCAGCGAACGGGTGCCCTCCGGCGCCAGCGCCAGCCACATGAAACGCCCTTCGCGCTGCGCGTCTTCCATCTGCTGCTGCATGCCCCGCACCGCACCCTGCGGGCCGTCGCGCCTGACGGCCACGCCGCCGATCCAGCGCACCCAGCGGCCCAGCAGCGGCACCTGCAGCAGGCTGTGCTTGACCCAGAAGGCCACCGGCATGCCAATGCCCCACTTGGCCAGCATCGCCAGCACGAAGTCCCAGTTGGAGGTGTGCGGGTAGAGCGCCAGCACACCCTGGCGGCCGGGCAGGCCGTCAAAGTCGAGTGTCCAGCCGAAGGACTTCAACACCCAGCGCGCCACGGCACTGCCAGCGGGACGCAGCGGCAGGTCGGTGATGGCCTGGGGTTGACTCGGTGCCGGGGCGCGGGGCGCAGCCCCTGTGTCTTCGGGCACCGGAGGCGGCGCTGAAGGATCGTTCGAGGCGGTCATGGGCGCTGCCGGATGGCACGGTGGCCGATGTCGCGCCGCCACTGGGCGCCGGCAAACTGGATGGGCCGCATGAATTCATAGGCGCGCTGCTGCGCCTCCAGCACCGATTCACCCAGCGCCGCCACCCCCAGCACGCGCCCGCCACTGCTGAGCAGACGGCCTTGCGCGTCCAGCGTGGTGCCGGCGTGGAAGACATGCGCCTCGGCCGTCGGCTTCGGGATACCTGTGATGACATCGCCCTTGCGCGGCGCTGCCGGGTAACCCGCGGCCGCCATGACCACCACCAGGGCGACCCGGCGGTCCCACTCCAGCGACGCCTTGTCCAGCGTGCCGTCGGTGGCGTGCATCAGCAGCTCGAAGAAGTCACTCTTCAGGCGCATCAGCAGCACCTGGGTTTCAGGGTCGCCCAGGCGGGCGTTGAATTCCACGGTGCGTGGCCGGCCATGGGCGTCGATCATCAGGCCGGCGTACAAAAAGCCGGTGAAGGGGATGCCGTCGCGGGCCATGCCGGCGATGGTAGGCTGGATGATCTCGCGCATCACCCGGGCATGCACGTTGGGCGTGACGACCGGTGCTGGTGAGTAGGCCCCCATGCCGCCGGTGTTGGGCCCGGTGTCGCCATCGCCGATGCGCTTGTGGTCCTGGCTGGTGGCCAAGGCCTGCACATGGTGGCCGTCGCTGACGACGATGAAGCTGGCCTCTTCACCGGCCATGAACGATTCAATCACCACGCGTGCGCCGCCCGCGTTGTGCTGCACCCCCAGCGGGTTGGCGCCCAGCATGTCGTCGATGGCCGCGTGGGCCTCGGCGAGCGTGGTGGCCACCACCACGCCCTTGCCGGCGGCCAGGCCATCGGCCTTGACCACGATGGGAGCACCCTGGGCGTCCACGTAGGCGTGGGCCGCAGCGGCGTCGGTGAAGGTCTCGTAGTCGGCCGTCGGGATGCCGTGGCGCTTCATGAAGGCCTTGCTGAAGGCCTTGGAGCTTTCCAGCTGCGCGGCAGCCTGCGTGGGCCCGAAGATGCGCAGCCCGCGCGCGCGGAACTGGTCCACCACCCCGGCGGCCAACGGCGCTTCCGGGCCGACCACCGTCAGCGCGATGCGCTCGCGCTCGGCAAAGTCGGCCAGGGCGTCCGGTTCGGTGATGGGCACGTTGTGCAGGCCACCCTCCAGCGCGGTGCCGCCGTTGCCGGGCGCCACGTAGACCGTCTGCACCCGCGCGCTCTGCGCCAGCTTCCAGGCCAGCGTGTGTTCGCGCCCGCCGTTGCCAATCACCAGTACCTTCATGCGGCCTCCGGGCGCGTGTCGCCTGTTCAGCCGTCGATGGCCGCGTTGTGGTGGACGTCCTGCACGTCGTCGAGGTCTTCCAGCACGTCCAGCAGCTTCTGCATGCGCTGGGCGTCGTCACCCGTCAGCTCGATGGTGTTCTCTGCCCGCATCGTGACTTCGGCAATCTCCGGCTTCAGGCCCGCGGCCTCCAGCGCGGCCTGGACGGCCTCGAAGCTGGCGGGGGCGCACAGCACCTCGATCGCGCCGTCGTCGCCGGTGATGACATCGTCGGCACCGGCGTCGAGCGCCACTTCCATCACACGGTCTTCGCTGGTGCCGGGCGCGAGGATCATCTGGCCACAGTGCTTGAACTGGAAGGCCACCGAACCCTCGGTGCCCAGGTTGCCGCCGTACTTGCTGAAGGCGTGCCGAACCTCGGCCACCGTGCGCACGCGGTTGTCCGTCATGCAGTCGACGATGATGGCGGCGCCGCCGATGCCATAGCCTTCGTAGCGGATTTCCTCGTAGTTGACACCCTCGAGGTTGCCAGTGGCCTTGTCGATGTTGCGCTTGACCGTGTCAGCGGGCAGGTTGACGGCCTTGGCCTTCTCGATGGCCAGCCGCAGGCGCGGGTTGGCCGACGCGTCTCCCCCGCCCTGGCGGGCCGCAACCATGATCTCGCGGATCACACGCGTCCAGGCTTTGCCCCGCTTTTCGTCCTGGCGCCCTTTGCGGTGCTGGATGTTGGCCCATTTGGAATGTCCGGCCATGGTGAGTCTCGGTGCGCTGAGGCCGCTGTTGCTGAGGCGCGGATTCTATGTGGCCGGCTTGCGGGGGGCCGCCTCTTTGGACGGATACCGCGCCGCATCACCCCAGGTCACCCCGCCTCGGGCCGCAGATACCGGTAGACCGTCGTGCGCGAGATCCCCAGCGCGCGGGCCGTCTGGCTGACGCTGCCGCCATGGCGCTGGAGCGCCTGCCTGACAAGCTCGCCCGATTGCTCGCGCAGCCCCGCACACCCGCCGCCACGCTCGTCGAGCGCACCGAGGCGGACGTCCGCGCCACTGCCATGACCGGCGCGCGGGGACGCCGCCGCCCACGGCACGTCGAACGAAAAGCCCTGCAGCGAGGACATCCGCGATGACGACGACTGTGCCGCAGCTGGCGGCAGCACCGCCGCCACCTGCTCGGCCGTCAGCCGGGGCCCGAGTGACGCGCCATGGACCGCCGCCGGCTCGGGCGCCTGCGCCAGCAGCGCGCGTGTCAGCACACTGCGCAGCTCCCGGAAGTTGCCCGGCCAGCGGTGCTGACGCAGGCGCTCGATGGCCGCAGGCTCCAGGCTGGCGCGGCTGTCCAGCTGGCGCAGCAGGGCCTGCACACAGGCGGCGAAGTCCTGGCGTTCGCGCAGGGGTGGCAGGCACAGGCGCACCGTGTTCAGGCGGTACAGCAGGTCTTCGCGGAAGCTGCGCGCGGCGACGGCGGCGTCCAGATCGGCGTGGGTGGCGGCCACCAGTTGAACGTCCACCCGCCGGGATTGCGTGCCGCCCACCGGGCGCACCTGCTGGTCATCGAGGAAACGCAGCAGGCCGGCCTGCAGCGTCAACGGCAGTTCGCGGATCTCGTCCAGCAGCAGCGTCCCGCCGTCGGCACTGGCAATCAGGCCCGCATGGCCTTCACGCCGCGCGCCGGTGTAGGCCCCACCCGCGTACCCGAACAGCTCGGCCTCGAACAGCTCCGCCGGGATGGCACCGCAGTTGACCGCCACAAAGTCACCGCGGCGCCCGCTGGCGTCGTGCACGTGTCGCGCCAGCAGTTCCTTGCCAGTGCCCGTCTCACCCTGGATCAGCACCGGTACCTGCCAGCGCGCGGCGCGGCTGGCCTGGGCGTAGACGGCCTGTACCGCATGGTCTTGCTGCACCGAGGTGTGGTGTTGCTGCACCAGGGTCTGGTGGCTGCCGGCAGCGGGCGCTGGCGTGGCAGGGATGGCTGCCGACGCCGCGGTGGCAGCGGCGACCACCGCCGCGGGAGCCGCCCGCGCGCCGGCCAACGACGCAAAGCGCGGACGGCTGATGCAGGCCGCACCCAGCACACTGCCCAGGCGGTCGCGCAGGCTGACCTCGCGCTGGCGGGCCAGCCGTGCCGACGCGAGCGCAAAGGGCTCGTCAAACAGCTCGTCAAACTGCACACCGGGCACAGCCTGCAGCCCCACCAGCAGTTGCTGGCCACGGGCGTTCAGGCACAACAGCCGGCCTTGTTCGTCAAAGGCCAGCAGCCCGGCCGACAGCGTGCCCAGGTATTCGCTGCGCGGGTGCACGGCCAGCACCCAATGGGCCGCCATCTGTTGCACCAGCAGGCGGTTCTCGATGTGCGTGGCGGCCATCTGCACCAGGGCCTGCGTGTGGCGCTGCCGCGATTCAAAGTAGCTGGACGCGTCCAGCACTCCGACCACCTCGCCCGACGCATCGCGCACCGGTGCGGCCGTGCAGCTGATCTGCCCCAACCCCAGAAAGTAATGCTCCAGGCCGGTCACGGCCACGGCGCCGCCGTGCGCCAGTGCAGTACCCAGGCCGTTGGTGCCAGCCACCGCCTCGCTCCAGCAACTGCCAGGCACGATGCCAGCGGCGTCGGCACTCATCGCAAAGCGGTTGTCCTGGTACAGGTCCAGGATGACACCGTCAGGATCAGCGTAGGCCAGCAGGTAGTTGGAGCCGGCAATCTGCTGGGCCAGCGTCTCCAGTTCACCCTGGGCCAGTCGGCGCACCCTGGCCCAGCGTTCGCGGCGCTGGGCCAGATCGGCAGCCACCACCACGGGTGGCGTCATGCCGCGGGCCGCATCCAGCCCGGCCCGCATGCAGCGCACCCAGCTGTCCAGGATTTCGGGCCCGGGCATGCCTTCGGGCGGCAAGGCCGAACCGCGGGCACGCATGGCTTGCGCATGCGCCAACTGGCGCTCTGGCGAGATGACCAGGCTCATCAACTGCTCTCCTCGTGGCGCGCCCGTGTGTGTCCATGCTCTCGCGGATGGCGCTGTCCGGCGGGCTCTTGGAACGTTGTCTGGGAACGGAACGTATCGCAAAGCTGGCACTTTGTGCAAGTGTTCATTTTCTGGACAGCTGCCCGCACCTGAACAACCCGGCGTCCGCATTCTGGACACCTGGGCTGGAGACCTGCGGCCCGTGCCGCGCACGGTACGCTGGTACGGACCTTGCTGCCTGCTGGGCCGGCACCCGTCACCGGCAACGCACGCATGGCCACACCCCCGGCCAGCAAGGCGGCCACAGAAATGGTCACACCACAGACCTGACAACCGGCCACACCACGGGCCGCGCCGGGGCAGGCGCCATTCCACTGGCTTGAGGAGAATCACCGTGACATTCGCTCGCAACACCGTTCCCCACCCACGCCTGCGCCGCCTGGCCGCAGGGATTCTGGCCGGGCTGACCAGCAGTGTGCTGGGCCTGGCCGGCACGGCCCACGCCCAGACGGCCACGGCGCCGTCCAACCTGCAGAAGCTGCAGCAGTTCAAGGTGGCCACAACTGACCTGAACATTCCCGTGGTGCCGCAAAGTGGCGCCAACGCCAACGCCATCCGGGAAAACCTGAAGCGCGTGAAGCTGCCGCCGGGCTTCAAGATCGATCTGTTTGCCATCGTGCCCGACGCCCGCCACATGGCGGTGGCGCCGTCCACCAACATGCTGTTTGTGGGCACCCGCAAGACCACCGTCTGGGCCGTGACCGACCGCAACAGCGACGGCGTGGCCGATGAGGTCAAGAGCTTTGCGCCCAGCCTGCGCTTCACCAACCCCAACGGGGTATGCTGGACGAAGGACGGCTTCCTGATCGTCGTCGAGCACAACCGGGTGCTCAACTTCCCAGCCGCCGAGTTCTTCTACGAAGGCCCTGACGTGGCCGTCATCGAGGTGCTGGGACAGGGCAAGCTGATTCCGCCTGAAGAGGAAAGCTTCAACCACGGTGCGCGCACCTGCCGCGTCGGTGACGACGGTAAGCTCTACATCACGCTGGGCCAGCCCTTCAACGTGCAGCCCAAGGAAAAGGTCGCCCTGTACGAGCAACTGGGCATTGGCGGCATGATCAGCGTAAACCCCTTTGACGGGTCCGGCCGAGCCGTGGTGGCCAAGGGCGTGCGCAACAGCGTGGGCATGGACATCAGCCCGCGCGACAAGACCGTCTGGTTCACCGACAACCAGACCGACGGCATGGGTGACGAGACGCCGCCCGGGGAACTCAACCGCATCACCCAGCCTGGTGGTGGCGGTGAGCACTTCGGCTACCCGTACATCCATGGCAACTCGGTGCAGATCGCCGGCACCGCCGCCGCTCCGGACCTGAAAGGCATGGCGCCCCCGGCCAAGTGGACCAAGCCGCAGGTGGAGTTCCCGGCGCACCAGGCGCAGCTGGGCATGAGCTTCTACAACGGCACGCAGTTCCCTGAGAAGTACCGCGGCGGTATCTTCGTGGCGGCTCACGGCTCCTGGAACCGCACCAAGCCCACGGGCGCGCTGATCAACTTCATCCCCGTCAAGGCCGACGGAACGGCCGGTGCCAACGAAGTCTTTGCCGAGGGTTGGCTGGACAGCAACGGCCTCTACCGGGGTCGCCCGGTGGATGTGGCGGTCATGAAGGACGGCTCGCTGCTCATCAGCGACGACTTCGCAGGCGCCATCTACCGCGTCACCTACGCTGCACCATGAGCCTGGGACGCAGAGGGGTCGGGGCCTTCAGCCTGACCGCCGCACTGCTGGCCACAGGGGTTGCCACGCTGGTGACCGCGCCCGCAGCGCAGGCGCAGCCTGCCGCGGGTGCGGCACCCAGCCCAGTCGACGCAGGCCGCCAGCGTGCAGCGGCCTGCGCGGTGTGCCACGGCCAGAACGGGCTGGCGGTCACGCCGGACGCGCCCCACCTGGCCGGCATGCCGACGGTGTACTTCGTGGCACAGCTGCGGGCCTACCGCAGTGGCGCGAGGCGCCACGAGGTGATGGCGGTGATGGCCCGCAACCTCAGCGACGACGACATCCAGCAGCTGGCTGCCTGGTATGCGTCGATCCGCCTGGAGGCCACGCCGCCACCCGCCGGTGGGCGCTGAAGCGGCTATGCTCCACTGACGCGCTTGGCGCAACCGCAGAGGGCCCGGTTCCCGAGCCCTCTGCGTGTTTGCGGAAAGCACGCCATGCCCAACCCACGAGACCCAACACACGAGACAACTGGCACCCGCCGGGATCTTCCATGACCAGACGGACCTTTCTGCCACGGCCCTCGGCCGTGTGCATCGCCGCGGCACTGTGCGCCTGCATCGGCAGCAGCGCCCAGGCACAGGCTCCGGCCAGCCCCGCATCGACACCCGCCAGCGAGACCGGCCAGACGGTCACCGTCATCGGCAGCGGCCTGGAACAGCGGCTGTTCGACACGCCCTACGCGGTCAGCAGCATCAGCGCCGACACCCTGCGCAGCGCCGGGCCGCAGATCAACCTGTCGGAGGCCCTGGCCAGGGTCCCGGGGCTGGTGGTCAACCTGCGCAACAACTACGCGCAAGACCTGCAGATCAGCTCACGCGGCTTTGGCGCGCGCGCCAGTTTTGGCGTGCGCGGCATCCGGCTGGTCAGCGACGGCATCCCCGCGGCCGGGCCCGACGGCCAGGGCCAGGTCTCGCACTTCGACATCGCCGGCGCCGCCCGGGTTGAAGTGCTGCGCGGGCCCTTTTCGGCGCTCTACGGCAGCAGCTCCGGCGGCGTCATTGCGTTGATCAGCCGCACGCCCACCGAAGGCAGCGTGACACTGGACGCCGACGCCGGCAGCGCGGGCCTGCGCCAGGGGCGCCTGACGGTGGAGTCCCCGCTGGGCGGCGGCTTCAGCCTGCGCGCCAGTGGCTCGACGATGGAGAGCGAAGGTTTTCGGCCGCAGAGTGCGGCCCAGCGTCAGTTGGGCAACGCCCGCCTGGCCTGGGAACAGGGCAACAACCGGGTCGTGGTGGTGGCCAACGCCCTGAACCAGCCGTCACAAGACCCGCTGGGCCTGACCCGCGCCCAGTTCGAGGCCAACCCTGACCAGACCACTTCGGTGGCCACCCAGTTCAACACCCGCAAGAATACGCGCCAGGAACAGGCCGGCGCCAGCTGGCAGCGGCGCTTTGACGGCGACGGCGGCCTGAGCCGGCTGGCCGTGTCCCTCTATGCCGGGCAGCGCAGCGTCACGCAGTGGCAGAGCATTGCCGCAGGCACCCAGGCCGCCGCGCGCCACCCCGGTGGCGTGATCGACTTTGACCGGGAGTACCAGGGCGTCGAGCTGCGCAGCCACTGGCGCTTCGGCAGCACCAGCGCCGTACTCGGGCTGGCGCAGGACACCCAAAACGAACAGCGGCGCGGCTTCGAGAACTTCACCGGCACGGGCGCCGCGCAGCTGCTGGGTGTCACCGGCCGGCTGCGGCGCGACGAGGATAACCGGGCTGAGACACGCGATGTCTTTGCGCAGGCCGAACAGGCCTTCGGTGAGCACCTCAGCGCCAGCGCGGGCCTGCGCAGCGGGCGGCTGTCCGTCCGTTCGCAAGACCGCTACCTGGCCAACGGCGATGACTCCGGCGCACTGAGCTTCCGCTACACGCTGCCGGTACTGGCCCTGCGCTGGCAGCCGAGCCACACGCTGTCGCTGTACGCCAGCGCGGGCAAGGGCTACGAAGCCCCCACGCTCAACGAACTGGCCTACCGGCCCGACGGCAACGCCGGCTTCAACACCGCGCTGCAGGCGCAGACCAGCCGGCAGCTGGAGCTGGGGGCCAAGTGGCGCCTGGGCCAGGCCCTGTCGCTGGACGCCGCGGTGTTTGACGCGCGCACCGACAACGAGATCGGCGTGCAGAGCAACAGCGGCGGCCGCAGCACGTTCCGCAACGTCGGCCGCACCCAGCGGCGCGGGGCCGAGCTGGCCGTCCAGTGGCAGGGTCAGGGCGCCCTGCAGGCCTGGCGCGGCACGGTGAGCGCCACGCTGCTAAAGGCCACCTACGTCGATGGCTTCGTCACCTGTGCTGGCGTGCCCTGCACCACCCCCACGCTGGCCATTCCGGCGGGCAACCGCATTGCCGGCACGGTGCCGCGCAGCGCCTTTGCCGAGCTGGTGTGGGCGCCGGCGGCGGTCGAGCTGGGGCTGGAGATGCGCGCCCAGGGCCGCCAGCCTGTCAACGACGCCAACGGCGACTTTGCTGGCGGCTACGCCCTGCTGTCGGCGCGTGCCCTGTGGCGCACGCCGCTGCTGGGCGGTCAGCTGGAAGCCCTGGCCCGGCTGGACAACCTGGCTGACCGCCGCGTGGCGGGCAGCGTGATCGTCAACGAGGGCAACCAGCGTTTCTTCGAGCCGGCCGCCGGCCGCAGTGCGCTGCTGAGCCTGCGCTGGCGGCAGCGCTTCTGACGGCTGGCCGCCTGGCTCGCACCGCCCGCCAGGCGGCCGGCATCTCACCCATCACTTGAACGAGTAGGCCACGCTGACAAAGCCGGTGCGGCCGCGCGGGTCGGTGTAGGTGGGGTCGTAGGTCGACAGGAAGTAATAGCTCTGGTTGGAGAACGGCGGCGCCTTGTCCAGCAGGTTCAGCACACCCGCCCGCACGGTCAGGGCCTTGCGGGGCTTCCACGAGGCGCTCAGGTCCCACAGGCTGTAGGCCTCGACACGCCGCGGGGCGGTGTCGGGCAGGTAGCTGTCGTCGGTGTGGCCGCTGTAGTGGGTGTTGCCCAACGTGACGCTGATGGCCCCGCGCTCCCAGTCCACGCTGGCGCGGTGGCGCCAGCGCTGGATGACCTGGTCGTTCAGGAAGCGGCCCACGTTGCTGACAAAGGCTTCCTGGGGGCCAAACTGCCGTTCATAGCGGCTGACATAGCTGCCACTGAGCGACGCGCCGAAGCGACCCATCGGGGTGGGCTGGCCGCGCCAGCTGGCCTCGATGTCCACCCCCGACGTCTTCAGCGCCCCCTGGTTCTGCTTGCGCAGGATCAGCGTCGGGTACTGGTCAAACGGGTCGCGGCGGATGAAGGCTGCATACCGCGTCGGGTTCTCCAGGATGGTCTTGCCGGAGAGGTCGCTGATGACATCGGTCTTCTCGATGTGCCAGAAGTCCAGGCTCAGCAGCGTCTGGCGCATCGGCTCGAAGACGATGCCCATCGAAAACTGCTTGCTCTTCTCGGGCTTGAGCGCGGCGTTGGATTCCTTCTGCGTGGGGTATTGGTCAAAGGCGTTGTAGACAGCGTCGTACAGGAAAGCCGGGCTCGTGCCGTAGCTGGTGGGCCGGTAGAGCTCGCTGAAGCTCGGCGCCCGAAAGCCCGTGCCGGCCGATCCGCGCAGCACCACCTGTGGGCTCAGCTGCCAGCGCAGGCCGAGCTTGGGGTTCACCGTGGAACCCACGCCCTCGTAGCGGTCGGCGCGCAGCGCCGCCTGCAGCTCCAGCGTCTTCAGCAGCGGGGCATTCAACTCGGCGTACACCGACGCGATGTCGCGGGTGTGGCTGGTGGACGTGAGCGCAGGGCTGGTGCCGGTGCTGTCGCGGTCACCCGCGATGTTGTTGCTGACCAGCAGGGCCGAGGGCGTGAAGTCCTGCTGCTCGCGCTTGAGGTCAGCCCCCACGGCAAAACCCACGCTGCGGCCGTCGATCTTGCCCAGCTCGCCGGTGATCTTGGCGTCCAGGCCGGTGGTGCTGCCCGTGCTGCGCCGGGCCACGTCGTCCACCCGCAGGGCGGCGATGCGCGCGCGGCCGGCCTCGGTGGAGGCGCCAAAGGGGTTGATCTCGCCGTTGCGCAAGGCGGTGGCAAATTCGTTGAACAGGAAGTAGCCGTCCACATAACGGTCAGCCACCTTGTTGACGGCGTGGCTGGCTGCCACGGTGTAGTCAAAGCGGCCCAGGCTGCCTTCCAGGCCCAGCACCCAGCGCTGGCCTTCGCTGGTGACCTCGTTGCTGCGGTTGCCGGCTTCCTTGGCGCGGAAGCGGATCTCGAAGGTGCTGCCGTGGGTCACCGAGCGCGGCAGGTAGCGGTTGACGGCCGCCCAGGTGACGCCGCTGACGGTGGTGGGGTTGGGCGACAGCACGTACAGCGTCTTGGCATGCGCCGCCAGCACCTCGCCAAACAGCTGGTGGCCCCCGCCCAGCGCCAGCACACCCCGGCCCAGGAACGAGAGCTTGCTGGCGTCGGGGTAGATCTCGGTGTCGGCCATGTAGTCGTAGCCGCAGGCCTGCGTGCCGATGACGGTGGTGAACACCGACGCCGGTGGGTTGCAGCCCGGTGCAAACAGGTTGACCGTGCGCTGGTTGTAGGGCACGGCCGCGGTGGCTCCCGGTGGCGTGAAGCTGTAGCCCGCCGCATTGATGGCCGCCAGCTGCGCGTTGCGGGTGGCCGCCGTGCCCGACAGCCGGATGTTGCCCGGGTAGGGGCGGCTGCTGAGGTAGTAAGGCACCGTCGCGGCCAGCGGGCGTTGCTGCAGCCATTCACGCTGCGTGCTGCGCAGGCTGTCCAGTTGCTGGATGTCCAGCACGCCGAAGACATTGAACCCGTCCTTGGCCACGTCGCCCAGGCCGGCGCTCAGGGTACCGGTGCGCTTGCCCGCACCGCCCTCCTGCGTGGCCGACACATAGGCTGCGATGTCCACGCCGCGGTAATCGCTGCGGGTGATGAAGTTGATGACACCGCCGATGGCGTCGGTGCCGTAGATGGCCGAGGCACCGTCCTTCAGCACCTCCACGCGCTGGATGGCACCGGCCGGGATGGCGTTGAGGTCCACCCCCGCGGCGTCGCCCGGTGAGGCGAAGTTGGCCAGCCGGCGCCCATTGAGCAGCACCAGGGTGCTGCTGACACCCAGGCCGCGCAGGTTGGCGCCGTTGAAGCCGCGCTGCCCGCCGGTGTTGTCGGTGATGCTGGCGCCGTCGGCCAGGTTGGCGGAGCTGGCGCTGATGTTGCGCAGCAGCTCGGCGGCGGTGGTCACGCCGCTGCGGTCGATGTCCTCGCGGGTGACCGTCTGCAGCGGCAGCGCGGCCTCGCCGGCCAGGCGCTTGATGCTCGAGCCGGTGACTTCCACCCGCTGCGGTTCCGGGTTGGCCTGGGCCGTGGCGGCGCCCGCACCGGCCAGGCACAGCAGCACGCCCACCGCGATGGGGCGCAAGGGATGGGCCGGGGTGCGGCCAAGGCGGGACGAGGGCATGGGAGGTTCCTGGCGTGAAGGGGTGAGCTCACTCTAGGGACGCTGCCGGGGCTTGCCTACCGGGTGTCGGAGGCCGCGTCGTCTGTGGGCAAATCGGCGTCGCAAATGCCCAAGTCGGGCAGGACACCCGTGTGGCTTCAGTGCCAAGATCGCGCCTGCCGTGTCGCCACCCTTGTCTGCACACCACCCTCTGCGCCCACTCTGCCTGGCCCTCGCCGTTGCGCTCGGCCTGTGTGTCACCGCACCGGCCGGTGCGGCCGGGCCCTCACCCAGTGCCCCACCAGCCGGGACGCTGGTCATCCTGGGCGGCGCCGTCAAGGACGACCATGACACGCTGTGGCAGGCCATCGTGCAGGCCGCGGGCGGCCCGGGTGCGCTGATCCTCGTGCTGCCCACCGCCTCGCAGAACCCCGAGCGGGCGGCCGCGCTGGCCGCCACGCAGCTGCAGCGGCGCGGCGCACAGACCGAGCTGCTGCCCATCGCACCCCGGTGGCCCGGCAGCAGCGCCGGCGACGCCCGGCAACAGGCCCAGGACGCGCGCTGGGTGAACCTGATCGGCAGGGCCCAGGGTGTCTTCATGACCGGCGGCGACCAGGACCGCCTGATGGACGCACTGCGCCCCGGCGGCGGTGTGCCCTCCCCGGTGCTGCAGGCCATCCAGGCCCTGCTGGCGCGCGGTGGCGTGGTGGCCGGCACCAGCGCTGGCGCCGCGGTGATGAGCGAAACCGCCATCCGTGGCCTGGACGACCCCTTTGACGCCCTGCGGCGCCCGCTGGACACCCAGGAACTGGGCACCGGCTTTGGCCTGGCGCCGCAGCACGTCGTGACCGACCAGCACTTCCTCAAGCGCGGCCGGGTGGCCCGCCTCGTGCGGGTGCTGCTGCAAGGCGACCGCAGCCTGGGCCTGGGGGTGGAAGAAGACAGCGCGGCGCTGCTGCGGGGCCACCGCGTGCAGGCGCTGGGGGCCCGCGGGCTGCTGCTCGTCGACACCACCGAGGCGGTGGTCCAGACCGTGGCACCGCTGCAGGTGCAGGGTCTGCGCCTGACCTACGTGGACAGGGGCGACCACTTCAACCTGGAGACCCGGCGCATGGAGCCGCCCGCGCACCGCCAGCGGCTGCGCACGGGCCAGGCCGCGGGCCAGCCCGCCTTCTTTGGCGACATCCTGGGCGACGGCATCATCGTGGGCGCCATGGCCCACGCCGCCGAGGCCGATGGCCGGACGGCGCTGGGCCTGGCCTGGCGGCTTCAGCAGCCGCTGGGCTTCGAGTGGCGCATCAGTGCCGACGAACAGACCCGCGCCTGGGGCGGCGCCACGCGCGACGACCACAGCATCGAACGCCTGCGGCTGGACATCGCCCCGGTGCAGATGGCGCAGCCGGTCTACCGGCCCTGGGTCGCCCCGTGAACAGCCTGCCCCAGCGGCACGCCTTTGTGCTCCTGCCGCGCCATTCGCTGGTCAGCTACAGCGGGGCAGCCGAAGCCCTGCTGGCGGCCAACGAGGCCCTGGGCGAGCCACGCTACGAGGTTCAGGCCTTGTCGGTGGACGGGCGCCCGGTGCGCGCGGCCTGCGGCACCCGGGTGGCCGTCGACGGCGGCATCGGCACGGCCAGCGGGCTGGCGGCCGTGCACGTGGTGGGGCAGGCGCTGCCGCCCCAGGTGCCGGCGCCAGCGCAGGCCCCGCGGGCCGGCGACGCACCAGCCGCGGGCGACGCCGCGGTGCTGCTGCCCTGGCTGCGCCAGCAGGCGGCCAGCGTGGCGCTGCTGGGCGGCCTTGGCAACGGCGCGGCCTGGCTGGCGCAGGCGGGCCTGCTGGGTGGCTACCGCGCCACCCTGGCCCAGGAACAGGTGACGGCCCTGAGCGACCGCTACACCCGCACCGTGTTCTCCAGCCGCGTCTACGAGATCGACCGTGACCGCGTGTCCTGTGCGCCCGGCACCGCCAGCATCGACCTCTTCATCGCCTGGCTGGCCGGCCAGCATGGGGACATGATCGTCAGCGCCCTGCTGGCCCACTTCGGGCTGGAACGCCTGCGCGCCCGCGACGAGCGGCAGCAGGTGCGCGCCACCTCGCGCGGCGTCAGCGCGAAGGTCAACGAGGCCGTGGCGCTGATGGAGGCCAACCTCGAAGAGCCGCTGCCCACGGAAGAGATCGCCCGGCTGGTGGGCGTGTCGCGGCGCCAGCTGGAACGCCTGTTCAAGCAGCACCTGGACGACATGCCCAGCCGCCACTACGCCGAGCTGCGGCTGCTGCGGGCCAAGCGGCTGCTTCAGCACAGCGGGCAGTCCATCCTGCAGATCGCGCTGGCCTGCGGCTTTGCATCGGCCTCGCACTTCAGCAACGCCTACCGCGCACGCTTTGGCCACACCCCGCGGGACGAACGCAGCCCGCGGGCAGCCGCCTGGAAGACCGACCGCGACGCCGACGCCGAGCGGCACGCAACCCAGCCGTTGCCTTCTGCGCCCCCCTCGCCCTCCCCGACCTTCCCGCCCATCTCGCCCCTGTCACCCCTCTCGTCCCCTCCCCAGCCCCCCTTGCTGCCACGAACCGGAGGCACCCCACCATGACCCCGTCCACCGCGCCCGCCGACGCGTCCCGCGCGCCGTCCGCGCCCGACCCCATGGCACCGTCACGCTTTGTGCTGCGCGCCGCCGAACCCCGCGACCTGGACGCCCTGGAACGGCTGGCCCACGCCAGCGCGGCCGGCATCACCACGCTGCCGCCCGACCGTTCGGCGCTGGCCGCGCGCCTGGCCCGCAGCGCTGAGAGCTTGGCGCACCGTGACCAGCCCAGCGGCGAGGAGATCTACCTCTTTGTGCTGGAAGACGCCCACGAGGCCCACCGCATCATCGGCACCAGCGGCATTGCCGCCAGCGCCGGCTTTGCCGACCGCTTCTACTGCTACCGCAACGAAACCATCGTGCACGCCAGCAGTGCGCTGAAGGCCAGCAACCGCGTGCACACGCTGCACCTGTGCCACAGCCTGACCGGCCATTCGCTGCTCACGTCCTTCTACATCGAGCCTGCCTACGAACGCAGCGTCGCGCCGCAACTGCTGTCGCGCGCGCGCTTGCTGTTCATGGCCGAGTTCGCCGAGCGCTTTTCCGACCAGATCGCCGCCGAAAGCCCCGGGCTGGCCGACGAGGACGGCCGCTGCCCGTTCTGGGACGCCGTCGGGCGACGCTTCTTCGAGATGGACTACCCCGCTGCCGAGCGGCTGGCCGTGGGCCGCAGCAAGGCCTTCATCGCGCAGCTGATGCCGCAGGCGCCCATTTATGTGCCCTTGCTGCCGGAGGCCGCGCAGTGGGCCATCGGGCAGCTCAACCCAGTGGCCGAGCTGCCGTTTTCCATCCTGCAGGATGAAGGCTTCGACAGCGAAACCTATGTCGACATCTTCGACGGCGGGCCGATTGCCGAGGCGCGCCTGGCCAACCTGCGCACGGTGCACCAGTCTCGGGCCTCGCCCGTGGCCTGGCAGGCCGAGGCCCCACGCCGCGGCCTGCCCCCCTGGCACCTGGTGGCCCTGGCCCAGCGGCAGGGCTTTCGGGCGGTGCTGGCGCGCGCCCACTGGACCCAAGGTCAGTGGCGCATCGCGCGCGACGACGCGGCACGGCTCGGGCTGACGCCGGAATCGAGCCCGCGGGTGCGCTGTGCACCGTTGGCCCAGCTGCAGCCCGCGTCGCCCGACACCACGGCCCCGGGGAGCGCCGCATGAACACCGTCCACGTGCACGAGATACCGCACGACACCCCAACCCCTGAACTCAGCAGCTTCGGCGGCGGCCCCAGCCCGGCCTTCGACGACCCCGCGCCCCGCCACTGGCTGGCCACCGATGCCCATGGCCAGCCGCTGGCCCGGCTGAGCCTGGCGCGCCGCATCGGCTGGCGCACGCCACACGCCTGGTACCGCCTGGGCTGGGCGGTGCACAGCTCACCCGAGTTGCAGCTGTTCGGCCGCCAGCGCACCCTGCTGCTGGGGCACGACCTCACCGGCGCCGATGCCCTGGGCGGCTGGGCCCTGGCGCCTGCGCTGCGCGAGGCCTCCGCCGAAGCGCAAGAGGGGGCACAGGAAGTCTGGTCAGCGCTGCTCGACGCCGCCTGGCTGGCGCTGGCGGCCGCCGACACACCCACTGCGCCCTGCATCGCCGAGCTGCCCGGGCTCGCGGACGACGACGGCCAATCGCCGTTCTGGCGCGGGCTGGGCCAGCACTTTCACCACCACGGGTTGGCGGCATCGCGTCAGCAGCACGGCGCAGCCTTTGACAGCCTCGTGGCCGAACTGCTGCCGCGCCACCTGGTGTATGCCTCATTCCTGTCGCCCGCGGCCCAGGCGGCCATGGGTCAGTGCGCCAGCAGCGCCCTGCCCTTGCGCCGCGCCCTGCAGCAGCGCGGCTTCTGCTGGCGCCAGCACATCACCGTCACCGACGGTGGCGCCGTGATGGAATGGGAGGCCCCGGACGGAGCCACGCCGTGATCAGCCTCGACAACACCGACCACCAACTCATCGCCCTGCTGCGCCAGGATGCCCGCCTGACGGTGGCCGCCCTGGCCAAGAAGCTGGGGGTGGCCCGGGGCACCGTCACCAACCGGCTGCAGCGGCTGGAGGACGGCGGCGTCATCGTGGGTTATGCGGTGCAGCTGCGGCCCGACGTGCAGGCCGACGGCATCCGCGCCTGGATGGGTGTGCTGGTGGAGGGTAACCAGACACGCAGCGTCATCGCCAGCCTGCTGGGTGAGCCGGGCGTGGCCGCGCTGCACGACACCAATGGCCGCTGGGACCTGCTGGCCGAACTGCGCGCCCAGACGGTGGCCGAGCTCTCCGAAGTGCTGGAACGCGTGCGCCTGATCAAGGGCATCCGCAACACCGAAACCAGCATCCTGCTGGCCAGCTACCGGTGAGCCCATTGAACAGGGTGCTCAGCCAGCCTGCGCACCCTGTTCAGAAAGCAGCGCAGCCTAGGCAGCCTGCCGGCTTCCACTTGAACGGCGCTGCGGGAACACTGGCGCACCATGACAGCCCACACCACCCGCCCTGCCGGCCAGACCCTGTTTCTCGCCGCCCGTGACGTCGCCGACGTCGTCAACCACCTCGGGCTGGCCACCTGCCTGGCCCGCGTGGCCGACCGCATCGAGGCCGATTTCCGGCGCTGGCCGTCGTTTGACAAGTCGCCGCGCAGCGCCTGCCACACCGAACACGGTGTCGTGGAACTGATGCCCGTGGCCGACAGCACCTGCTTTGCCTTCAAGTACGTCAACGGGCACCCGGCCAACACCTCGCTGGGCCTGCCCACGGTGATGGCCTTTGGGGTGCTGGCCGACATGCACACCGGCGCACCCCGGCTGCTCGCCGAGCTGACGCTGGCCACCGCCATCCGCACCGCCGCGATGTCGGCCCTGGCCGCACGGCACCTGGCCCGACCGAACCCGCGCGTGATGGCGTTGATCGGCAACGGTGCGCAGGCGGAGTTCCAGGCGCTGGCCTTCCAGGCCCTGCTGGGTGTGCAGGCTGTCCGGCTCTACGACACCGACCCTGCCGCCACCCGCAAGCTGATGCACAACCTCGCGGCCAGCGGGCTGCACCTCACCCGCTGTGCCTCGGTGCACGAGGCCGTGCAGGGCGCCGACATCATCACCACCGTGACCGCCGACAAGACCCGCGCCGCAGTGCTGACGGCCGAGATGCTGTCACCTGGCCAGCACATCAACGCCGTGGGCGGTGACTGCCCCGGCAAGACCGAGCTGCACCCCGAGGTGCTGCAGCAGGCACGCGTCTTCTGCGAGTACGAGCCGCAGACGCGCATCGAAGGCGACATCCAGCAGCTGGCGCCCGATTTCCCCGTCACCGAACTGTGGCGCGTGCTGACGGGCAGCCACGCCGGCCGCCAGGGCGACCACGAACTCACGGTGTTTGATTCGGTGGGTTTTGCGCTGGAAGACTTCAGCATGCTGCAGGTGCTGGACGACGCCGCCCGCCGCCTGGGCGTGGGGGTGCCCATCGACCTGGTGGCCCAGCCGCCAAACCCCAAGGACCTCTACAGCCTGCTGCGGCGCCCGGCCGCACCGTTTGCCACGGCGACCCCGTCGGCCACGGCGGCGCACTCTGCACCCCAGGTGAGCCCGGAGGTCGATCTGGCGGCGGCGCTGTAACGTCAGCGCCATGGACAGCCCCCGCACGACCCGCCCGCCCTTCACGCAGCCCCTGAGCGATTCGCCGCTGCGGCGCGCCGTCTCGGCGCTGACACGGCGCCCTGAAACCGAGCTGCTGCCAGGCCTGCTGGAACAGGCGCGCTGCCCGCCCGCGCAATCGGCCGACATCCAGGCCCTGGCACTGCGGCTGGCACGCGGTGTGCGCGAACGCAGCCGCGACGGTGGCCGGGCGGGCCTGGTGCAAGGCCTGCTGCAGGAATTTGCGCTGAGCTCCCAGGAAGGCGTGGCGCTGATGTGCCTGGCCGAGGCCCTGCTGCGCATTCCCGACGACGCCACGCGTGACGCGCTCATCCGCGACAAGATCGCCCGCGGCAACTGGCACGAGCACCTGGGCCAGAGCCGATCGCTGTTTGTCAACGCGGCCTCCTGGGGCCTGCTGCTGACGGGGCGGCTGGTGGCCACGCACAGCGAATCGGGCCTGAGCAGCACCCTCAAGCGCACGCTGGCGCGGGGCGGCGAGCCACTGATCCGCAAGGGGGTGGACATGGCCATGCGGATGATGGGCGAGCAGTTTGTCACCGGCGAAACCATCGGTCAGGCGCTGGACAACGCGGCCGCGCGCGAAGCCCATGGCTTTCGCTTCAGCTACGACATGCTGGGTGAGGCCGCCCTCACCGAACACGATGCCCAGCGTTACCTCCAGGCCTACGAAGACGCCATCCATGCCATCGGCGCGGCGTCGGCCGGGCGCGGCCTTGTCGAAGGCCCCGGCATCTCGATCAAGCTGTCGGCACTGCACCCGCGTTACCAGCGCAGCCAGCTGGCGCGGGTCAAGGCAGAGCTCTACCCGCGGCTGCTGCACCTGGCCACGCTGGCGCGGCGGGTCGACATCGGGCTGAACATCGACGCCGAAGAGTCTGACCGCCTGGAGCTCTCGCTGGACCTGCTGGAACAGCTCTGCCTGGACAGCACGCTGGCCGGCTGGAACGGCATCGGCTTTGTCATCCAGGCCTACCAGAAGCGCTGCCCGGCAGTGATCGACGTGCTGGTGGACCTGGCGCGTCGCAGCGGACACCGCCTGATGGTGCGGCTGGTCAAGGGCGCGTACTGGGACAGCGAGATCAAGCGCGCACAGCTGGACGGCCAATCGGGTTACCCGGTCTATACCCGCAAGCCCTACACCGACGTGGCCTACCTGGCCTGCGCCAGGAAGCTGCTGGCAGCACCTGATGCGGTCTTCCCGCAATTTGCCACCCACAACGCGCACACGCTGGCGGCCATCCACACCTGGGCCGAGGCCTTGTCACCGGCGCCGGCGATGGAGTTTCAGTGCCTGCACGGCATGGGTGAGCCCTTGTACGAGCAGGTGGTCAAGCCGCTGGCGCAGGGCGGGCTGGGACGGCCCTGCCGCATCTACGCCCCCGTGGGCAGCCACGACACGCTGCTGGCCTACCTGGTGCGCCGCCTGCTGGAAAACGGCGCCAACACCTCGTTTGTCAACCGCATCGCCGACGAGAACCTGCCGCTGGAAAGCCTGGTGGAAGACCCGGTGCAGACGGTGCAGGCGCTGGCGGCGGCGGGCGGCGAGCCGCTGGGCGCGCCCCACCCCGGCATCGCCCAGCCGCACCAGCTCTTTGGCCAGGCGCGGCGCAATTCCCAGGGCCTGGACCTCACCGACGAAGCCACCCTGGCCGCCCTGGGCCAGGCCATGGCGCAGGCCACGCTGCCGCCGCAGCGGCCGGCCGACACCGAAACCCCGCCCGCCCATTTGAAACGGGCGCTGGACGCCGCGGTGCGGGCAGCCCCCGCCTGGGCCGCCCGCAGCCCGGCGGAGCGGGCCGCCCTGCTGGAAGCCGCCGCCGACACCCTGCAGGACCGATGCCTGGACTGGCTGCCGCTGCTGGCCCTCGAAGCCGGCAAGACCGTGGCCAACGGCGTGTCAGAAGTTCGCGAGGCGGTGGATTTCCTGCGCTACTACGCCGCCCAGGCGCGGCAGGGCCTGGACAACAGCACCCACCGCCCGCTGGGGCCGGTGGCCTGCATCAGCCCCTGGAACTTTCCGCTGGCCATCTTCATCGGCCAGGTGGCCGCGGCGCTGGCCGCTGGCAACGTGGTGCTGGCCAAGCCCGCCGAACAGACGCCGCTGATCGCCGCCGAGGCCGTGCGCCAACTCCACGCCGCCGGCATCCCGCGCGCGGCGCTGCAGCTGCTGCCGGGCCGTGGTGAGACGGTCGGCGCCGCCCTGGTGGCCGATGCCCGGGTGCAGGGCGTGCTGTTCACCGGCTCCACCGAGGTCGCGCGGCTGCTGCAGCGCACCCTGGCCGAACGCCTGAACCGCGACGGCAGCCCGGTGCCGCTGATCGCCGAGACCGGCGGCCAGAACGCCCTGCTGATGGACTCGTCGGCCCTGGCCGAGCAGGCCGTGGCCGACATCCTCAGCTCAGCCTTCGACAGCGCCGGCCAGCGCTGCTCTGCGCTGCGGCTGCTCTGCGTCCAGGACGATGTGGCCGACCGGGTCATCGCCATGATCGAAGGCGCCATGCAGGCGCTGCGGGTGGGTGACCCTCGCGAGCTGGCCACCGATGTCGGCCCGGTGATCGACGCCGAGGCCGCCCAGGCCATCGAGGCCCACGTGCAGACGCTGCGCGCCGCGGGCTGCCGGGTCACCCGCCTGGCACTGGACACCGAGGCCACACAACACGGCCATTTCGTGGCGCCCACGCTCATCGAGCTGAAGGACGTGCGGCAGCTGCAGCGCGAGGTCTTCGGACCGGTGCTGCACGTGCTGCGCTGGCCCCGTGACGGGCTTGCCGACACCCTGCGGGCCATCAACGCCACCGGCTACGGGCTGACGCAGGGTGTGCACACCCGCATCGACGAGACGGTGGCTTTGGCCCTTCAGGCCACGCAGGCGGGCAACTTCTACGTCAACCGCAACATCGTCGGTGCGGTGGTGGGCGTGCAGCCTTTCGGCGGTGAAGGGCTGTCGGGCACCGGCCCCAAGGCCGGCGGGCCGCTCTACCTGCTGCGCCTGCTGGCTGAGCGTCCGCCCCAGGCCGCGCGGCTGGCGGTGGCACACAGCGGGCCGGTGGCGGCGCCGCCGGTGCGCGGGCTGTCACCGCGGGTGGGCGCGGGTGACGAGCAGAGCTCGGGCGCAGAGCCCACGGCGCTGGCCGCCGTGCAGGCCCTGAGAACCTGGGCGCTGCAGCAGGGCCTGTCGGTGCTGGCCGCGCAGTGCGACCAGGCTGCGGCCGAGTCACCCACCGGCCTGTGGCACCAGCTGCCAGGCCCCACCGGCGAGGCCAACCTCTACGCCGTGCTGGCCCGCGAAGCGGTGCTGTGCCTGGCCGAGACCGACCACGACCGCCTGGCCCAGCTGGCGGTGGTGCTGGCCGTGGGCAGCCACGCGGTGTGGCCCGCCACCCAGCAGGCGCTGCGTGAGCGCCTGCCCCTGCCGGTGCGCGAACGCATCCGCCTGGCCCAGGATTGGCGCAGCGGCCAGGCCAGCTTCGACGCGGTGCTGCAGCACGGCAGCGCCGACGCCCTGAAGGAAACCGCCCGCGCCCTGGCCGCGCGGCCCGGGCCCGTCATCACGCTCAGCGGCGGTACCGGCAGCCCCGCGCGGCAGCTGGGCTGCGTGCCCGCCGAGCGGCTGCTGGTGGAGCGTGCGCTGAGCATCAACACCGCCGCGGCAGGCGGCAATGCCAGCCTGATGACCTTGGGCTGAACGGGCCACCGGGGGCGGCAGGCCAGGGCCGCAACCCCCGGTTTTGCGACATCGCCTTGCACAAGGTCGACATCGCGGCGGGTGCCGCTGGTGTGGTGTCGACACACGACGGTACAAAGCGGCTGCCGGCCCCGCGTGGGCCTGTCCAGCACCACCCCAACCCCGTACCGCCATGCCACAGCACGCCGTCTCAGCCACTGCCACCCCCCGCGCCCGTTGGCGCATCCGCCTGGCCGCCTGGGCACTCGCGCTGGGCGCAGCGGGCGGCCTGCTGGCGGCCAACCCGGCACTCGCACAGGCCGCACCCGGCGGCAAGCTCCGGGTGGGGGTCGAAGGCAACTACCCCCCGTTTTCCCGGCTCGGCGCCGACGGCAAGCTCAGCGGCTTCGACATCGACATCGCCCTGGCCGTGTGCGAACGGATGAAGGTGGAGTGCACGCTGGTGCAGCAGGAATGGGACGGCATGATCCCCGCGCTGGCCGCCCGCAAGTTCGACCTCATCGTCGCGTCGATGACCATCACCGAGGAACGCAAGAAGGCGGTGGAGTTCTCCGACCCGTACTACGACGTGCCCTCGCGCTTCGTGGCCAAGGCCGGCGCCTTCAAGGACCACACCCCGGCCGATTTCAAGGGCAAGAAGATCATCGTGCTGCGCAACAGCCCGCGCGCCAAGTTCCTGGCCGAGCGCTACAAGGACAGTGAGCTGTTGCAGGTCAACAGGGAAACCGACGTCTACCTCGAATTGGTGGCCGGCCGCGGTGACGTGGGCTTCGGCTCCAGCGTGGTGTCCTCCGAAGCCTTCCTCAAGCGCCCCGAGGGACGCGGCTTTGCCCAGGTGGGCAACACCGTCAGGCTGGACGGCGGGGCCGGCGGCGTGGGCATCGCCATGCGCAAGGGTGAGGCCGCGCTGCGCGACCAGGTCAATGCCGCGCTGAAGGCCATCCGCACCGACGGCAGCTACAAGCGCCTGGCCGACAAGTACTTCGACTTCGACATCTCCGGCGCCAACTGAGCCGCTGCAACCACGGCAGGTGTCGAACACTCACCCAGGAAGCACCGATGCTGCACGGATACGGTACCGCCATTCTCGGCGGCCTGTGGGTCACGCTGTGGGTCGCGGCGCTGTCGCTGGCCACGGCCTGCGCCTTCGGCCTGCTGGGTGCGGTAGCCAAACTGTCGAGTTCACGCGCGGCCCAATGGCTGGCCCAGGCCTACACCACAGTCATCCGCGGCCTGCCTGACCTGGTGCTGATGCTGTTGATCTTCTACGGCGGGCAGATCGCCCTGAACGCACTGGCTGCCCGCCAGGGATGGGACTACATCGACGTCCCACCCTACGCGGCCGGTGTGCTGACCCTGGGCTTCATCTATGGCGCCTACCTGACGGAAACCTTCCGCGGCGCCATCCTCGCCGTGCCACGCGGCCAGAGCGAGGCCGCCCTGGCCTTCGGCATGCGACGCGGCCAGGTGCTGCGCCGCATCGTGCTGCCACAGATGGTGCGGCACGCCATTCCGGGCTTCACCAACAACTGGCTGGTGATGGTCAAGGCCACGGCGCTGGTGTCCATCATCGGTCTGGACGACATGGTGCACCGCGCCAACCTGGCGGCCTCGGCCACCCGCGAACCCTTCACCTTCTTCGTGCTGATTGCGGGTGTCTACCTGGCCATCACCTCGGTGTCGCTGGGCCTGCTGCACCTGCTCAACCGCCGCTACAGCCTGGGCGTCAAGGCGCTGCGCTTCTGAGCCATTGGCTGCCCTCACCCCACCCATGAACACCGACGTCATCCTGGAAAGTCTGCCGGCCTTTGCCGACGGCCTGTGGGTGTGCCTGAAACTGCTGGTGATCAGCCTGGCCACGGGCTTGCTGGTGTCGGTCCCGCTGGCCATCGCGCGGGTGTCCAGCCAGCGCTGGTTGGCCTGGCCGGTGTGGCTGTTCACCTACGTCATCCGCGGCACGCCGCTGCTGGTGCAGGTGTTCATCGTCTACTACGGGCTGGCCCAGTTCGAGAGCGTGCGCAACAGCCCGGCCTGGCCGCTGCTGCGCGAAGCCTGGTTCTGTGCCTGGCTGGCGTTCTCGGTGAACACCACGGCCTACACCACGGAAATCATCGCCGGCGCCCTGAAGGCCACGCCCTCCGGTGAGGTGGAAGCCGCCCGGGCCTTCGGCCTGACAGGCTGGTCGCTGTACCGCCGCATCCTGCTGCCCAGCGCGCTGCGCCGTGCGCTGCCCCAGTACGGCAACGAGGTGATCAGCCTGATGCACGCCACCGCCATCGCCAGCACCGTGACGCTGGTGGACATCACCCGCGTGGCCCGTGACGTCTATGCCAACCACCTGCTGCCCATGGAAGCCTTTGGCATGGCCGCACTCATCTACTTTGTGTTGACCTTTGCCATGGCGGGCGTGTTCAAGGGCCTGGAACGCCGCTGGCTGCGCCACCTGCGGCCGGCCTCCTGAATGCGCTGCCCCACCCCATTGCCCAACGATGATCGTTGAAACCCACACTCTGCCCGGCGGCACGCCCGGCCTGCAGCCGGCCCTGACGGTGCTGCGCTTTGGCCGGGCCGGCGCGCGGCCCAAGGTCACCATCCAGGCAGCGCTGCATGCCGACGAGACCCCGGCACTGCTGGTGGCCCAGGCGCTGCGTGCACAGCTCAGCGAGCTGGAGGCCGCCGGCCAGCTGCTGGGCGAGGTGCTGCTGGTGCCGATGGCCAACCCCATTGGCCTGGGCCAGTGCCTGCTGGGGCGCCTGGAGGGCCGCTTTGACCTGCGCGACGGCAGCAACTTCAACCGCGGCCACGCCAGCCTGGCCGATGCCGCCGCACAGCGCCTGGAGGGCCAGCTGGGTGCCGACTCGGCACTGAACCAGCAGCGGGTGCGGCAGGCGCTGAAGGAGGCCGCCGCCGCACTGCCGGCCCAGAACACCACCGAACACCTCAAGCGGCGGCTGCTGCTCAACGCGGTGGACAGCGACATGGTCTTCGACCTGCACTGCGACGCCCAGGCCGTGGTGCACCTCTACGCGCTGACGACCCATGAAGCCCTGGCCCGCGAGCTCGGCGCCTGGGTCGGCGCCCAGGCCGTGCTGTTGGCGTCGGACAGCGGCGGTTCCCCGTTTGACGAAGCCTGCAGCCGGCCCTGGCTGCAGCTGCAGGAGCGCTTTCCGGGGCACCCCATCCCGGCCGCGTGTTTTGCCTGCACGCTGGAGTGGCGCGGTGAATCCGACACCAGCCTGGAACAGGCCCAGGCCGATGCCGCGGCACTCATCCAGTTCCTGCGCCGCCACGGTGTGGCCACGCCCGACGACAAGCCCGCCCCCGAGGCGTTGTGCCAGCCCACGCCACTGGCGGCCAGCGAACCCATCACCGCCCCGCATGCCGGTGTGCTGGTGTTCCACGCCGAGCCCGGCCAGCGCCTGCAGGCCGGCGACACGGTGGCCACGCTGGTGGAGCTGGAACACGGCACCCACACCCCGCTGCGCTGCGAGTCCAGCGGCGTGCTGTACGCACGGATCGCCGGCCGCTGGGCAGGCGCCGGCCAACGGGTGGCCAAGGTCGCCGGCTGGACCTTGTCGCGGCGTGGCGAACTGCTGAGCGCCTGAACGGCAGGACCGATCACCCGCGCAGTACCTGGCCCGCCTCGGAACGCACCCCTCCGCCACCATGAGCAGCACCCTCCCTACCCCCGCGCCTGCCACGAGCAACCCTGAGGCCACACCCCCCGCCGTCCTGCACGCCGACGGCATTGTCAAGCGCTTCGGCACCACCACCGTGCTCGACGGCGTCAGCTTGCAGGCCCGGCAGGGTGACGTCATCGCCATGATCGGCGCCAGCGGCTCCGGCAAGAGCACCTTCCTGCGCTGCCTGAACCTGCTCGAACAACCCAACGCCGGCACGCTGCATGTGGCCGGTGAAGCCATCCGCCTCGCGCCTGACCGCCAAGGGGTGCTGCAGGCCGTCGACGCGGCCCAGCTGCAGCGGCTGCGCACCCGTGTGGCGATGGTCTTCCAGCACTTCAACCTCTGGTCGCACATGACGGCACTCGACAACGTCACCGAGGCGCCGCAGCAGGTGCTGGGCCTGTCGCGTGCCGAGGCGGTGGAGCGGGCCGAGGCCTACCTGCAGCGGGTGGGGGTGCACCACCGCCGCCACGCCTACCCGGCGCATCTGTCGGGGGGTGAACAGCAGCGCGTGGCCATCGCCCGTGCG
>JAJTDE010000244.1 GCA_021298085.1 Rubrivivax sp.
CCGCGCGGCGCAGGCGCCCTTGTTCTGGTCGGCGCTGCTGACGGGCCTGCTGGTGTCGACCATCGGCGCCCTCGGCCTGTGGCCACTGGCGCACGGTCTGCTGTCCCATGTGCTGCCCATGGACGCCGTGCTGCGCGAGGAGCTGCTGGCCGGGCTGCCCTGGCTGCTGATGACGGTGCCGGTGGTCACGGTCTGCAACATCCTGACCGGCGCGCTGCAGGCCAGGGAACGCTTTCTGGAACTGAGCCTGGCCGCCGTGCTCGGCAGTGCGGGCTTGCAGGCGCTGCCGCTGCTCACCGCCCTGCATGTCAGCCCCCGCCTTGACCTCTTGCTGCTGTCGATACTGGCCGGCAAGCTGGGCACGGCCGTGTACCTGGCCCTGTGCTGCCGGCGCCACGTGGCACGGGACCTGCCCGTCATCTGGCGGCTCGACGCGGTGCGTGACCTGCTCCAGTTCGGCGGCTGGAGCAGCGTGACGGCGGTGGTGGGGCCGATGATGGTTGTGCTCGACCGCCTGGTGATCGGCGCCACCCTGGGCGCGCGCTCGGTGAGCCACTACACCATCCCCTTTCAGCTGGCAGAGCGAACCACCGTGCTGGCCGCTGCCCTGAGCTACACGCTGCTGCCCCGCATGGCACGGGCAGGCACAACGCCGCAGCGGGAGGCGCTGGCACTGGCTGCGCTGCGCCTGCTGGCCACGTTGATGACACCCCTGGTGGCGCTGGCCATGGTGCTGGTGGGCCCGTTCCTGGGCTGGTGGGTGAACGACGAACTCGCCGCCGTCTCCACCCCGGTGGCACTGGTGCTGCTGGCCGGCTTCTGGGTCAACAGCCTGGCCTTTGTGCCCTACACGCTGCTGCAATCCGCCGGGCGCCCGGACATCATTGCGCGCTGCCACCTCGCGGAGCTGCTGCCCTACCTCGGCCTGCTGTTCCTGGGGCTGCAGCACGGCGCGCTGGTCGGCGCAGCCGCGGCCTTTGCGCTGCGCGCCGCCGTGGACTTTGTGCTGCTGGCGCACTTCGGGGGCTTGCTGGCCCGCTCTGCCGGGGTCCTGCTTCCCGGAGCAGGCCTGCTGCTGATCGCCGCCCATGGCGGGCAGGGCATCACCGCCTGGACGGCCTGCGCCGCCCTTTGTGGGCTGAGTGCGCTGAATGCGCGGAACGCAGGCAGGACACTTCGCGTGGCATCACCATGAGCACCTTGCCTGAACCCTGGCGCGACGACTGGCCACTGGCCGACCGGGAGTCGGTGTCCGCATGCCCGGTGTGCAGCGGCTCAGCGCGCACGCAGCTGCTGGACGGTGTGGTGGACAACACCTTCAGAACCTCGCCAGGCCGATGGACACTGTGGTCCTGCGCCGATTGCCAATCGGCCTACCTGGACCCGCGCCCCTCGGCCGCGTCCATCCACCGCGCCTACCGCCAGTACTACACCCATCAGGCACCCCCTCCCGCGGCCTCACCGCTGCGCAGGCTGCATCGGCGGCTGGCCAACGGTTATCTCAACCGGCGCTACGGCGCGCGCGAGCAGCCGTTCAGCCGGCTGGGCGAAGCGCTGATCGGCGGGGTGCCCTACCTGCGGCGCTTCGAAGACCGCGCCTGCCGGCACCTCCCGCCGCTGCCCAGCGGGGGTGGTGCCGTGCTGGATGTCGGGTGTGGCGATGGTGCCTTTCTGGCACTGGCACAGCGCAGTGGCTGGCAGGTGCTGGGCCTGGAGCCCGATGCCCAGGCGGCGGCCGTGGCGCAACAGCAAGGCGTGCCGGTGCGCGTGGGCGGGCTGGAGGCCCTGGCCGACCGGCATGCGGCCTTTGACGTGATCACGCTGGCCCATGTCATCGAACATGTGGCTGACCCTGTGGCCACGCTGCGGGCCTGTCACCGGCTCCTCAAGCCCGGCGGACAGCTGTGGCTGGAGACGCCCAACGCCGCAGGCCAGGGGCTGCGCGCCTTTGGCCACCACTGGCGCGGCCTGGAAGCGCCGCGACACCTGGTGCTGTTCACCCCGCAGTCGCTGCAGCGTGCGCTCGCCGACGCCGGGTTCGAAAGGCTGCACCACCCGCCGTCGCCCAGCGTGCGACGGTGGATGGCCGAACGCAGCCTGGCCATCCAGCAAGGGCGGCTGCCCGATGACACCCGCGGCCTGCCCTGGCGCTGGCGGCTGCGCTGCTGGGTCGACGACCTGCTCGACGGCCCCGGCCGGGCACGCGGCGAGTTCCTGACCGTGGTGGCGCACAAGCAGGCCTGAAGCCGCACGCCAATGTCCGTGCGCCTGACCCGACGCGCGGGGTCAGTCCAGCCGCTGGTCTGGCCGCGGCCACAGCCGCAGGCGGTGCATTGCCAGCAGCAGGCGCAGCGCTGCCTCGCCAAAGGCCGTGTGCCGCCAACGGCGCAGGCTGAACACCAGCCGCCAGCCCGGCCGCCAGCGGTCACCCCGCTGCTCGAAGTGGCGCTCCACCAGCTGTCGCTGCACTGGCGGCAAGGCGGCCCCGTAGCAGCGCATCAACGCGGCGACCTGCGCCAGCAGGATGCCTACCCAGTCGTTGCGCATCAGGAAGCGGATGATCTGCCGCTGGCGGCCCAGCCAGCCGGCACCGTGGCCAATCTGGTTCTGGCCATGCTGGCGGTACAGCAGGGTGGGCTGCTCATCAAACACCACCTGCCCAAAGGCGCTGACCACCAGGTACAGCCACCAGTCGTGGAAGCGCACACCCGCGGGTGCGCCGGCCCGCTGCAGCAACTGAACCGCGGCGCGGTTGAGCGCCGCCGTGCAGCCGGTGATCATGTTCTCCGTCAAGGCCCCCGCGAAGGACGGCGGCCCGGGCCAGGGCGGCGTGGCCTGCAGTGGGTGGAGCTGCGCATCCACCAGCATCTGCGCGCTGCCGTAGAGGCCCGGCGTGTCGCCCAGCGGCAGCAGGTGCTGCCAGGCGCGCTCGACCTTGCCCGGCAACCAGACGTCGTCCTGGTCGGCAAACATCACCAGGTCGGCATCCGCCGGGGCCTGAGACAGCAAGGTCAGGAAGCTTCCGCCGAAGCCCAGGTTGTCGCCACGCTGCAACTGCACCCGCGGGTCAGCCAGGCCGTCGACGATGGCCGCCGTGCCGTCACGCGAGCCATCGTCACGCACCAGCACACGCCCTGAGGGCGGCAGCTGGCCAAGGATGGACCGCAGCTGTTCAGCGACAAATCGCTCGCCCTGGTAGGTGGACATGAGCACCACCACGCGGGGCGCCAGCGCTGGGGCCTTCGGCGGCATGGGTCAGTCCGTGACCCAGGGCGGCCGGTAGCGGCCCCTCAGGCGTGCGCAGTCAAACGTCAGACGCCCTGCCCGGACATCCTCGGCCGTGCCGACCGTCACGGCCGAATAGCTGCGAAAGTACTTGTAGCTCACATAGCCTGCGTCATCCACGTACGCGTAGGTGTCGGTGATCGGGTAGTACCGCGCCCACTGCCCTTCGGCACGGCGCGTGATGCCGTGGCCGCTGGGGAAGAAGCGCGGGCAGTAGGCCTCGATGCCGCTGAAGACGGACAGGACACCCGCGTCGGGCTGTGCAGAGCGGGGCGCCGGGGCGGCCTCGGTGCGCAAAGGGCAGATCCAGAATGCCCGCCCGGACGCTGTGCGCTCGCTCTCCCGCAGGCTCTTGGACAGCAGGTTGGTGCGAACCGTGCTGCAGGCCTCGTCGGCCAGCGCCAGCTGATGGGACTGAAGGTCATGGTTCAGCAGCTGGCGCAGGGCCTGGTCGGGTTGCGCCACCCGTTTTCCATCCAGGACGTCAGCCGGTGCGACCAAGTACTTCGGCAGTGTCGAACTCAGCAGCGCCCGCAGGTCGTCGTACTCGGGTTGCGCGGGAGTGATCTCCATCTGGGACCCGAGGTTGGCCCACCTCGACTGCGGATGGAAGTGCGGCACCACCGCGGCGTAGCCGTTCATCGACAGCGTCACAAAGACTGCCGGCGACTGCCGCAGCGGCGTGTCCTCCAGCACCACCGACGGCCCGCTGCGCCAGCCCGCCATCAGCCACATACCCGGGCGGTACATCGATTGGACGGTTTGCCACTGCACACCGATGAAGCCCAGCAGCAGCAGCCCGCGCAGGACGCGGCCTCCGGGCAGCCACTGCCAGGCCATCACCAGCAGCGGGCCCACCATCATCAGCCCGACGATGAAGTAACGCCCGTTGCCGATGGCCACGGTCCAGACGTAGAAGAGGCACGCCAGCATCCCCAGCGCCAGCCGTTGACGGGGCGAAGCCAGGGCCCGTCCGCGCCCGACCGTGAAGGCCACCAGCAGCACGGCGATGAGGGCCAGAAAGCGCCAATCGGGCGCACTCTCCTCGTAGTAAAGGCCGGTGGAGGGGTCGGCCAGCAGCAGGGGCCGCATGAAGCCATCGACCCAGGAATCGGGCTTGAAGCGCAGCATGGTTCAGTGGCCCGGGAAGATGCTGCGGAAGAACGGGTAGAACGGGTTGCCCCGCACCGCCCACAGCTGCAGGCCCCAGGGCAGGTAGACC
>JAJTDE010000348.1 GCA_021298085.1 Rubrivivax sp.
GCTCGGCGCGCCAGCCGCCCGCTGCCGACGTCGACCTGGGCACACTGCTGCCCCCCGAGCGGCTGCAGGACATGGACACCTTCGACCGCATCCAACTGGAAGCTGTCGTGAAGGTATGCCGCGGGTCGCGAACACTGTCGGACGCCGGGCGCACGCTGTT
Source organism: Rubrivivax sp. (assembly GCA_021298085.1). GTDB lineage: Bacteria > Pseudomonadota > Gammaproteobacteria > Burkholderiales > Burkholderiaceae_C > Rubrivivax. The sequence goes on from JAJTDE010000348.1 coordinate 161, forward strand.
TGACCGCTCGCGTACCCAGCGCACGGTGGTCAACGACGCCGACCGCCTGCGCAAGTACCTGCTCAAACATGGTTTGAGCTGGGAAGCGATCGCCGCCGGTTGATGGGCGTGAGGGCACATGGCGTTGCAGCCCCTAGACTGCCACCCATGCCCACACCTCCGTCACACGCCCTGGCACGGGCCACGGCCTTCGCCGAAGCCCACGAGACACCCTGGACGCGCGACCCCTTGCGCGAGCCAGAGCGCTTCGGGGTTCACCACGACGACCCGCCGCCCTGGAACCGGCTGCGCGGCCCCGTGCACGAGCGGGGGCCTTGCAGCGGGGTGGCCTGGCAGCGCGGCGTCGAGATCGCCTCCTGGGGCCAGCCCGGCCGTTCCGACCAGACCTTCAGCGTCGCCAAGACCTGCCTGGCCCTGCTGGCTGGCGTTGCGCAGGCGCGCGGCCTCCTGCCCGACGTGGACCAGCCTGTGGCCGCACAGCTGCCTGGCATTGGCTTCGACACGCCGCACAACGCGCCCATCACCTGGCGACATCTGCTGGAGCAGACCAGCGAGTGGGAGGGCAGCTGCTTCGGCCTGCCAGACCAGGTGGACCGCTGGCGCAAGATCTCGCACGACCCGCGCCCTGCCGGCGGCCCCAAAGGTGGCAACCGGCCGCTGCAGGCGCCGGGCAGTTACTGGGAATACAACGACGTGCGCATCAACCAGCTCTCGCTGGCCTTGCTGCACCTGTTCCCCCAGCCGCTGCAGCAGGTGATGCACGACGCCCTGCTGCAACCGCTGGGTGCGCAGGACAGCTTCCGCTGGGAAGCCTACGACGACGCCTGGACGACGCTGGACGGACAGCGCCTGCCTTCGGTGCCCGGTGGCACCCACTGGGGTGGCGGCGTGAGCGTCAGTGCCCGCGACCTGGCCCGGCTGGGCCAGCTGCTGCTGGATGGTGGCCTGCACCAGGGCCGCGCGCTGCTGCCGGCAGACTGGGTGCGCCGCATGGGGCAGCCTTGCGCCATCGCGCCGTTCTACGGCTGGCTGGTGTGGCTGAACCCCGAGGGGCGGCTTTTCGACGGCGCATCGGCCAGCGCGGTGTTCATGCAGGGGGCCGGCGGCCACATGGTCTGGGTCGACCCCGGTCTGCAGGCGGTGGTGGTGACCCGCTGGCTGGACCCCGCGCACCAGCCTGCCTTCATTGCCATGACGGCCAGCGCCCTGCGCGGCTCTTGAGCGGGCAGGCCGCGACCCGGCGGGCCCCTGCAGCCCTCAATCCCGCGCCAGCGGCAGGTTGAGGATCAGGTTCTGCGGCTTGAGCTTGAGCAACCCATCCGGTTGCCGCGCCAGGCCCAGGTAGACCGGCACGGCCCTGGCACCCTGCAGGTCGTAGCGCTGAGGAGACGGCATCCAGCCCGGTGTGCCAGCGCCACCGCGCATCGTCGATGCGGGGCAGCGGCTGGATGCGCACAGCCACCCGCAGCAGGTGCCAGACCCAACGTTCCAGCACCTGCGCCAGGGCACTCGGGCCCGCGTGCTTGCGCTGCAGCGTGAAGTGGAGGCCATGGCCCAGGTCCTGGTTGAGTTCCAGGCGCATGTCGAGCAACCAGTCGCGGCGGGTGGGGCGGGCGCAGGCGCTGGCCCAGAAGTCGGCGGCGGCCTCGGCGTTCAGCACGCGAAGGTCCACCCGGCGCGGCGTGATCTGGGCTTCGCGCAGCAGGCGGCCCAGCTCGCCATAACCACCCGTGTCCTTGACCAGGTCCAGCTGCGCGGCGTCGCCGGCCAGCACCGCGCCTTCGTGCACGGTGATGCGCTGGCCGCGGAACAGCAGCTCAGCCGCGCGGACGGTGAAGGCGCCGTCGATGGAAGCCTGGCCTTCGCCGCCTTCGCCCAGGCCCAGGTCTTGCACCAGGCCGCGGACGATGTCCTGCACCACGTCGTCGATGACCACGGCCGGCACCCGCACCTGGCCACTGCGCATCAGCCGCAGGTACCAGGCCTCCAGGGTGCCGGCGGCCTGAACCTCGTCGCGAAAGCCCAGCCACCAGCGCCAGTTGTCGCGGGCGTCGGCATCGGCGATGCGCTGCAGCTCGGTGTCATTCACGGCACGCATCGGGTCGGCGTGCAGGCGTGTGGCCAGCTGGTGCTCGTGGCGGCAGGCCTCGGGCGGCGGCACCAGCTCCGGCCTGTCCAGCCAGCGGCGCCACCAGCCTGGCGTGGGCTGGTGCCAGCCTTCGGGTGTGCGCTGGAGGGTGTGCCACCCGGCATCCGGCCAGACCTGACGCTGAACTGCCGGCAAGGGCTGCGCCGACAGGGGCTGCGGCAGTGGCGGTGGCGGTGGGCTGGGTGCGCTCATGGGTGAC
>JAJTDE010000245.1 GCA_021298085.1 Rubrivivax sp.
GCCTCATTTCTCCGCACTCTTCGTTGAACCGCATGCAACCGATGACGCGATCCGACCTGGTGGCCCGCCTGGCAGAGCGCTTTCCGCAGCTCACGCTGCGTGACACGGAATTTGCCGTCAAGACCATGCTGGACGCGATGAGTGAATCGCTGGCCAAGGGCCATCGCATCGAGATCCGCGGCTTTGGCAGCTTCTCGATCAACCGCCGGCCACCGCGCATGGGTCGCAACCCGCGCAGCGGCGAGCAAGTGCCCATTCCTGAAAAGCTGGTGCCTCACTTCAAGCCCGGCAAAGACCTGCGCGAAGCCGTCGACGCCCGCTCGCACAAGCTGTGATGCCACCAGGGCCCCGCGCTGTTGCCCTGGGTGCCCGGCCTCCTAGAATGTGCGCACGATGCGTGCCCTGAATTGGCTGTTGCGGGCCTTCCTGTTCTTTGCGCTGTTTGCCTTTGCGCTCAATAACCAGCAATCCGTGGAAGTGAACTGGTTCTTTGGGTTTGAGTGGCGCACCCGCATGGTTTTTGTGGTGCTGGCCGCCTTCGCTGCCGGCTGTGTTGTGGGCATGCTGGCCTTGCTGCCGGGATGGTGGCGCGGCCGCAGCCTCTTGCGCAGCGAGCCTGCAGCCGCCGCCATCGCGCCCGCAGCAAACGCCGTCGTGGCGGTCACCGCCGCCAGCAGCGGCCCACGCCCAGCCGCGGAGCCCCCCGAATCCCTGGTGCCTGAATCGCGCCTGCGCGAAGGGCTCTGAGTCCATGGGCCTCGAGCTGTCATGGTTGCTGCTGGGCGCACCGCTGGTCTTTGCACTGGGCTGGATGGCCGCGCGGCTGGACTGGCGCCAGTTGCAGCGCGAACGCAGCGAGACACCCAAGGCTTACTTCAAGGGCCTGAGCCTGCTGCTGAACGAACAGCAGGACAAGGCCATCGACGCCTTCATCGAGGCCGTCCAGCACGACCCCGACACGGCAGAGCTTCACTTCGCACTGGGCAACCTGTTTCGTCGGCGCGGCGAGGTTGAACGCGCTGTCAGGGTGCACCAGCACCTGCTGGCCCGTGCCGACCTGAAATCAGAAGACCGTGACCGGGCGCAGCGTGCGCTGGCCCAGGACTTTCTTCGCGCAGGCCTGTTCGACCGCGCCGAGGAAGCCTGGCGCAAGCTGGAAGGCAGCTCCTTTGACGGGGAAGCGCGGCAAGCCCTGATGGCCCTGCATGAACGTGCCCGCGACTGGCCAGCCGCACTGGCCGTGGCCCAGGAACTGCAGCGACGCGGCGACCACAGCCTGGGCCCACGGATGTCGCACTACCTCTGCGAGATGGCCTTGCTGGCAGATACCCGCGGTGAACATGATGTTGCGCAGGCAGCGCTGCAGCAGGCGCGCGAGGCCGCGCCCTCCATGGCACGGCCCTGGGTTCAGGGCGCCGAGCGCCACGCGCGGCGCGGGGAGTTCGACCAGGCGCTGGCCGCGTATGCCAACCTGTGGCAGCACCAGCCAACAGCCCTGAGCCGTGTCGCTGCCGACATGGTGCGCTGCGCACAGGCCGCTGGCCAGGTGGCCACAGCGCGGGACCTGCTCGACACGGCTTACGAGCAACGGCCCAGCGCCGCATTGCTGGCAGCACGGCTGAGCCTGGCAACCGCCGAGGGCATGCCGGTATCCGAGCACGGCGACACCACGGGCGCCACCGCCACCGTATCGGCCTGGGTGGCGCATGGGCGGCAGGCCCCTGTGCTGGCCGTGGCCCAGGCGCTGCTGGCGCAGCCGGTTCAGGCATGGGGTGCCGATGGCCTGGACACCCTGCGCCGAGCGGTCGACCGCGCTGCCAAGCCCGTTCAGCGTTACCGCTGCGCGGCCTGCGGGTTTGAAGGCCAGCACTGGTTCTGGCAATGTCCGGGATGTCTGGGATGGGACACCTTCCCACCGCAACCTATCGAGGAACTGTGATGGGTGCTGCCCTGCGACAAGACCGCATTGTGTTGTGCATGAAGTGGGGCACCAAGTACGGGGCCGAGTACGTCAACCGCCTCTACGGCATGGTGGCACGGCACCTGCGCGGCCCGTTTCGCTTTGTGTGCCTCACCGACAACAGCATGGGCGTGCGGCCAGAGGTCGAGTGCATGCCCCTGCCCAGCCTGAACCTGGCACCCGGTGCCGAACGCGGCTGGAACAAGCTGACCACCTTCAAGGCAGACCTGCACGGCCTGCACGGTACGGCCCTGTTTCTGGACCTGGACGTGGTGATCGTCAGTGACATCACGCCCTTCTTCGAGACACCCGGCGAGTTCCTGATCATCAAGGACTGGAAGCGGCCGTGGCGGATCACCGGCAACTCCTCGGTCTACCGCTTCACCATCGGTGCCCACGCCGATGTGCTGCAGTACTTCATCGAGAACCAGAAAGCCGTGCGGGACACCTACCGCAACGAACAGGAATACCTGTCGCGCGCCATGAAGGAACGGGGCCGGCTGTCCTACTGGCCTGGGGACTGGTGCCGCAGCTACAAGTACCACTGCATCACCCGCTGGCCGACCAACTTCTGGCGCACCCCCATCATCCCCCACGGCGCGCGCATCCTGATCTTCCACGGTGAAGTCAACCCGCCTGACGCACTGGCCGGCCGGCGCAACCGGCGCTTCCGTTATGTCAAGCCGGCGCCGTGGGTGGCGGAGCACTGGGTGGAGTGAGCGCCGCCGCGGCTTCCTTGACCAGCTCAGGGTTGAAACGCGGGTCGTTGTACATCTTGAACTGCCTGTAGACCTTGAAGCAGGCCTTGCCTGCACGGGTCTCGGCCAGCAGCTCGTCCAGACAATGGCCCAGGTCGGCCAGCTGTTGCTCCAGGCGCTCCAGCTTGCGCTGGCTGGCGTCGCGGTGTGACGAGTCCACGTCATCGCGCAGGGTCTGCGCGCGCATGGCATGTACCTTCAGCGACAAGATGCTCATGCGGTCGATGATGCTGCCGGCGGTCTCGCTGTTGAGCCGCGCGGTGCTGGGCGCACGCGACACGGGCGCGTCGCTGCCCATCGTGTGAAGGTCCACCAGGCCCAGCGCCAGCAACAGGAATTCATCCACCCGCTCGGTGGCGTCGTTGCGCGCCTGGTTGAAGCGGTCGATGGCACGCTTGTTGGCGGCAATCGCCTCGGCGCCAACCTGCGTGCGGCGGGCCAGGTCTTCCTCGGCCCACAGCAGGCAGTTGTTGCGGTGGTTGGTCTGGATCCAGTGCCACAAGCCATCGCTGTCGCCAGCCGGCGGCGTCGGAGCGTTCATAGGCCACCCGGCCAGGTTGAGCAGGTGGTGGTGGAGGTGCGTCACCTCGGCGGCAGTGGGCAGGCTGGTCATGGTGGTGCAATCGAACGCGCCTCGTGGTGTGCGACGGGCGCACCCCCCTGAGGCTGGCAAAATCAACGGATGAGCCCCCATTATTGGCGCAGCGTCCCGCCGGAGCCTGGCGGGCCTGCCAGGCTGCCCGGCGCATCGTGGGCCCTGATGCGGGCTCCAGAACCACTGGCGCGATGAACCTGCGCACCTTTGTCATCAACCTGGACCGCGACACCGAGCGCATGGCCGAGATGGCGCAGCGCCTGAACGCGCTGCAGCTGCCGTTCGAGCGCGTGCCGGCGGTGCTGGGTCGCAGCCTCGGCACCGATGAACGCAGCACACTCTACGATGCCGGCGCCAACCGGCGCCAGTACCACTCGCCCCTGGTAGATGGTGAGATCGGCTGTTATGCCAGCCACCTTCGCTTGTGGCAGCGCCTGGCGGCCGAGGCCGTCTCCCCTGCGCAGGCACCCGCGGCGGTCTACCTGGTGCTGGAAGACGACGTGCTGCTGGACGCCTCGGTGCGTGAAGTGGCCGACGCACTCGGCCGCTGCGCCAGTGGCTGGGACATGGTCAAGCTGATGGGGCGTCGGCGTGAAGCCAAGGCCGAAGCGCTGCCACTGACCGCCAGCACCGCCCTCTTGCGCTACCGCCGCCCGCCCAGCCTGACGGGCGCCTACCTGCTCACCGCCGCGGGTGCCGCCAAGCTGGCCGCGGCCCGGCAGCCATTCTTTCGTCCCGTGGACATCGACATCCGCCACTGGTGGGAATGCGACCTGCGGCTGTTTGGCGTATTTCCCTACCCTGCGCGCGAGGCACCGGCCGCCGTGGCCTCGACCATCGGGCAACGCCGTGGCCTGGCACGCGGCGTGCGTTGGCGTCTGCGCAAGTGGTGGGTACAGTCGGCCTACCTGTGGGCCTCGCAACGCGCCTGGCAGCAAGGCCCGCCGCCGTGGCCGGCCGTGCCGCCTGCCCTCACGCCCGCCTTGGCGCCCACGGTGTCACCCGAGGCGAGCTGACGCGACCGCCGCAACGCCCTGCCGCGCCACCACCCATGACCCGCAGCACCACGCCCGACGACCGACCCGACACCACCCCGCTGGTGGTGCGGTTCGGTGCGATGGGCGACATGGTCCTGCTGTCGGTGTTGCTGCGCGCCCTGGCC
>JAJTDE010000083.1 GCA_021298085.1 Rubrivivax sp.
CTATGCGCAGGTTGCGGCAGGTGCTGACGTCACCACCAATGGTGGCGGCCGACGGGACATCCGGACATCCTGCGCATAGTTGAGACCTGCGCATAGGCAGCGGTTGCAGCCTGTCCTCGACGATGCACCGCACCTGCTCCGTGCCCTGAGCCGCTTGCAGCCTTTCGATCAACTCCTTGCGCTGCGACCAACTCATCTCCTCGACCGCACGCAGCACTGCGTTCAGCTCCAGTCTTCGCATCTCACCCCCCACCGTGGCTTGCCCGACACCTTGCCGTCACGCCAGCTTCTCGGGTCGATAGCTCAAAGAGTGAGCCTGTCACTACTCAACGCGAAGAGAGCCCTCATATGTCAGCGTCGAGTCGGTCCCTGCCATGCCGCCGGATCTCGAGCATCGCCAGTTCGTCATCGGGATCCTCACGTCAGTGCACCCGTTCGACATTGAGCAACAGGCACCTGTAGTCAAGAACCACAGCCTCAAAGTCGGCAGCGTTGAATCGACAGATTGCCAGGTCGTTCAAGGGTTCGGAAGCCGCCTCATGATCGGCGCCAACCGCAACTTCGACGATCGCCAACGCCTACGCGAGCATCGGCCTGACTTGAGGGTTCCTACCACAGCCGCCCAGATGCGCGACTGTCCAATGCGGATTCATCAAAGGAGGGCCGCGCACTTCTGCACTGCGTCAGCGTGGCTTGCGAACCCGTCATTGCGCCAGATGTGCGCGACAAATCCTGTCGGGCCGATCAGTCCAGACTCACCGCGAGGTTTCAATCCTTGGGTGGTTGCGCAAACGCATCGGCCATCGTTGCTGACTCCTGCGCTGATCGGCGTTGCCCCAGTGCCGCCAGACAGGCACTCCAATCCAGGAGGGCCCGTTGCAGCAGACGCGCGTCGGCGGTGTCCTGATTCACGCGCTGCCGCATCAGGACCAGCGTTCGTAGAACAGCTTCTGCGCTGGCCACTTCACCCACGTTCCACAAGGCAAGCGCGTGATCCCGGATATCGGTCAATGATTTCCTCATCGACCGGTTGGTCAGCGCGCAAAATCAATGTCAACCAGTGCTGAAGCAGCCGCGCGCCAGTTTCCACACGGCCGCGGGCGAGCAGTCGACGGGCCAGCGTGCGAATGCGTTCCTGGCGGCTGGTCTCGTCGACCGCACGCTGGCTGCGCGCCTGGCGCAACAGCGCCGTCATCGGGGGAATCAATTGCGCGCTGCCATGCCGTTGCCGCAGTCCCAGCTTGCAACCGTCGATCGCCGCTTGAACTGCCGCTACCCGCGGGTCAGTAGCGCCGAATGCTGAGGCCTGCAACTGCACCAGACGCAAATGGTCGCGCAGGGACTCCTCGAGCCTACCTGCGCGGAAGCGGCAACGCGCCAATTCATCGACGAACTCGACCAGACCCGGATCGTCAGGCCCCAAGGCCGCCTCCGCAAGAGCCAACGCTTGCGCCAGGAGAGGCACTGCGCGCTCATGTGCCCCGTGGGCTCCAACCCGCCGGGCTTGGGCTTGCAGCCCGTCGATCTGACAACGTTGCGTAGGAGTCAGTTGATGCGACATCGTCGATACGTCACTTGGCAAGACTACTCGCCCGTTCACCACTCGCGGCGCGCAAACAACGCGCGAAAGCCCGGGTTGCGCTCGCCCGCCAGGACCATTGCTTCAAACTCGCTGTGCGCGATCACGTGCGTGCAAAGCGTTGTCCCGGAACTGTTGCGCAGTTCGACGTAGTAGTGGAAAGGGTTCGCCATGTTTGTTCCGATCGTTCAGTTGGCCCAAGTTGCCGGTAGGACCCGGCCGCACCAATTGCATGTGATCGCCCCGACAAATGTTGTCGCACAATGCATAGCTCGGAGCTTCCGGCCGTCCAAGCGCAGACCCGGCATTGCTTGTGCTTCTGCCAGCTCGCCTGGCGCAGCGGTTGCAGCGAAGGCGACCGAACGATCACGAGCAGCGGCGGCTCTGCGGCCGAGGTGACACCGAGCGCAGCGAATGGCGCGGCGGTCGAGCCACTGATCGCTGGCCGTGCAGCGGCTTTGCCGCTGCGTGCACTACAAGGGGTTCGATCTTCAGCGGCCCGGCTTCAGGCGTGGCGGTTGACCGGGGTGGCGATCTGACCGGTGCTGCGGCGAGCGCAGCGAGTTGCAAGCCGGTCAGTTCGCCAAGCGGGCCTCGAAACTGGGTCCGCGATCCCCGGGCACGGGAAAGGGCCGCCTCGTGCCTCAGCCGGCAATGCCGGCCTCACTGCGCTGCGTGAGAGGTGGCAGCCCTTCAGGGGCAAGACGCTCGGCCTTTGATAGCCTCTCGACGCCCAGCGCAACAGCCCGGCCGCGCAGCGGGGGCACGCCCAGGCAAGCTTGAATGAGCGAACCACTGTTTGCCCGAGGAACGCCATCAGGCAAGGACGCCGCGACGCCAATCAGGGAGCAGGTTCTCTACGTCTGCAACGCAGCGACGGACTAAACCGCTCGCGCGGTAGGCGCTCCGGCCACGTTGGTGGCGGTTCGTTGCTGCCGTGACTCTGCGATGTTGGCGATCGAGGCAATCCGCCTCGGTCACCGACAGGAGCAGGATCATGGACGTCTCCACCCCGACCCCATCCGCGGCCGTCTCGCCGCTGCGTCAACGCATGCTCGACGACATGCGCATGCGCCAGTTCACCGAGCACACGCAGGAGGGCTACATCCGCGCCGTGCGCAAGCTCTCCACCTTCCTCGGCCGCTCGCCGCACACCGCCACCGCCGAGGACCTGCGCCGCTTCCAGTTGCACCTGGTGGACACCGGCACCGGCCCGGTCACCATCAACGCCACCATCACCGGTCTGAAGTTCTTCTTCGACATCACGCTGGGCCGGCCTGAGCTCATGCTCAAGATGACGCACGTGGCTGTGCCGCGCAAGCTACCAGTGATCCTGAGCCCCGAGGAAGTCGGCCGCCTGATCGCCGCCGCCCCCAACCTCAAGCATCAGGCCGCCATGTCGGTGGCCTACGGCGCGGGCCTGCGCGTCAGCGAGGTCGTCTCGCTCAAGGTCGGCGACATCGACGGCGAGCGCATGACCCTGCGCGTGGAGCAGGGCAAGGGCCGCAAGGATCGCTACGCCATGCTCAGCCCGGTGCTGCTGGAGCGGCTACGCGCCTGGTGGAGGCTTGGCCACGCTCAGGGCAAGATCCGGCACGGTGGTTGGCTGTTCCCGGGCCTGGACCCCACCGACCACGTGACCGCGCGCCAGCTCAACCGCGCCGTGCACCTGGCCGCCGCCACCGCCGGCATCGACAAGCGCATCACGCCGCATGGCCTGCGCCATGCCTTTGCCACGCATCTACTGGAGCAGAGGGTCGATATCCGCGTCATCCAGGTGCTGCTCGGGCACAAGCGGCTGGACACCACGAGCCTGTACGCCGCCGTGGCCACTGACCTGCTGCGCCGGGTCATCAGCCCGCTGGATCACACGTCCGACAAGTCAGCAGCAGAACCTGTGCGCGAGCCTGCGCCCCAGCCGCCAGCCCAGTAGCAGCTCGGCATCGTGCAGGGGCGACCTGCCCTGGAGGTCGCCGACATCTTCCGTGCCCACGGACCCGCTTGGCGTGACGCCCAGCGCGGTCACCTGAGCCTGGCTCAGCTCAAGGTGATGTCGGCCATCACCCAGTGCCGCACGGCGGCACTGGGTGGCCATGTCCTGCGCTGCGATGGGTGTGGCCTCGACCAGGTTTCCTACAACTCGTGTCGCAACCGGCACTGCCCGAAGTGCCAGAGCAGCGCAGCCAAGCGGTGGCTGGATGCGCGCCAGGCCGATCTGCTGCCGGTGGAGTATTACCACGTGGTCTTCACGCTGCCGGCGCCTATCGCCGACATCGCGTACCAGAACAAGGCGGCGCTGTACGGGTTGCTGTTCGACATCGCCGCCGAGACGCTGCTGCGTATCGCGGCCGACCCCAAGCACCTGGGCGCCAGCATCGGGGCCACGCTGGTGCTGCACACGTGGGGCTCGGCACTGACCCACCACCCGCACGTGCACGGCATCGTGCCGGGCGGCGGGCTGTCACCGGACGGCACGCGCTGGGTCGCCTGCCGACCTGGGTTCTTCCTGTCGGTGCGCGTGCTGTCGCGGCTGTTCCGGCGACGCTTCCTGGAGGAACTGCAGCGGCTGCACGACGCTGGCCAGCTCAGGGTCTTCGGCGAACACGCGGCACTGGCCGAGCGCGCAGCCTTCAAGGACTGGCTTACCCCTCTGCGCAAGTGCGAGTGGGTGGTCTATGCCAAGCGCCCGTTCGCCGGCCCGCAGGCTGTGCTGGCCTACCTGTCGCGCTACACGCATCGCGTGGCCATCTCCAACAGCAGGTTGCTGGCGATGGACGAGCGCGGCGGCACCTTCCGCTGGAAGGACTACCGGGCCAAGGGCAAGACGCGCCACAAGTCGATGACGCTGAGCCCGCAGGAGTTCATGCGCCGGTTCCTGCTGCATGTCCTGCCCGGCGGCTTCCACCGGATCCGGCACTACGGCCTGCTGGCCAACAGCAACCGGCGGGACAACCTGACGCTGGCACGCCAGTTGTTGCACGTGGCACCGCCACCGCCCGACGAGTCGGCAAGCGAAGTGGCGACTGTGCCGGCTCCGACCTTCGTCTGCAGGCACTGCGGCCACGCGATGGTGGTGCTGCAGATCTTCTTGCGCGGCTGCTCGATTCGAGCGCCGCCTGCATCATGTTGACGTGCGATCACCACCGACCAACTCGACTCCGACCGTGGCGTCCGGTGTGTCGCTGCGCGCATTCGGGGGTGACCGCACTCGGACGTTGCGCTGCCGCTCACTGCCACGGCGCAGTGGCGCATCGCAGGCGAACCGTGTTCGTCGGCGCGGTCTTGAGGATGCGCCGCGCGCAGCTGGATCGCAGCCCCAGCGCCACTCAATCGCCATAGCCGCGGCGTTCAATGACCACCGTGGCGTTCGCCGCGGTTTCCTCCCTCGAGGCTTACGCAACACCTGCCCGGACGCACTGGGGTAGCGCGTCCGCCTGCGCGCGAGGGCAGGTGTCACGCAAGCCTTAACAATTGCTGCCGGTCGCCGTTGCAACTCCAATGACTCCTTCGCCTCGTGCCTAGGTCATTCGAACTGAGGTCGCGGTTTTGTCCGGACACGAGCCGCCAGTTCGCGCCGGGCGCGTCGACTCCGCGGCTGGGAAGCGGCTCGGAGTTGCTGTGGCGAGCAGTCCCGCGCTAACGCCGCTCAGACCAAGAGCTGGTTCAAGTCTCCCTGGTGGGCTACTGCCCGTTGCCACGGCTCGGGCAGACGCTGAGACTTCGTTAGTGCGACTCGACCACCGAACCTCCTGCTTCCTCCAGCGTGACCTGCAGCGGGTTCCTAACCCAGCGCATCAGCACCGCGCTCAGCAGCATCAATGGCGCGCTGATCGATGCAATGGCCACCAATAGCCCCCGCGGGTGGGTCGACCAAAAGAAGTCCGACAACCAGCCCACCGCGAGCGGGCCCAAGGCCGTGGAGAGCGCCATCACGGCGCCCGAGATCGCGATCACGCGCGCCCTCAGCGGCGCGGGTGCGATGCCCTGCCACAAGCCGGGCAACCCCGCGCTGAACGCCACCGCCAGCGCCCCCAGCACGAACACGGCGCCCAGCACGGCCCAAGCCGATGGCGCCCACGCAATCAGCACGGCAGGCAGCAAGGCGACAGCTGCGAGGTACTGGCCGGTGTGCATTGCCAGCGCATCGCCGAAGCGCTGGCCCCAGCGCTGCACGGTCAAGGTGGCCACGCCAATGCCAACAAGGCTGGCCACGCCCAGTACGCCGCCCAGTTGCACACCCACCTCGGACGGCGGTACCCCGAACACCCGTGTGAGCGCTGGCGCCAGCCAGGCCATGACGGGGGAAAACGCCGCCACGCAGGCCGAGGCCGACCCGAACACGCCGGCCAGCGTGCGCCAGTGGCGCTTCAGGTAAGGCACGAGCGCCGCCGCATCTGTGGCGGGGCCACGCCCGCCCGACGCAGAACGGCCATGATCGGCGCGGATGGCCATCACCAGCAGCGCGAACACGGGCCCCGGCAAGGCCACGGCGTAGAACACCACGCGCCAGGCCTCCAGGCCCTTCAGGAACTCGGGGAACCGGTGCGCCTGCGACTCGACCCAACCGAAGGCCATGCCGCCGAGCACCATGCCGAGCGAGAAGCCCACCATCGAGGCCGTGTAGTAGACGAGGTTCGCGCGGGCCCGCTGACGGCCGCGAAACAGGCTGGGGATCATCGCGTAGACGATGGGGCCCAGTCCGGCCTCGGCCAGCGCCAGCCCGACAGTGCCGAGGAACAACTGGCTGAAATCGGCCGCGAAGCCACGCCACGCCGTGGCCGCTGACCACGCGATGATGCATAGCGCCAGCACCACACGCCGGTCGAACCGGTCGGCCAGCCACGCCAGCGGAATGCCGCCCACGGCTGCCGCCAGCGTGAGGCCGAGCCCTTGAAGCATGCCGATCTGCAGATCCGTCAGGGAAAAGGTCTTGCGTACCGGCTCAAGCGCGATGGTGAGCACCTGCCGGTCGAGCGACGCACAGATCGACACCGCCACCAGCACCGCCAACGCCACCCACGCGGACGCTGACGCCTTGTCGGGTTCTGCCGGGCTGTCGGTCATGTGCCACCGCCGAGGGCGGCTTGTTCGATGCGCACCGGTGCCACTAGCACCTGCCCACGGACGTACTCGGCCGGCGCTTCAGCCAACGCGGCGCCCTGGTGGATGGCCCGCACCACATCCATGCCACGCACCACCCGACCGAAGGCCGCGAAGCCCAGCCCATCCGCGTTGCGCAGGCCGCCTTCATCCAGCGCCGGCTGGTCGCCCAGGCAGATGAAGAACGCTGCAGCCGTGGCTGATCCCGGTTCGGCGCGCGCGAGCGACGCCGTGCCGTCCTGATGACGCAGACCGCTTATCGAGGTGGGCTCGTGCGCCAAGGGCTCCAAGGTCGCCGACCCTTCCGCCGCCGCTGCCTGCACCACCTCGATGGGCGGCGATCCGCGGTCGTTGTCGGCGCGCACGGTGCGCCAGAACGTGCCGCCGACGTAGTGGCCGGTTTGCACGCAGTGCAGGAACTGGCTTGCCGACAACGGCGCGCGGTCGGAGTACACCTCGATCTCGATGCCTCCCAGGGCGGTCTGCAGGGTCACCGTGGTCGCACCGCGGGCCTCGAGCCCAGTCAGGTGCTCAGGCCGCGCCATGCGCCTCCTCCGCCAACGCTGTGGGCGGCTGCGCGTTCGCAGCCAGCCTGGCCATCAACTCGGTCATCAGGTCGCGGAACGGTGCTGGCATAGGTGGCGTCTCGCCGAACAGGTGCCTGACGAAGTAGTCGAGCCGTCTGCGATGCCCATAGCCCGTCCACTCGTGCCGAGCCCGCGGCAAGGCGACGAGGTCCACGTCCTTGTGCTGCTCGATCAGCGCCTGCACCAGCTGAAACAGGGCCGCGGGGTGGCAGCCACCGTCCAGCAGTCCGTGCACCAGCAGAAGCTTGCCGCACAGCCCTGCGGCGTAGGTCTTGGCCGCCTGCTGGCGGTACAGCGTCTCGTCGTAGGGGCCGTGGTAGCGCTCGCCCCAGCTGTGCCAGAACAGGGCCTGGTCGTAGTTGCCACCGCCGGCCACTGCCACCTTGAAGAAGTCTCCATGGCGCAAGGCCGCCAGCGCGGTCAGGTAGCCGCCACCCGAGAACCCGGTGATGCCGACGCGGTCCAGATCGATGGCTGGTTCACGCTCGGCGAGTTGCCGGATCGCGGCGACGTGGTCCTCGAGGTTCGAGGCCGTTTGCAGGGCACCGTACGAGGCTTGTCTGAACGCCCGCTCGCGGTAAGCCGTGCCCCGGCCGTCGAGCACCAACACCCAGGCACCCAGGGCCGACAGGGCCAAGGCCTCCTGGAACGTGCCGGGTATCAGGGTGTCGGCAAAGGCTGACTTGGGCACGAACGACACCTGCGGTCCGCCGTACACCAGGTCGATCAGGGGTGCCTTGTCGCCCGTGGGCTTGTGGGGTGCGAAGAGCAGGCCCTGCACGGCCGTCACCCCGTCGGCGGCCACCAGGCTGACGGCCTGCGGCCAGCGCCAGTCGGCAGGCAGTCCGCGGTCCTCGGCCTGTTCCAGCAGCGCCACGAAGCCGCCGTCGCGCCGGCGCAGCACAGTCTCGGGCAGTCGGTCGATGGCGCCGATGGTCTCCACGAAGTACTCACCACTCGGCGACAAACCGCACACGGCCGACGGGTCGTCCCCCAGCAGGCGAACAACGGTCAGTTCGAACTGATCGGCTCGCCACACGATGTGGTCGCCGGGCGCGTCAGACAGCACGCGCAGCGCGCCGGCGTCGAGGTGGGCGATGCAGGGCTTGCGCAGGTAGGGGTCTTCGTCCGCGGCAATGCCGCCGGCCAGGAAGAACACCTCGCGCCGCGCCGCGTCCACCGCCAGCACTTCGCGCACCTGCCAGTCGCCGCGCGTCACCGCTTGCCGGACGGTGCCGCTGCGCAGATCCACCAGGTCCAGGTGGCCGCGCCCGCTGCGCTCGGAGTACCACAGCAGTTCGTCGCTCCCCGGCAGCGGAAACACCAGCGCCGGCGCGTACACCACCACGCTCAGCTCCAGCGGCGTGTCGCTGCGCTCGCTGAAGACCACGCGGCACTGCCCGCTCTCGACATCGAAGGCCACCACATGCGCGGCCTTCTCGCCGCGTTCGATGTCCACGAAATACGCAGTCCGAGAGTCGGCCGACCACCAGGCCAGCGCCGCCGAGAACGGCGTGTCGTTCATGCGCACCGCGCTCAGCCGCGGATAACGGGCCTCCACCTGCCTCCCACTGGCCACTTCCACCGCCAGCATGCGGAACTCGGTGGCCTTGGCGTCGGCCGGCAGGCTGGTGAGATTGCTGCTTACCTGCGGCCGGCCACCCGTCGGCGGGGCGTAGTCCATCAGCGGCAGCGGGCTCACGTGGCGGTCGTCGGCCTGCAGTGTGAAGAACCAGCGCGAGTCCGGCGACCACAGCCCCTCAATAGCGCCGCCGAACCGTCGCCGCAGTTCACGCATCGCGGCCGGCGCGCCTGCATACGCGTTCGTCGCCGTGCCGTCCTGGGTCAAGGCACGCGCGTGTCCCGAGGCGAGGTCGCGCAGCCACAAGTTGTCGTCGCGCACCAGCGCTGCGTTGCGGCCATCGGGGGCCGGCACCCAGCCGGGCGCCGAAGCCTGGGGTGCCTCCTGCAGCGTGCCGGCACCCGGCTCCCCGAGCTGCCAGCACCAGCCGCGACCGAACGCGGTGAAGTGGGTCCGGCGCAGGTCGTCATCGAAGCGCAGGCCCTGCAGCACCAGGGTGTCGGGTGCAACCGGCGCCTTCAGCGCCGCCGCAAGCGCCTGCGCCACATCGCTGATGGGCACATCCAGACAGGGTCGCCCCGCCGCCGCATCGAACACACGCAGCACGCGCTGGCCATCACGCAGGCGCTCATACCAGAAGCGCTCGGTGCGGCCGATCCAATGCGGCAGCACCGTGCCGTTGGCCACCCAGCGGTGGCTGTCATTCAGCAGGCCTTCGCTTCGGTCGTACCGTTCTCGCCATGAAGGTTCGTTGCGGTGGATACCCGTACTCACGCTCGGCCCCTCGACCTGAGAACCAGTCGCCGCTCGGCAGCCGGTGGAACGCTGATGCGCAGCGCCGGTCCTTCAGCGCGCACCACCAGGCCGTCCAAGAGCGAGCGACTGGACGCAGAAGACGCCAGCACCTGGCGGCCTGCGTCCTCGATGGCCCAGGCGGCGCCGGGCTCAACGCCTTCGATATGCAGTTCCACGGGGCCCGTGGAAGCCGGCGCCTGCCGCAGCGCCAGCGACACGGTGGCGACATCCAGGCGCTTGGCCAGCGTGAGCTGCGCGTTGCCTGACACCGCAGCCACCGTGGGCCCGCGCTGACGCTGGGGTGTCCAGGGCGCCTCGAAGATGGCGCGCATGCCGTCTGGCGGGCAGATCCGGGCGGTGCCAATCAGGGCATTGCCGGTCAGCGGGTCCATGTAGGTCAATTCGCCGCGGGCGCCGTAAGACGCGTCGTTGCGCGGGTAGAACACGCCCTCGTGCTCCCAGGTCGGCCGCATGTGGCGATCGGCATGGGCCAGTAGCGCGCGCAGGGTCTGCGTGTCACCTAGTTCGGCCAGCCACAGGGCCACATAGCCGAACGCCGGCGAGCGGAACGGCGTGGGCGCGGCCTGTGCGTCGCCTTTGAGGCGGCCGAGAATCTCGCCCATCGAGTTCACCGACACGGTGCCGTCGCCCTGCGGTTTGATCCACATCGCGCGCAGCCGTTCGTGCGCCTGACGCACCAGCTCGGGCTGGGTCCAGTTCAGCGAGGCGATGGTCCAGGCGCTGTCGGGGCCGGGCGACCAGATCGTCTTGTCCTGCTTGAGCATCACGCTCCAGACCGGAACCCCTTGCGCATTGAACAGCCCGCCGCGGCCCTGCCAAGCCTGCTTGTAGCGGGCCAGCGCCGCCGTCGATCGGCCCAGTCCATGCACCGCATCGAAAAGGCGGAAGCCGAGCAGCGGGTACTGGTTGCAGACGATGAAGCTGTTGTTCGGCTCGCAGGGAATGCCCAGCCACTGGAACTCCGGCATCTGGCGCCAGATCGCGTCATCGACGCTGGCATGGTTGTAGTCGTAGCGCTCCGGCCCCATGCCGTGGAAGATGGGCGCCTTGACGAAGCTGATCGAACCCGGCTGGTCGTACTTCGGATCGTCGTACAGCATGCGGTACAGACCCAGCATCGCGTGCAGGTGACCGCTGTACATGATGTTCTCGCTCTTGATCGGGTCGGTCCAGGGCTCCCGCAGTTGCTTGAGGTCGGGGTCGAGGCGCGGCCCCGACCGGCTGGTCTCGCGCCAGAAGTCCCACACCTCGCGCCGCACCATCTTGCGGATCAGGGCATCAAACACCGGCTGGGTGGTGCGCGGCGCTGCATCCAGGTAGTGGTAGGTGGCCAGGGCCACCGAATAAGCCATGAACGCAAGCTGATAGCGATAGGCGTCCAGCCACTCCTGTCCCGGGTCCCAGCTGCCCATGTGCCGCCACTCGCCGTCCGGCATCGACGCCAGGTTGCGCGCGTGCTGCAGGTGGCCCATCTGATCGCGGGCGAGCGGGTGCACCGCGGCCACCGCGCGCGGCGCGGCATGCGTGGCCGTTGCCCAAGCGCTGTGCCCGAAGGGCCAGGCCGCCACCGCCCCACCCGCTGCGATGCCGCAGCCCAGGGCCGAACGTCGTGTCAGTTTCATGGGCACCTCACGGGTTGCGCGCGGCGGGCGCGGGCATCAAGGCATCGATCAGGAACGTAGCCCGCTTGGCCATCATGTCGGGCCGCTGCATCGGATCGCTCACGCCATGGCCGCCTCCTTCGGGCTCGAGGAAGTGCACCGGCGCGCCCACGTCCATCAGCCGGTGCGCCAGCTTGCGCGCGTGGCCGGGCCCGACGCGGTTATCGGTGGTGGCCACGGTCACCAGGAAGGCGGGGTGGTCCACGCCCTTTTTCACGTTGTGCACCGGCGAGTAGGCGCGCAGCCATGCGGCGGCCTGCGGGTCCTTCGGGTCGCCGTACTCGTTGATCCACGCCGCGCCCATGCCCATCTCGGGGAAGCGCAGCATGTCGGCCAGCGGCACGTCGCTGACGACGGCGCCGTACAGGTCCGGCCGCTGCGTGCCAGCCACGGCCGCCAGCAGCCCGCCGTTGGACATGCCGAACACGCCCAGGTGCTTGCGGGCGGTGTAACCGCTGTCGATCAGCGCCTGCGCCACGGCGTGGAAATCGTCGTAAGAGGTTTGGCGCTTCTCGCGCATGGCTGCCTGGTGCCAGGCCGCGCCCTGTTCACCGCCGCCCCGGATGGCCGGCACCACCAGCGCACCGCCGCGGTCGAACCAGAGCTTCAGCGTGGCCCCGCCGTAGGCGCCGCCCATCATCGTGGTGAAGTAGGCCGGAGTGAAGGAGATGCCGAAGGCCCCATAGCCGGTCATCAGGGTCGGCACCGGCCCGGGCCTGCGCACCCGAGGGCCCACCACGAAATACTCGATGGCCTGGCCGTCTCGACTGCGTGCCTGGCGCAGCTCCACCTGCAGCGCCGAGGCAACCATGGCGGGGGCGCCAGCCTCCAGGACCGCGCGCTGCCCGGTCGTGCGCACCAGCTCCTGCACCGGCGGCACCAGGAAGCCGTTGCGCATGACGACGAAGGCATCGCCCTCGGCATCGCCGCTGTCCACCGCAGGCGTGACGCCGGGGGTTGCCGGCA
This sequence comes from Rubrivivax sp., assembly GCA_021298085.1. Classification (GTDB taxonomy): domain Bacteria; phylum Pseudomonadota; class Gammaproteobacteria; order Burkholderiales; family Burkholderiaceae_C; genus Rubrivivax. The sequence continues at coordinate 12,292 of JAJTDE010000083.1, forward strand.
CCAGGTTCGTGGTGCGCCAGCCGTCTGCCTCGCGCCGCGCGAGGTCCACGCGCAAGGCCAGCCCGCTGCGCAGCGGCAGCGCGACGGCATCGCGCGTGACTTGGAAGCTGCCGAAGGCGTCGACCACCTCGCCCGGACGGGCGGCGTACACCACCTCGAACTTGCCGTCGCCGGCCAGCGGCACGGCCACCACGCTGTCGGCGGGTACCGTGCGGCCGTCGCGTTCGGCCGAGGCCGCCAGCTGCGCGAACAGATGCGTGGCGTTGGCCGCGAAAGCCATCTTGAGCTTGGGGGGCAGCGGCAGCGCCTGCACCTGGCCATCGGCCGTCACGCGGTGCAAAGCGAAGGTGGAGTAGTCGATCGCCTGCGCGACCACGGCCTGCCCGCCGGCACCGGCATCCACGGGCATGAACAGGGCGTGTTTGGGGTCCAGGCGCAGCACCGCCTTGGCCTCGGCCACCGGCGTGCCGCGCCGCCACAGCAGCGCCTGGGCCGGCCATCCGGTCATGGTGCGGGGCGAGTCGCCCAGCGTGTGGCCCAGCAGGAGCGTGTCGGCATCCACCCACGTGGCCATGGTGCGCGACTTGGCCACCCCGAAGCCACCTTCGACGAAGCGACCGGTCGCCAGGTCGAACTCGCGCAGTTCGGACTCGTCGCCCCCGGCCTCGTGCAGGCTGAGCAGACACCGCGTGCGCGCAGGCGCCAGGCATGCCGCCGGCTGCCAATAAAGCTCGAAGTCCTTGCCTGCCTGCCGACCCAGCGCGCCGACGTCGAGCACCGTGCGCCAGGGGCCCAGGCCGGTTGCCTGCCGTGCAGCGGTCTGCAGCAGGCCCTTGGGGTGCTCCGCCGTCTTCTGCAGCCGCACCGCCTGGGCACCGGCCAGGTTGATGCTCGCCACTTGGCCGGCGCTGCGGTTGAGCTGCGTCAGCTCGTCCAGCAAGGGTTTGTAGCGCGGCGAGGCCTGCAGCGCCGCGGTGCTGCGCTCGGTGGCCGTGCGGGCCCAGGCCAGCGCGCGCTCGGACTGCGGTGGCTCCAGCCACTGCAGCTCGTCGGCGGCTGCCTGGGCAAAGACCCCGTCCCCCATCGCCATCACACCCAACGTCGCCACGGCCAGGGTCCGACCTGCTCGTTCAACGGCCCAGCGCATAGCGCAGCTCCAGCCCGAGGGTGCGCGGACGCAGCCGAGTGGAGTAGACGTCGTTCACGCCCGGCCCGAGCGGCTGCACGGTGCGGAAGGTGACCGCGCCGTTGTCGTTGGTGAGGTTCTCGCCGAACAGCGAAAGCGTCCAGCCGGCGCGCTCGAAGCTGATGCGGGCATTGACGTTGTTGATGGCGTCGCCGGCCTGGTAGAGCGGGAACGACGGGAACTCGCGCTTGCTCTGGTGCTGGAAGCCCAGCCGCGCCCGGCCCTGCCAGTCGCCGAAGGCGGCAAAGCGGTACTCCGCCGAGCCGCTGAACGTGACCTTGGAGATCTCGTCCACCGGCTTGCCCTTGACGATGCCCGTGCCCGGTACGTCGGCAGCGTAGCGCGCGTCGGTATAGCTGCCGGCCAGCGTGAAGGTCAGCGCCGGCGACACGTCCAGCGCCACGCTGGCCTCGACGCCATCGGTCTTGGTGCCGCCGGAGTTGATGAGCCCGTTGAAGCCCGTGGTGCCGATGGGAATGCGCACCGTCACGTCCTTCCAGTCGCTGTGGTAGACGGCGGCCTCGACGGTCATGCGCTTGTCCAGCAGCACGGCCTTGGTGCCCAGCTCGTAGGTCCAGATCGAGTCGGGCTTGAGCGCGGCCGGCAGCGAGATGCCCAGGGGGCCCGCCAGCGCCACCGAGGCCCCGGGTTGGTTCTGACCGGAGCGGAAGCCCTTGGAGGCGCTGGTGTAGACCTGCCAGTCGGGGGTCGCCTTCCAGGCCACCGAGAAGCGCGGGTTGGTGCTCTTGAAGGTGTTATCGGCGGGCGGCCGTGCGACACCGGAACTGGACTCGGCGCTCTGCAGCCGGTCCTGGAACCGCCGCACGCCCGCGGTCAGCTCCAGCGGAAGGCCGGGCAGGCTGTAGGAGGCCTCGGCGAACACGGCTCGCGCGGTCGAATCCACGCGTCCGATGTCGTTCAGCCCAAAGAGCGCGAACTCGAACTTGTCGTCACGGCGGGATTCACGTTGGTACAGGCCGGCGGTCCAGCGCAGCGCCGACTTGCCGTTGGAGGCCACGCGCAACTCGTGTGCGGCCACGTCGATGTCGATCGTCGAGACCAGCGTGCCGCCGAAGAAACTGCCCGACTGTGGCAGCGCCAGGCTGCTGCGCGAGTAGCTGTAGAACAGCGATGCCGCGTCGAAGTCATAGGCGGCGGAGACGCCGCCGAGTTCATATTTCGAGGTGTTGGAGAACAGCGTACTGGGCACCGTTCCCGCGTCGGTTGCACCGCTGCCGCCCTGCGGGTAACTGCCGTCGAAGGTCCAGTAGGTGGCGTTCAAGGTCAGGCGATCGGTGGCGTCCCAGCGCACGCGCACGCGCGCCGTGTCGATGCGCGAGGTGTTGACGTTGCTGGCCTTTTTGACGGGGTCGTCGATCCAGCCCGACAGCTCTTCGTGCGTGGCCGCTACCCGCACGGCGACCCTGTCGCCCAACGGCACGTTCACCATTGCCTTGGCGCCGCTGTTGTTGCCGCCGCCGTCTGTACGTGACCCGCCCAGCTGCCCGGCGAAGCTGAACTCGCCCAGGCGCGCGTTGTTGGTGAGCATGCGCACCGTGCCACCCATGGAGCCTTCCCCGAACAAGGTGCCTTGCGGGCCGCGCAGGATCTCGACGCGGTCCAGATCCCAGGCGCGCACATCGGGTGCGATGGGCACGCTCACGCCTGTGAATGGCAGGTCGTCGAGGTAGTAGCCGTTTTCGTTTGCCCCCAGCGAGGTGGAGATGCCGCGGATGGCCACCCTCGGTCCCCCGGACCCGTAGTCGTACGAGCTGACCCCTGGTGCATCCTGCAGCACCTCGGTGACGCTGGACGCGCCGCGACGCCGGAGCCCTTCGCCCGTGATCGCGGTGACGGCGATGGGCACGTCCTTTGCCCGCTCGGAGGCCTTGCGCGCGGTGACCATGATCGACTGCGCCGCAGCGGCTTCACCGACCAAGCTCGGTGCTGCGGCTGCTGCTGCGGCTGCGGTAGGGCGGAGCGTGGCAGCGCCCGGGCCTGTGTCGACGATCTGCACGCCCGTGCCTTCGAGCATGCGGGCCAGCGCGTCGCGCGGCGCCAGCGTGCCGCTGACGGGTTTGGTCGTCACGCCGCGCACCACTTCGGGGGCGTAGAGGAGCTGGAACTTCGTGGCCTCGACGAAGCGCTGCAGCGCCTGCGCAGCCGGCAGCGCCGGGATGTCGATGGCCTGGGCCTGTGCGGCGCTCTGGGCCCGGGCGACCGGCACTGTCGCAAGGCTGGCCGTGGCCAGCGCAACGGCAAGCGCTACGGGGCGCAGGATGGGGTGGGGGCGGGGCATGCGGTCTCCTCCGGTCGTTGGATACAGTGGGGCAAGTGCGTTGGAGTCACATCGACGCGCGAGCAGCCCTGACCCCCCATGAGGGGAAACCCGATGCGCCGACTCCTGCGAGCCCGCCCTTCAGCGCGAGCCGCTGCGCGAGATGAGGTAGCCCTCGGGGCGCTGGTCGACCCGCAGGCCAAAGCCCTGTTCCAGGCTGCGCATGAAGACCGGGATGTCGCGCGTGGAGAACGCGCCGGAGACGCGCACATCGCGCGGCACATCGTCGCCCAGAACGAGCGGCACCGTTCCGTAGCGGTTCACCTGTTCGACCGCCGCGGCCAGCGGCGTGTTGTCGAACACGATGCGGTCGTGCTGCCAGGCCAACTTCTGCTCGAGTGCCGGCTCGGGGAGCGAACGAAGGACAACGACATGATCCTGCTCGGCGGCCGATTGGCTCACGACCAGACGCACAGGTGGCTGCGGAGCCTGTGCAGGCCGCGCACCCTGCGCAGGGGCCTCGGCCTGGGCCCTGATGAGTTCAACGACCCCTTCGAACACCGTGACCTCGGCCTGTCCATTGGCCTGCCGGCGCACCAGGAAACGGGTACCCACCGCGCGCACGATGGTGGACCCGACCGCCACTTCGAAGGGCCGCGCGGCGTCCTTGGCCACGTCGAAGTAGCCCTCGCCTGCGTCGAGCTGGATGCGCCGGCGTTCCTTGCTGAACACCACGCGGGCCTTCGAACTGGTGTTCAGGTGCATGTGTGAACCATCGGCCAGCGCCACCGGGCGGTGTTCGCCGATCGCCGTGCTGATGGTCTGAGCGGGCGACGCGTCCTGTGGCAGCGGGCTCCACTGACCGAGCCACAGGCCCCCTGCACCCAGCACGCAGACGAATGCCACTAAGGCAGGGGCCAGCCAACGCTGCGCTCTTGCGCCCAAGCGAACCCGGTCCGTCGCGCGCGCCGGTGACGGCGCAAACGCCGCCTTGGCAGCTGCGTTCCACAGCAGCGCATGCGTGTCCAGTAGCTGTGCATGGCGGCCGTCTTCATCGAGCCAGGCCCGCAGCTGCTCGCGCTCAGAAGGCGTGAGCGGGCCTGCATCGATGCGCACGATCCAGCGCCGCGCCTGGTCTTCAGGCGACGGCCGGTGGGCGAAGGGGAAAATCTTGGGACTCATCGTGGCCCCCGGCCGATCTGCGGGTCAGGCTGCGCGCGGCCTGAAGGGGAATGCTCTGAGAGTGCCGCGTGACACAGCTGCAGGGCATGGGTAATGTGGCGCTCCACGGTCTTGGCCGAGATGTTCAATCGATCGGCAATCTCGGTGTGCGACAGGTCCTCCAGCTTGCGCAGCCGGAACACCTCAAGGCATTTGGGTGGCATGCGCGTCATGGCGGCTTCGACCGCGTGGATCATCTGGCGCTGGGAAACGAGTTGCTCAGGGTTCATGCCTGGTGCTTCAACGCCCAAGTCGGTCAAGTCCCCCATGGCATCGGTCGCGCGGGACGTGCGCTTTCGCAACTCACTGAGCGCGAGGTTCTTGGCCACGGTGTACAGCAGCGCTTCGCTGACCTCGGTGCGGCCGCCGACCTCGGCCGCGTAAACGCGCATAAAGGCCTCCTGCGACACCTCAGCCGCCTCGTCGGCGTTGCCGAGCAGGCGCCGCACGAAGCGCTCGAGCGCCCGCGCACGCTGACGGTACATGTCAAGGACGGTGGTCACGGAAGCGGGACACGGTAGGTGTGATCAAGGTGTGCGGTTCACGCTCGCCGAAACAGCGTGAGTGCGCGTTCAAGTATCGAGGCATCCCTTGCCGAGACACCATTTCAGCATGGACGCCCGAGGAGCCCGTCGCCCCCATAGGGCAAACCCGCAGTTCGCACACCCGACGCGTCAACTGCAAGGTACCCGAGGCGACTGACATATTGCAGCCACGGTCAGCCACTGGACCTGAAGTCTCGAACGGCTACTCGTGGCTGGGGCTGCTAGTTCGCGGTCGGCACTGAAGACGGCAACCACTCCGTCTGCTTGGTGCCTCGAACCAGCCGTCCGAACATACTGAGCGGCTGACAGCAAGTGGCCGTCGAGAGCCACTCGTCGGTGCGGATGTCCCGGCCGCGGAGTGCAGTAAACCGGTCAATCGAGGGGCCAGGGGATCGCGCGACTTACACGCCCCAGGTGACGTCCTGACAAGAACACCACTGAGGACATCGCCTGGGTTCTGGCCTGGCCGCACAAGTTCACAGACGCTCGCGCCTGATTTGTTTGCTGCGATTGCTGCGAATACTTCGAATAAAGCGTAGAGTAGCGCTCTGCCGGCTGTCAACCGGCCACAGACCCTGGAGAACCGATGTCCACGCCCGACCTGCTCGAACCCCCTGTCTCCGAACGAGAAGCCGAGATGGCCAAAGTCGCCCAGCGCTGTCTGATGGCGGCGC
>JAJTDE010000084.1 GCA_021298085.1 Rubrivivax sp.
GCCAGCACCGCCGGCTCTTCCACGAAGTTCAGGCCGTGCTGCAGGTCCACCAGCACCTGCGCACGGCCGGCGTGGTCAAACTGGTACCGGTGCAGCGCGACCTTGGGCGACGCGGTCAGGGTGACCGTCACGCCGTGACGCGCCAGCCTGACGCGGTAGAGGCCGGGTCGCGCGTGCTCGCGGGACTTCCTCGCGCTGAAGTCGCGTGTCTCGGTTGACCAGTGGGTGCCGGCCCGGGGCTGCAGCAGGACATCACCCAGCTCCGGAATGCCAGCGCCGCTGTGGTGGGTGTTGGAGAAGCCCAGGATGCGCGGGTTGCGGTGCTGGTAGCCGGCGCTGTAGCTCCAGCCGCGGTCGGCGTTGTCCGGTGCCGGGAAGACCATGCCAAAGGGCACGGTGGCCCCCGGCGTGACGTGGCCGGTGCCGTCGCTGCCGATGAAGGGGTCGACGTGGTCGGTCCAGCGGGTGCGTGGTGCGGAAGGTGGCGCGGGAGGTGGTGCGCTGGCCGCGGCCTGGCTGGCGGCGGCGCTGGCTGCCCAGGGCGCCAGGGCGGCGGCTTGCAGCAGGTGGCGGCGGTGCAGGTCGGGCTGGGTCATGCGGTGGGCTCTGGGTCAGCGTTGGGTCAGCTCTGGGTCAAGTCAGTGCGGTGTCCGAGCGGGCCGCGGTCGCCGCGTCGAAACACTGTTGGGCCAGGTCCCACAAGGCCTCGGCATCGGCCATGCGGTCAGAGGGCTCGCCACACCACGGGTCACCGGGCAGTGCCTGCACCGACTGCTGGTAGTGCAGCCACATCGGCGGCTCGCCCACGGCCATCGGCAGCAGTTCCGGTGCAAAGCTCAGAACGTCAGTCGGTTGGGCATGCGCCAGGAAGCCCGCGCAGACGCTCGTCCAGAGTTGACGGTAGTGGCTGACATACCGGCCAGGACGGTTCAGCGGTGTCTGCAGACACCCGCTGTTGCCGATGCGGCCGTGCAGCGCCAGGCAGCGCTGCAGCACCGGCTGCAGACGCTGGCGTCGATGGTCAAACTCGCCACCGTAAGTCATCTCATGGCCCGTGTACCAGTGGCTCAGGTCGGCCGTGAAGCGCAGGTCGGGGAAGCGTTCCACCCAACGCAGCGTGCGCCAGATGTCCTGCGTGGCGGTGGCGCGGTGGGTCTCTACCAGCAGCCGGTGGCCATGCCGAGCCTGGGCTTCGAGCAGCGCACCGGCCAGCGCGTCCATCTCATCGTCGCTGTCGAAGCCGGTGCCCAGGTGAAGGTTGGTGAAACCCAGGCCCTGGCTGGCGTGGCGCCGTGCAATGGCGTCCAGCTCGTCGGGACGGGTGGCATGCGCCATGCCCAGGGGCAGCAGGCCGGCCCGGTGGATCTCGTCAAAGCCGTCCCAGGCCTGGGCGGCTTCCACGCCCATGTCCCGCAGCATGGCCAACTGTTCACCCCAGCTGGACCGCCAGCCCAGCGATGCCGGTGGCAAGGCCAGCAGGGTGCCCAGGTTGATGTCCTTTCGCAGCCGCATCGCGAGCCCGCGGTTCAGGCCGTGGCCGCAGCGCGCTGCCAGACGACGGGGTTCTTGCGGGTGTTGATCACCTCGCCTTCGCGCGCGCCAGGGCACCACTGGTCTCGGTCGTTGGCCTGGATGGCGTTCAACGCAGGCACCAGGCGCATCGCGGCGTCCATGTAGATCACCGTCATCACCGAACGGGGCCGTTCGCTCACGTTGGGGCCGGCCTTGTGGAAGGTCCAGCCGAGGTGGAAGCTGACCTCGCCGAGGTCAAAGCCACCCACGCAGAACTCGAAACCGTGTCGGGCCATGTTGCTGCTGATCATCTGCTCGCTTTCGTCGGAGATGCCCAGGTCCCTGCCGAAGGCCACCGATTGGCTGCCAGCGTAGAAGCCCAGGGGGCCCATGGCGGGTGGCACGGCCTGCAGCGGTATCCAGGCGGTGATGGTGCGGTCGGAATCCAGCGGCCAGTAGTACTGGTCGGCGTGGGCCGGCGTGATGCCGCCGCCAGGCTCCTTGTAGAGCGACTGGTCGTGGTAGAGGCGCACACCGCTGACCCCCAGCAACTCGGCCGCGAGCCGGCCCAGGCGTTGGCCCATCACAAAGCGTGCGACCAGGGGGCTGTGCTCCCAAAGGTTCATCACCTGCAGGAAGGCCTTGTCGTAGGTGCTTCGCTCTTCCAGCGGGCGGCGCTCGGTATTCAGCTCGATGGTCAGGCGGGTGATCACCTGGCCGTAGTGGGCCAGTGCCTCGGGGCTCAGCACCTGCTTCAGCTTGATGAAGCCATCGCGCTGGAACTGCGCTTTCTGCGCGTCGCTCAAGGGGTAGGGTGGGTCGATGTCGAACATGGTGGTGAGAGGCTCAGGAGGAATGCAGAAAGGCCGCCAGCCCGGCGGGCCATTGTTCGCCGGGTGATGGCATCGGGTGGCTGGACCACAGGGCTGGCGCGGTACCCAGCCGCTGCAGCGCCGCCAGCGGCGGGCAGTCCACGGGCTTTGCGCCCAGGTTGAACAGCGCCAGCACGGCGCCCTGGCCCTCGCCCCGCTGCAGCACCAGGGTGTTGCCATCGGCCCAGAGCACCTCGCTGGTTCCGGTGCGCAGCACAGGGTGCGCGCGGCGCAGCGCGATAAGGCGGCGTGTCTGGTGCAGCAGGGAGGCCGGGTCCTGCTCTTGCACGTCGACGGCCAGCGGCGCATGGGCCGGGTCGGCCGGCAGCCAGGGGGCTGCATCGCTGAAGCCGGCCTGTGGTGCGTCGTGCACCCAGGGCATGGGCGTGCGGCAACCATCGCGCCCAGGGTTCAGCGGCCAGTTGGCGATGCCGTAGGGGTCTTGCAGGTGTTCGAAGGCCACGGTGCTCTGTGGCAGGCCCAGTTCTTCGCCCTGGTAGATGAACAGCGTGCCGCGCAGGGCCATCAGCAGGGCCATCCAGGTCAGGGGCCCGGCGCCGGCGGGGGTGTGCGCTGCGGCGCCGCTGGCGGCGCCCAGGCCGAAGGTGGCGGTGTCTGCACCACCCCAGCGTGAGGCCACCCGCGGGCTGTCATGGTTGGAGAAGGCCCAGGACGGCCAACCGTCGACATCCGCCCACGGCTTCAGCTGCCGTGCAACGGTGGCGGCGTCAGGCCGCGCGCCCAGGAAGGCGAATGAATAGGCCGTGTGCAGTTGTTCCTGCCCGCGGGTGTAGGTCAGCATCGTGGCCAGCGCGTCATTGCCGCCGATCTCGCCCACCGTCATGCGGTCTGGGTAGCGGTCCATCACGCGGCGCAGCCGTTGCAGGAAGGCCAGCGATTCCGGCTGGTCCATCGTGTAGAGGTGCCGCTGCATCAGCACCGGGCTGTCACCGCGCTGCTCGGGCGGCAACGCGGGGTTGTCGCGCAATTCGGTGTCGTGGGCGTAGAGGTTGGCGGTGTCCAGCCGGAAGCCGTCCACGCCGCGGGCCAGCCAGAAGTGCGCCAGCGCCAGCACGGCCTCCTGCACGGCTGGACAGTGGAAGTTCAGGTCCGGCATCTGCGGCAGGAACTGGTGCAGGTGATATTGCCGGCGCCGCGGCTCCCAGCGCCAGGCGGGGCCGCCCATCCAGCTGAGCCAGTTGTTCGGTGGGCTGCCGTCGGGCTTGGCGTCGGCCCAGACGTACCAGTCGGCCTTGGGGTTGTCGCGGCTGGCGCGGCTTTCCTGGAACCAGGGGTGTTCGGCCGCGGTGTGGCTCCAGACCTGGTCGATCACCACCTTCAGGCCCAGGCGGCGGGCCTCCGCCAGCAAGGCGTCAAGGTCGGCCAGCGTGCCGAAGCGGGGGTCGACGGCGCAGTGGTCTGATACGTCGTACCCGAAGTCACGCATCGGGCTGGTGAAAAACGGGGACAGCCAGATGCCGTCCACCCCCAGCGACGCCACATAGGGCAGGTGGCGGGTGACACCCGGAAGATCACCCAGGCCGTCGCCGTTGGTGTCGGCAAAGCTGCGGGGGTAGATCTGGTAGAACGTGGCGCCTCGCCACCAGTCGGAGGCCATGGTCTGCGGCGGTGCGCCAGCGGGCAGGTTGCCGCTGGCGCTGTGGTTGGAATGCCGTCAGTTTCGGCCATGTCGTCCTGCCACCAGGGTTGAGGGTGACTTGTTTTGACGGTTTTCAAACCTGCACTGGGTGTAGGCGACGACCGGGTCACTCCAGCGTTGTCACCGTGACTGCAACGCCCCGCGCCTTGGCGCGGCCACGGGGCTGGGCGGTCGAGACAAACGGGAGGACGGTGGCCACACCGCTTGATGCGGCGGTGGCGATCAGCCATGTGCGGCGTTCCGATGCGCCGTACCGCCTCCTGGCCGCCAGCGCGGCCCGCCGATCAGATCAGCACCCCCAGGCTGGCAGCCGTCTGCACCAAGGGGTGGCCGGGGGGGACACGGCGACAGCCTTGTGCCACGTCCTGCAGCGCGATGTCCGTCAGCGTATCGCCCTGCAGTGCCACCATCCGCCCGAACTGGCCACGCTGCACGAGCTGCGCCGCCTGCCAGCCGAAGCGTGTGGCCAGCACCCGGTCAAACGCCGTGGGCGTGCCGCCGCGCTGCACATGGCCCAGCTGCACCGAGCGCACCTCAGCACGCAGTTGTGGCTGCAGCCAGCGCTGCAGCGCCATGCCCACACCGCCCAGGCGAAGCGGGTCCGGGCTGTCAGCCAGGGTCTGCTGCACACTGAGCTGCCCGTCCAGGCTCACGCCCTCGGCGATGCTGATCAGGGTGCAGCCTCCGCTGGCATGCTGCTCGTCGCAGCGCGCCAGCAGCGCATCAAGCTGCAATTCGCGTTCGGGAATGGCGATCACGTCGGCAGCGCCGGCCAAGCCTGCTTCCAGCGCGATCCATCCGGCATAGCGGCCCATGGTCTCGGCAATCATCACCCGGCCGTGGCTGCGCGCGGTGGTTTCCAGCCGGCCGAGGGATTCGGCGACCACCGACACCGCGCTGTCAAAGCCGAAGCTGCGCTCGGTGTGCAGCAGGTCGTTGTCGATGGTCTTGGGGACGCCCACGACGGGCACCCCGCGCTGGGCGAAGCGGTGGGCGATGGCCATGGTGCCGTCGCCACCGATCACCACCAGGGCGTCCAGCCGATGCTCGTCCAGTGTCTGCAGCGCGATATCGCTGCGGTCGGCGCCGCCGGCCTGGCCGTCGTGGAACGGGTCGCAGCGGTTGTGGGTGCCCAGGATCGTACCGCCCTGGGCGACGATGCCCTGCACGTCGGCCGCCGACAAGGGCTGCACCTGGTTGTCCATCAGGCCTAGAAAACCGCGGCGAATGCCGCTGACCCGTGCGCCGGCGTCGCGCATCAGGGCCAGCGCCACCGCGCGGATCACCGCATTCAGTCCCGGGCAGTCACCGCCACCCGTGAGCAAGCCGATGTGCATGACAGAGCCTCCTGGTCAGAGCCACCTGGGCCCGGCAGGGTTAGAGACGGACGTCCAGCGATACCCCGAACTGCGGCTTGGTACCCCTGTCCACCTGGGAATAGTCGCCACCCGTGGTGACGGTGCGGGTGAAGCCGTTGGGCGGCCCGAACGGCTGGACACCGGCCGCCGCCGAGACCCGCATCGACAGACCCGGCCTGAAGATCCACTGCCCGTACAGGTCGATCGAGCGGCTGGAGGAGCGCTGCTGGATCTGGTCCAGCGTGAGCTGGGTGTCGTACGCGGGGTTCAGGCCCAGGCTGCCGCCGATGGTCAGCGGCATGCCGGTGAAGCGGTGGTCGAAGCCCAGCGTGGCGCTCCAGGGCTGCTGGCCATCGAGCCGGTTGTTGGGCCCAGGCAGCGCAGCCACCGTGGAGCGGTACAGGTTCAGCGACGCCCGCAGGTTGAGGTTCTTGGCCGCCTCGGGGACCTTCGGCAGCCACTCGCTGGCCCGGCCCTTGAGTTCCAGCTCGATGCCGCTGGTGCTGGCCTTGGAGAAGTTCTGGGGCTGCGCCACGTAGCGCGGCACCGTGGCCCAGGACACGGGCTGCCGCGTGGTGACGTTGCGCACCACATCGGTCAGCCGGCGGTGGAAGGCGCCAATGCTCCACATGCCGCCGCCAGGCAGGTATTTCTCGAAGGCGATGTCCAGGCCGGTGGCCAGTTCAGGGCGCAGGTTGGGGTTGCCGATGCGGTCGGGCGCCAGCTCGGTGTTCGGGGCGTTGGTGTTGAGGTGGTTGGCGTTCAGCGAGGGCCGCGCCAGCAGGCTGCCCAGGTTGGGGGCCTTGTAGCTGCGGGTAAGGCTGGCGCGCACCATGTCCCGGCCCTTCGGGTCCAGCTTCCACGTCACATGCCACAGCGGTGACAGCACGCGGCTGGTGTTGACCACGGTGGTGTCGGTGCCGCGGCTTTCGGTCGCGATGCTCTCATGGCGCAGACCGAGGTACATCTGCCACTTCGGCGAGATTTCCCATTCGTCCTGGATGAAGACAGCCTGGCGCGAGACCTTGGCGTCGTAGGGCTGACCTTCAAATTCGGGCAGCACGGGCTGGCCGTTGCGGGTGACCGTGCGTTCCTCGTTGCGCAGCCGGTATTCGAGGTCCCAGCCGGCGGTGACGCTGTGCGATTCGCCGAGCAGCCGGCTGTACTTGCCGGCCTGGGTGACACTGCGGTCGTCAGCACCGCCAACACTGCGCAGCTGAAGCTGGCCGTCGCGCACGTTGCGAGCGTCAAAGGTCGAGTCGTTGCGCTGTGCACCGGCCCGCAGCTCCAGGCGCTGGTCGTTGGCAAAGCGGTTGTTCCAGGTCAGGTTGCCGCGCAGGTTCTGCCAGGTGCCGTTCTGGGCGCTGTTGTCGTCCAGGAAGGGCTGGCCGCTGAGGATGCGGTTGCGGTAGTCGGTGCGGTTGTTCCACCAGCCCTTCTGGGCGAAGGTCTGCAGCGCCACGGTCTGGTCGTCACTGACCTTCCAGTTCAGCCGTGGCCCGACGTTGAAGCCGTGACCCCAGGTCTCCTGCAGGCCCACCTGTTCGCTCACCGCGGTCAGGCCGTCGGTGCCGGGTGCGCGCTTTTCCAGCGTCAGCTCGTTGTCACGGCCCCACTCGAACAGCGAGATCGGCAAGGACATCGCCAGCGGCGCCTTGGTTTCGCTGAGGTTGAGGTTCAGGTTGCCACGGGGCCTGTCCCTGCCGTCGGCAAAACCCACCCGCAGGCTGCGTTCCGAGCGCCGGGGCGGCTCTTTCAGGATGATGTTGATGGTGCCGGCGATGGCCTGGGCGCTCTGGTCGGCCGTCGGGGCGCGCAGCACCTCGATGCGCTCGATTTGTGCCGGGCTGAGCTGGTCCAGCGCAAACCCCGGGGGGGCCGGGTCACCGTTGATCAGGATCTGGGTGTAGCCGGCGCCCAACCCGCGCATCCGCGGGCCACCCGCGCCCACATTGACGCCTGGCAGCCGCCGCATGACGTCGAGCACGTTGGTGTCGCCGTACTTGTCCAGCTCGTCACGGCCATAGATCTGCTTGGCCACACTGGCCGCCCGCCGCAAGTCGGTGGCGCTTTGCCGCGCGACGATTTCCACCCGCTGGGCGCTGGTGGCCTCACGCTGGTTGCCTTCGGGTGCGCCACTGCCCGCATCCTGGGCCAGCGCAGCGGAGGTCAGCGTCAGCAGGCAGGCCGCCTGGACGATGCCCACGGTGAAGCGCTGGGGAGGGTTGGGCAAGGGGGCAAAGCGTCGGGCGTCTGGCACAAGGTTCTCCGGGGACACGGCCCGCCCCTTTCGGCGAGCCAGCGCCGGATGCTGCCAGAACATGCCGCTGCGCCGCCGCCGATGCGACGAAAAGACAGAGAAAGGGGAGGAGCCGCCAGGCTGAGCGACTGATGGGGCCGCGCGCGCCCGCGTTCAGCGCGGCCGAAGCCCGCGTGCATGGCCGTCGAGGCTGACCCCGTTCTCAGACGTGCGCGTTCACCCAGGCCAGCAGGCGCGGGCCGTCCAGCACGCCGCTGTGACGGGCGACTTCCTGGCCATGCCGGAACAGCATCAGCGTGGGGATGCTGCGAATGGCGTAGCGCTGGGACAGCTCGGGCTGGGCGTCGGTGTCCACCTTGCCCAGCCGCACGCGGGGCTCCAGCGCCGTCGCCGCGCGTTCGTAGATGGGCGCCATCGTGCGGCACGGGCCGCACCACGCCGCCCAGAAGTCCACCAGCAACGGCGTGCTGGCCTTGAGGTGGCGTTCGAAGCCGACGGCGTCCAGGGCCACGGGGTGGGCGTTGAAGATCGGCTGCCCGCAGCGCCCGCAATGCGCCTGTGACGCGCTGCCCCCGCCCATGCGGTTCAGGGTGTGGCAATGCGGACAGGCGGCGGTGCCAGTGCTGGCGTTCATGGGTGGGGCCTTTCACGCGGGGTGACGGGGTCAGTGGTGGGGTGGGCACAGGTTTGCGCAAGCGGGGTGCCGTGACCATACTATGCGCATGCATGCACATTTTTCAAGGCGCAGGCGTTGCTGATTGACATCCGCGAACCGCAGGAACACGCCACCGGGGTGGCGCAGGGTGCACGCCTGTTGCCGATGAGCCAGCTCGTGCGTCGCCTGGCCGAGATACCGCTGGAGGCCGACACGCCGGTCCTGCTGATCTGCAACACGCAGAACCGTTCACGCAGCACCTTGAAGGCGCTGCGCGAGCGGGGGTACGCGCATGTCCGGTATGTCAACGGCGGCATGAGTGAATGGGCTCGCCGCGGCTGGCCGATGGTGAAGCCGGCCCCCTGATCCTTCACGGCCCGCCGCGCCGGCCGGCAGCGGGTCTCGCCGTCAGGCCTTCAAGCCTTCAGTGCCGCGACGGCCTCGTCAAAGGCTTTGAGCGCGCTGGCCGCGTACATCAGCGACGGGCCGCCGCCCATGTAGGTGGTGACGGCCACGGTCTCGTCGATCTCCTGCCGCGCGGCCCCCAGCTTGGCCAGCGCCTGGGTGTGGAAGCCGATGCAGGGGTCGCACCGGGCCGCCACGCTCACCGCCAGGGCAATCAGCTCCTTGGTCTTCTTGTCGAGAACGCCGTCGGCAGTGGCCGCCCGGCCCAGCTCCGAGAAGGCCTTCATGACCTCGGGTGTACTCTTTCGCAAGCTGTTCAGTTCAGCGGAGACGGCCTGGGTCAGTGCGCGGTAGCTGGGGTCTGCGGTCTGCATGTGGCAGGGTTCCTGTGCGGTGGTTGCGGACGGCCAGGCGAGGTGTTTCCGCCAGGCGCAAAGGCACATTCTGGAGGCCGAAGGCCGCCGCGCCTTGATCCACATCACGCGGCCCGACTCAGTGGCCGTCGATCACCCAGCGTGCGGCCTTCTCGGCGATCATCAAGGTGGGGCTGTTGGTGTTGCCGCTCGTGATGGTGGGCATCACGCTGGCATCGACCACCCGAAGGCCACCGACACCCCGCACCCGAAGCTGCGGGTCCACCACCGCCAACGGGTCATCGGCGCGGCCCATCCGGGCGGTGCCCACGGGGTGAAAGATCGTGGTGGCGATGTCACCCGCCAGCCGGGCCAGGTCGTCGTCGCTCTGGTAGGCCACGCCGGGCTTGAACTCGGTGGGTTGCCAGCGGGCGAGGGCGGGCTGCGCCGCGATGTGGCGCGCCACCCGCAGCGATTCAGCCGCCACGCGGCGGTCGTCTTCGGTGCTGAGGTAATGCGGGGCGATGGCCGGTGCGTCACCCGGGCGTGGGCTGGTGATCTGCACCGTGCCGCGGCTGCTGGGCTGCAGGTTGCACACGCTGGCGGTGATGGCCGGGAAGGGGTGCAGCGGCTGGCCGAAGGCCGGCAGGCTCAGGGGCTGCACATGGAACTGGATGTTGGGGTGCGTCAAGCCCGGGCGGCTGTGGGTGAAGATGCCCAACTGTGATGGCGCCATGCTCATCGGCCCGCTCTGGCGCAGCGCATATTCCAGGCCGATCAGGGCCTTGCCCCACCAGCGGTTGGCCAGGGTGTTCAGTGTTCTGGCGCCCTGCACCTTGAACACGGCACGGATCTGCAGGTGGTCTTGCAGGTTGGCGCCCACGCCGGGCAGGTCGTGCTGCACGGCAATGCCATGCCGCTGCAACAGTGCAGCCGGCCCCAGGCCGGCGAGCTGCAGCAACTGCGGTGTTCCGATGGACCCGGCACACAGCAGCACTTCGCGCGCCGCGCGCACCGTGTGCTGGCTGCCCTGGTGCACAAAGCGCACGCCCGCGCAGCGGGGGCGCCCGTCGCCGCCCGTTTCCATGACCAGCTGGGCCTCCTGAGCGTGCGTGAGCACCTCCAGGTTGCGCCGGCCCTGGATGGGGCGCAGGAAGGCCTTGCTGGTGTTCCAACGCCAGCCCGCGCGCTGGTTGACCTCGAAGTAGCCCACGCCGTGGTTGTTGCCACGGTTGAAGTCCGGGCTGGCCGGTATGCCGGCTTCCTGGGCGGCCTGGGCAAAGGCGTCCAGGATGTCCCAGCGCAGCCGCTGGCGTTCGACGCGCCATTCACCGCCGTGGCCGTGGAAGGCGCTGGCGTCGGGCGCCGCAGCGGCGCCCCGTGCCTCGCTGACGGCGTGGTCCTCGTGGGCCATGAAATCGGGCAGGGCCTGTTCCCAGCCCCAGGCCGGCTCACCGGTGGTCTCGGCCCAGTGGTCGTAGTCGCGCGCCTGGCCCCGCATGTAGATCATCCCGTTGATGCTGGAACAGCCACCCAGCGTCTTGCCGCGGGGGTAGATCAGGCTGCGGCCGTTGAGGCCGGCATCGGGTTCCGTGCGGTAGCGCCAATCGGTGCGCGGGTTGTCGATGCAGTACAGGTAACCGACGGGGATGTGGATCCACGGGTAGTTGTCGGGCCCGCCGGCCTCCAGCAGCAGCACGCTGCGGCCGCTGTCCCGGCTCAGCCGGTTGGCCAGCAGGCAGCCTGCGGTGCCAGCGCCGATGATGATGAAGTCAACGGTTGGAGGTGTCATGGCGGTGTGGAGGAGGGCGCTTGCCAGTCCGTCTGCCATTGTCCGGCCCCAGCCTGGCCTGCTGCGGTCACCCGGTGCAGGGAAAACCCGTCACGCATCGTGGCAACGGGCCGTCTCGGGCCGTGCCGGCGTCCGGGTTCCGCCCTAGGGCTTACCCCAGGGTGCTGGCACTACCATGTGCCCATGTTCGGACAGACGGCGTTCAGCGGAACCGTGGTGGCGGCCTTGCTCAACCACCCGGGGCACCCTTGTCTGGTGCCGGACGTGGCCACGGCGGCACCCTACAAGGCCGCCCCCCGCCGGCCGGTGCTGGGCGTCAGGCCGTCGGGTTGCGTGCAGCACACGGCCGATGCCCGCTGGGAGGTTCCCTTTGACGGGCAGACGGTGCTCTGTGGCCCGAGCCTGGGGCTGCTGATTGGCCGCCCCGCGGTGCGGGTGGCGCCGCAGGAAGCGCTGGCGTGCGTCAGCGATTGGCTGCTGTGCGTGGACGGCAGTTGGCCGGTGCCCAACCACTACCGGCCGGGGCTGCGCTGGCGGGCGCGAGACGGCTTGTGTGTGCTGAGCCCCCAGCGGCTGCCGCGGCTGCCTGGTGATGACCCGGCGCAGTTTGTGCTGCAGCTTCGCATCGATGGTGGAGTCCCACGCACCCTGCGGGTGGGGGAACACCTGCGCGGCGCCGCACAGCTGCTGGCCGACGTGTCCAGTTTCATGACGCTGAACCCGGGTGATGTGCTGCTGCTGGGGCCCGCCGAGCCGCAGCCGGCGCTGTCGGTGGGCCAGCGGGCCTACGCGACGCTGCAGGCGCCGGGCCGGCCACCGCTCGCGTTGTCGGTGTGCCTGGGGCTCGCGGCGGTGGCGGCGCAGGAAGGGCTGCAGCCATGAGAACCGCCCGCGTGGCTTATGCCGGCGCTGTTCACTGGGCCTATCCCCACGAGCGCGGCCTGCGCCTGGCCGACGGCCGTGTGCTGGCCGACGACCAGGTGGTGTGGCTGCCGCCCGTGCAGCCGGGCACCATCCTGGCGCTCGGGCTGAACTACCGTGACCACGTCAAGGAGCTGAGCGCCGAACTCAGCCAGACCTCGCAGGAAGAGCCGCTGGTCTTCCTGAAGACACCGTCGTCGCTGCTGGGCCACCGCGGCCAGACGCGCCGCCCCCAGGCCACCCACTTCATGCACTACGAGTGTGAACTGGCGGTCGTCATCGGCCGCGAGGCGCGCGGTGTGCCCCGCGCCCAGGCGATGCAGTACGTGGGTGGCTACACCGTCTGCAACGACTACGCCATCCGTGACCTGCTGGAAAACTGGTACCGGCCCAACCTGCCCGTGAAGAACCGCGACGGTGGTACGGTGCTGGGCCCCTGGCTGGTCTCGGCCGACGAGGTGCCTGACCCTCACGCGCTGCGCCTGTCGACGACGGTCAATGGCGAACTGCGCCAGCGCGGCCACACCGGCGACATGGTCTACCGCATTGACGAGCTGATCGAATACCTCAGCGCCTTCATGACGCTGCACTCGGGTGATGTCATCCTCACCGGCACGCCGGAAGGTGTCACGCCGGTGAATGACGGCGACGAGGTGGTCTGCGAGATCGAAGGCATCGGCCGTCTGCACAACACCATCGTCGGTGATGCCGCCTTTGGCCTGCCCACCGAACCCGCTGATGCCTAACTCATCCACCACGCCACCCACGCCTGCCCGCTTCCACCCATGCAAGTGATCCACCACCTGATCAACGGCCAGGCCGTGCACAGTGCCGAACGTTTCGAGACGCTGAACCCCGCTACCCAGGCGCCGCTGGCCGAGGTGGCGCGTGGCGGCGAGGCCGAGGTGCACGCCGCCGTGGCCGCCGCCAAGGCCGCCTTCCCGGGCTGGGCGGCGCGTCCGGCCACCGAGCGCGCGCGCATCATGCACCGCCTGGGCGAGCTCATCGCCGCCGAGGTGCCGTCGCTGGCGCAGACAGAAAGCCAGGATACCGGGCAGGTGATTGCGCAGACCGCCAAGCAGTTGGTGCCCCGGGCGGCCGACAACTTCCACTACTTTGCCGAGATGTGTGTGCGGGTGGATGGGCACACCTACCCGACACCGACCCACCTGAACTACACGCTGTTCCACCCAGTGGGTGTGTGCGCACTGATCAGCCCCTGGAACGTGCCCTTCATGACGGCCACCTGGAAGGTGGCGCCGTGCCTGGCCTTTGGCAATACGGCGGTGCTGAAGATGAGTGAGCTGTCGCCATTGACGGCCTCGCGCCTGGGCGAACTGGCACTGCAGGCCGGCGTTCCCGCGGGTGTGCTGAACGTGGTGCACGGCCATGGCCGTGAGGCGGGTGAACCGCTGGTGGCACACCCCGATGTGCGGGCCATCTCCTTCACCGGTTCGACCGCCACCGGCAACCGCATCGTGCAATCGGCCGGCCTGAAGAAGTTCAGCATGGAGCTGGGCGGCAAGAGCCCCTTTGTGGTGTTTGACGACGCCGACCCCGAACGCGCGCTGGATGCCGCGGTGTTCATGATCTTCAGCAACAACGGAGAACGCTGCACCGCGGGCAGCCGCATCCTGGTGCAACGCAGCATCTACGCCCGCTTCTGCGAGCGGTTTGCCGAGCGCGCGCGGGCCATCCGTGTGGGTGACCCGCTGGACGAACACACGGTGGTGGGCCCGATGATCAGCGCGCAGCACCTGGCCAAGGTGCGTCACTACATCGCACTGGGCAGCCAGGAGGGGGCCAGCCTGCTGTGTGGCGGTCTGACGCGCCCTGGCTACGCGCCGCAACTGCCCGCCGCGCTGCAGGCCGGCAACTTTGTCTGGCCGACGGTGTTTGCCGATGTCGACAACCGCATGCAGATTGCCCAGGACGAGATCTTCGGCCCGGTGGCCTGCCTGATTCCGTTTGACGACGAGGCCGATGCGATTCGCATCGCCAACGACACCGCCTACGGTTTGTCCAGTTATGTCTGGACAGAGAATATCGGCCGCGCGCACCGCGTGGCCGCGGCCATTGAAGCTGGCATGTGCTTTGTCAACAGCCAGAACGTGCGCGACCTTCGACAGCCGTTTGGCGGCACCAAGGCCAGTGGCACCGGCCGCGAAGGCGGCACCTGGAGCTACGAGCTCTTCCTGGAACCCAAGAACGTGGCGGTGTCGCTGGGCGCCCACCCGATTACCCGATGGGGCCTCGGCGCGCCCCGGCAAGGCTGACGCGATGAAACAGGTGACGATCCTCTACCCCATCCTGGCCATGCTGCTGCTGGTGGCTGTGGTCATGGCACTCATGCTGAAGGAGCGTGTGGCCGAGATGAACTCGCGGCGCATTCCGCTGCGGGAAGTGCCCAGCAGTTCGCAGATGGCGGTGGTGCTGCGCAACACCCGCGCGGCCGACAACTACCGCAACCTCTTCGAGATGCCAGTGTTCTTCTACGCCCTGTGCCTGGCCTGTTATGCCACGGCCATGGTGGCGCCGCTGTTTGTCTACGGTGCCTGGCTGTATGTGGCGCTGCGCGTGTGGCACAGCGCCATCCACATCGGGCGCAACCCGGTGATGCTGCGCCTGAAGGTCTTTGTGGCCAGCAGCGTGTTGCTGCTGTTCTTGTGGCTCTGCTTTGCGGTGCTGCTCTGGCAGCGCCCCTGAACCCGGGAGCACTCACATGGGTCATGTTGCGCTGGCGGCCAAGATCACGCATGTGCCCTCGATGTACCTGAGCGAGCTCGACGGCCCCCGCCGCGGCACGCGCCAGGACGCCATCGACGGCCACCTCGAGATCGGCCGGCGCTGCCGCGCACTGGGTGTCGACACCATCGTGGTCTTTGACACCCACTGGCTGGTCAACGCGAATTACCACCTCAACTGCGCCGCCCACTTCAAGGGGCTCTACACCAGCAACGAGCTGCCGCACTTCATCAGCAACCTGGGCTTCGAGTTTCCCGGCAACCCCGAACTGGGCGCACTGCTGGCCCGCGAGTGCAACGCCGCGGGCGTGGAGACGCTGGCCCACGCCCACACCACGCTGAACCCGGAATACGGCACGCTGGTGCCGATGCGCTACATGAACGCCGACCAGCACTTCAAGGTGGTCAGTGTCTCGGCCCTGTGCATGGCGCACTACCTCAACGACAGCGCGCGCCTGGGCTGGGCCATGCGGCGCGCGGTCGAGCAGCACTACGACGGCTGCGTCGCTTTCCTGGCCAGCGGTTCCCTGAGCCACCGCTTTGCCCAGAACGGGCTGGCACCCGAGTTT
Organism: Rubrivivax sp.; assembly: GCA_021298085.1. GTDB lineage: Bacteria > Pseudomonadota > Gammaproteobacteria > Burkholderiales > Burkholderiaceae_C > Rubrivivax. The sequence continues at coordinate 15,102 of JAJTDE010000084.1, forward strand.
GCGTTCAAGGTCTGGAGCCCCTTTCTGGAGAACCTGGACCGCAGCGTCCTGCAGCTCTGGCAGCAGGGCGATTGGGCCACCTTCTGCGGCATGCTGCCCGAATACGCGGCCAAGGGGCACGGGGAAGGCTTTATGCACGACACGGCCATGCTGCTGGGTGCGCTGGGCTGGTCGGCCTACGACGGGCGGGCTGAACTGGTCACACCGTACTTTGGGGCGTCGGGCACGGGCCAGGTCAATGCCATCCTGCCCGTCACGCCCCAGTCTGGCCATGCCATCCCGAGGGCCGTGGCCTCGGCAGCTGACGGCTACACCGCCGTAGCCTCGCGGCTGTAGGTGAACCTCAGGCCGACATCCGTCATCCGAATCAGGACAGCCCATGCCCCACATGGTCATTCTCTACACACCCCAGGTGGAGCCCTTGGCCGACATGGCCGGCCTGTGCCGCGTGATGGCCGATGCGCTCCTCGGGTCGCGTGACGAGCATGGCCAGCCGGTCTTTCCCGTTGGCGGAACACGGGTGTTTGCCATGGAGGCGCGGCACTCCGCGGTGGCCGACGGCTCCCACGGCGCCGGCTTCATCTATTTCCAGCTGCGCATGGCGCGTGGCCGCAGCGCGGCCACCCATGCGGCGGTCGGCCAGTGCCTGCGCGCCGCGGCCGCCGCCCACCTGCAGCCGCTGCTGGCGGCCCAGGCCGTGGGCCTGACGCTGCAGATCGACGAAGGCCACGAGGTCTTTGACGCCAAGTTTGGCAACCTGCACGCCTTGTTTGCCCCTTCAGGCCCCGCGCCGACCCACCATGCTTGACGCCACCACCATCGCCACCCTGGCCCGACGCCTGTACGAGGCCCGCAAGACACGCACGCCAGTGCGCCACTTCTCGCGCGAGTTTCCGCAGATGGACATCGACGACGGCTACGCGGTGCAGCGTGCCTGGGTGGCCCTGGAACTCGCTGACGGGCGTGTCATCCGCGGCCGCAAGATTGGGCTGACCTCGCGCGCCATGCAGCAGGCCAGCCAGATCACCGAGCCCGACTACGCGCCCCTGATGGACGACATGTTCTTCGAGCCCGGTGGCGACATTCCCTTCCAGCGTTTCATCGCGCCCCGTGTCGAAGTCGAACTGGCCTTCATCCTGGCCCGGCCCCTGCAGGGTCAGGCGGTGACGGTGTTTGACGTGCTGGAGGCCACCGCCTGGGTCAGCCCGGCGGTGGAGATCATCGACGCCCGCATCGAGCAGTTCGACCGCGACACCCGCGCCCCCCGCAAGGTGACGGACACCATCAGCGACTTCGCCGCCAACGCGGGCATCGTGCTGGGCGGCACACCGGTACGCCCCGACGCAGTGGACCTGCGCTGGGCCGGGGCGCTGCTGCACAAGAACGGTGTCATCGAAGAGACCGGTCTGGCCGCGGCCGTGCTGAACCACCCGGCCAACGGCATTGCCTGGCTGGCCCGCAAGCTGGCCCGCCACGGCGAAGGCCTCCTGGCCGGTGACGTGGTGCTGGCGGGTTCGTTCACGCGGCCCGTGGCGGCCCAGCCTGGCGACAGTTTTCATGTCGACTATGGCCGCCTGGGCTCTATCGCCTTTCGCTTCGCCTGAACGGCTGCACACCGCCGGCCCGATCCCGGCAGCCCGCCGCCAAGGACACCCATGAACCACCCCGCACCACCCACCGACCGCTTCAGCCCCGAGGAATGGGCCGCCCGCGTGCAGCTCGCCGCGGCCTACCGCATCTTCGTGATGCTGGGTTGGCAGGAGCTGATCTACAACCACCTCTCGCTGCGCGTGCCCGGCCAGGACCACCACTTCCTGATCAACCCCTTTGGCCTGCACTACAGCGAGGTGACCGCGTCCAACCTCGTCAAGGTGGACCGCACCGGCGCCATCGTGGGCCACAGCGACTGGCCCATCAACCCGGCAGGCTTCACCTTTCATGGCGCCATCCACGAACACCTGCCCGCGGTGCACTGCGTGATGCATGTGCACACCACGGCCAGCATGGCGGTGTGCTGCCTGGAAGAGGGCTTGTCCTTCAGCAACTTCTACGCGGCGCAGCTATGGGGCCAGGTGGCCTACCACGACTTCGAAGGCATCACCGTGCACCACGACGAAGGTGAACGCATCCTGGCCAGCTCGGGCGGCAAGCCGGTGCTGCTGCTGCGCAACCACGGCCCCGTGGTGATGGGGCGCACGGTGGCCGAGGCCTTCAACCGCCTGTGGGTGCTGCAGCGGGCCTGTGAGGTGCAGATGGCCTCGATGGCGATGGGCCGTGTGAGCGAGATCCCTGTCGCGGTGCGCGAACGCTGCGTGGCCGATTCGCTGAACTTCAACCCGAACTTCGGTGCCGGTGAGGACAGCTTCGCGGCCCTGCAGCGCGTGCTGGACCGCAGCGACCCCGGCTACCGCACCTGAACCTGCACGTTGGCCGCGCGGCTCGGCCAGCCCTTACCAGCGGGTGGCGGGTTCGCCAAAGCGCGAGGGCAGCGGCCCGGGGGTCGGGCTGGGGCTGGGCGTCTGGTCCAGGTGGTTGATCTGCACCTCGCAGATGATGCCGCGCGGCGAATTTTCCCGCCAACGCACCGCACCGCCCAGGGCCCGTACGCGCTTGCGCACCCCGCCCAGACCGAGCCCGTGCGACCACTTCGCGGGCTCGCGCCCTTCGCCGTCGTCGGCAATCCACAGCAGCAGCCGCCCACCCTGCACATTGCCGTCGATGTGCACCCGCGTGGCCTTGGCGTGGTAGATGGCGTTGGACACCAGCTCGCGCAGGATGCGGGTCAGGCCTGACCATTGCGTGACTGTCAGGGGCAGGTCGTCGTCCATGGTGAACGACCAGACCAGTGTCATCTGCGCCGCCGCCAGGCGTTGGCCGATGTCGGCCTTCCACTCCGCGATGGCGTGCGACAGCATGTGTTCAGACGCGGCCAGCCCGCGGGTCAGCGTCTTCAGGTCCTGCAGGGTGTGCCGGACATAATCTTCCAGCTCAGGTGTCTGGGCCTTGTACATCAGCGTCAGAAGACGCGCGCCGATGTCGTCGTGCAGGTCTTGCGCGAGGCGGCGGCTGCAGCACGCGATCGGCCAGCCGGGCGTCCTCGGCCGTGAACAGGCGCTTGCCACGGTGGGCGTGCTTGAGCACCCAGGCATGGGCCTGATGGCTGCTCGAGCCGTCGAAATCGGTGAAACCGTCACGCGGCGCCGGAATCAGCAGGGCCGCGCCTTCGCCGGCCACCCGGGAACGCACCATCGCGCGCGGCACGATCGCGAGTGCAATCGGGTCAAACAGCTCGCGCAGGAAGTTCTCCATCAACAGCTGGCGGCGCTCAGGCTCCTGCTCGATGGCGCGGCCGGTTCGGTAGAGCTGCTCGAAGATGCGGTCCAGCGTCAGCGCGTGGCTGCCGGTGAGCTGGTTGACGATGCGGTCGCGCACCAGGCCATAGACACCCAACGAGAAGAACACCGCGGCAGCCACCGACGTGACCGGCCCCCAGGAGAAGACCGTCACAAAGAGCAGGTCCAGCGAGGTGGCGATGGTGGAGATGCCCGCCAGCAGCGCAAACTCTCGCAGCACCTGCCGGGAGTGCGTGAGCAAGGGCACCAGGAGCAGCACCGACGCAAAGAAGACGCTCCAGGCGGCGGCGCCGACATCGGGAATGCGTTCGGGCAGATCGGTGCGGCCGTCGGTCAGCCCCAGCGCCAGCACCAGCAGCAGCAGGGCGGCCATCGCGCCCCATCCCAGCTTCTGCATGATGGCGGTGAACGGATTGGCGCTCAGCCGGTTCGACACCTGCAGCACCGCCAGCGACATGGCGCCCAGCAGCATCACCGTGCCCTGTGCCAGCCACCAGCGCTGCGGCAACACCTCGGTCATCAGGGCCAACGCGGCAGAGCCGGCCAGCAGCCAGGCCGTCACGGCCAGCAGGGGGCCATAGATCAGCCGCAGGGGGTGCATGGAAAA
>JAJTDE010000349.1 GCA_021298085.1 Rubrivivax sp.
CGGCCACCGCCTGGGTGCGGAAGGTCTGCACCGGCAGCAGCGCAGCCACGTAGCCCGTGCGCGCGCTGGTGACCGTGCTGTTCACCACCCGTACCTGGTAGGTACTGCCCTGGATCACGGTGAAGGCGTACGCGCCGTTCACGTCGGTGGTGGTGGTGGCCAGGAAGTTGCCCGAAGCGTCGTAGACCTCCACCGTGGCGCCCGAGCGTGCGCTGCCCCCGCCTGCGACTGCCGTGGCCCTGTCGCGGCCCGCGCCACCGCCGTAGTTCGGGTCTTCGAACACCGTGCCCGACAGGATGGCGCTTTGCCCCACGCGCACGTTGTCGATCACCGGTCCCATGCAGGTGGCGCCATTCAGACTTTCGAAGCGCAGGGAGCTCAAGGTGCTGGTCGCGGTGAAGCTGACGCTGCGGCTCAGGAAGTAGGGGGTGGTGTTCAGCGTGAAGTCCTGGGTAGTGGCGGCGGCCGTCACGCGCAGCTGGTTGCTGGACGCACCGCAAAGACCGCCGCTCTTCACATCGAAGATGACCGTGTAGCTGGTGCCCGGCGTGGTAATGAAGCTTTGTTGCACGCCCCCGATTTGGAGTGGCCCGCCGTTCAGGTCCACGCCGTACGAGCCTTGCGAGACGAAGGCGCCGCTGTAGTACACCACGCCCACCAGATCAACCATGCTGTAGGTCACGGTCCAGCCCGTCAGCCGGGTGTCGCCGGTCTGCAGGGTCACGAAGTTGTTCGTGGCCGGGAAGCTGCTGCCGTTTTCGAAGCTGCCGTTCTGGAACGCCGCCGCCGCCGTCACCGTGAGGTTGGCGCTGAATTCCGAGGTGTTGCCGCTGCCGTCGGTGGCGGTGGCGGTGATGGCGTCGCCTGCGCTCAAGGTGACGCCACCGGGCAGCGTGATGCGGCCATTGACGTTGCCGTTGGCGTCGCTCGTGAGCGTGCCCAGGTACACCTGTCCGTCGCCGAAGCCCGAGGTGTTGTTGCTGCTCTTGTAGACGTCCACCGTCGCGCTGGCGAAGGTGGTCTGCCCCGCGGCGCTGCCCACGTAGCCCACCAGCTGCAACTGGTCGCCCAGCCACACCGCGCTGGCCAGCACGGGCTTGTCCATGCCCTGGTTGGGCCCGGTGTTGGCTGCTCCCTTGGCGCCGTCGTTGGCGGTGACGCCGTCGTTGCCCAGGTCGATGCCGATGGTCGTGTTGCGGAACACATTGCCGCGGATCGATACGCCGTAGGCCGTGGTCGCGGACACGCGCACACCGAACGGACCGTTGGCGATGGTGTTGGCCTCGCCGGCGACCAGCCCGCCGATGGTGACGTTGCTCGCGGTGACCGAGGCGCCCCAGCAAGATCCGCCCACGCAGATGTTGCCCGAGCCGTTTGCGCGCGCCGTCGTGCCGTCGGCGGCCACGCCGATCAGGTTGCCCTTCACCACGTGGCCGCTGCCCGTGAGTAACCAGATGCCGTACCGCCCGCTCGCACCGATCACGTTGCCGGTGACTGTCACAGGGCCGGTGGTGCCGTTTTGATGTAGTTGCCGCTGACGGTCACGGCGGCGCTGCCGTTGGCGTTGATCTCCACGCCGTGGCCCAACCCTCCTGCAATCACGTTGCGATGCGCGGTCGTCGCCCCGCCGATCGTCGCCGCCGCGCCACCCGTGAGGCGGACGCCACTGCCGTTTGCGATGGACGTTGTCCCCGCAATACCGGTGCCGATGTAGTTGCCTTGCACCTGCAGGCCGGTGGTGGCTGCGCCGCTGGCGTTCACGGCGTCGCCCGAATTGCCCGCGTGCCGGCCTCGGTCAGGCCGATCCAGCTGCCTTGCACCGTGGCGCCGGCGCCGGTGATCGACACGCCAGCCGACGACGAGAACCCGACGATCGAGAAGCCGCGAACCGTGGCGCCCGCCGAGACGGTGAAGCCGTTGCCGGCGAGCGACCCCGCCGTGGCGGCGATCTTCACCACCGGCGCATTGGCCGCTGCCGTCCAGCCAGGCTGCGCCTGCGCGTCGATCACCATCGCGGTGCTCACTGTGGGAAGCGCCGTGGCCGGCGAGAGGGTGGCCACCCCGCCGGAGAAGGTGTTCAAGGCCGCGCGCAGCCCGCCCGCGGCCAGGCCCAGCGAGCCCCCCGAGCCCGTGGTGCCGTTGGGCAGCATGAAGACGATGTTGTCGACGGCCGCCGTGCGACCCACCTGCGCCAGGCTGGCGTCGCCGCCCAGCGTGTTGGCGTTGGTGATGGCCTGGCGCAGGCTGCCGGGGCCGCTGTCGTTGGTGTTGACGACGGTGCTGAAGTTGAAGCCGAAGTCCACGCCCGTGGCGCCGCTTGTGCCCACGCCCACCGGTGCCACCGCGTGCGCGGTACCGGACATGCCCGAGAACACATAGGTCGAGGTGTTCAGGCTGATGCCCGCGCCGGCGTTGCCGCTGTCGGCCACGGCCGGGTTCGTGCCCCCAACGAAGTCTGTCACCGCCGACACCACGCCCGCGCTGGTGCTGGTGCGGTAGGTCTGCACCCCCAGCAGCGAAGCCGACGCGCCGCTGCGCGTGGACAGCACCGAGCTGCTCACCACCCGCACGTGGTAGTTGGTGCTGGGGTTCAGCGCGCTGAAGCTGTAGCTGCCGTCCACCGCCGTGCTGGTGGCGCTGACGTAGGCGCCGCTGGAGTCGAACAGCTCCACCCGCGCGCCGGAGACGGGTGCGCCTGACGATGCAGCCAGGCTGCGGCCGGCGCCGCCGCCGTAGTTCACGTCTTCGAACACCGTGCCGGCGATGCCGACCTTGGCCACCAGGTAATTGACGCCGAATTCCGACGAATTGCCCGATCCGTCGGTGGCCACGCCGGTCAGCCGCGAGCTGCCCGCGGTGAGGCCGGCCACGCCGGTGAGTGTGCCGCTGAAGTTGCCGCTGGCATCGGCCGTCAGCGTGCCCAGCCAGGTCTGGCCCGCGCCGTTGGCGCTGCTGTTGTCGCTGACGTAGAAGTCCACCGTGGCGTTGGCGAAGGTGCTCTGGCTGGCGGCCGAACCCACGTAGCCCGCCAGCGTGAGCGTGTTGCCCGACAGGGTGGCGCTGGTGAACACCGGGCTGTCCA
>JAJTDE010000246.1 GCA_021298085.1 Rubrivivax sp.
GGGGGCGAACTCTGGCGGGGTGGCGGCGCGGCGCGGCGACATGGCGGAAGTGTGGCATGCACCCGGCGTGCGGAGGCTGCAGGCGGCAGCCTTCAGGCCTGCAGCAGCGAGCCCAAGCCGCGCCGCGGGCTCGGCTTGCTGGGTGTCAGCGCGTAGCCGGTGCGGGCCAGCATCTGCAGCGTCTGCGTGGCGGGGTCCAGGCCCAGTGTGCGGTGCACTGCGTCGTAGGGCCCACGCATTTCCGGAAACTCCTGCAGCGCCTGCGACACCGGGTGCAGGTCGATGCCGAGCGCCGTGGCCTGCAGGTGCAGGCGCACATAGGCGCGGCCGGCGTCCAGCTGGCTGCGTCGGTCGTTGCCGGTGGAGGCCAGCCAGAGGTAACCCGCACCGGTCTCGAAGGGCACCCAGCGATCCATCACGGTCTTGAACAGGCTGGAGCCCCGCTGCGGCACCTCCATGGGGTTGAACAGGCCGACGGCGTGCAGCGCGCGGGGCATGGCGCCGTTGATGCTGATGCCGTCGCGGTGGGTCTCGATGGCCTTCGGGCCGATGCGCATCAGCCGCGCCGATTCCAGCCAGGCGCGGGTGATGCGGCGCAGCGCGGCCAGGCGCTCCGGGTCGGCGGCCACGCCGGCGCGCAGGCCATGGCGTGCGGCGGTGGCCGCCCAGGTGGCGGGCAGGTCGGCCGGCAGCGGGCGCTGCGGGTCGTAGGCGCTCTTGGCGGTATGGCGGCGCGGGATCTGCGCGAACAGCGGGTCGGCTGCTGCGCTCCCTTCCGGGCCCAGCTGCAGTGTGGCGACGCGTGTGCCGCGCGGCATCGCCGTGGGCGAAGGTGCGCCGTCAGGGAAGGCCGTCACGGAGACGGCGCGGCCGCGCTGGCTGGCGGCGATCACCGCCAACTCGACAAATGCACCGCAGCCCACCAGGATCTGGCGGCCAAAGGGGTCGGTCTCGGGCAGCAGCCGCTCGCCGTCGCAGATGAGCGTGATGCGCTCAGGCACCGAGAGGTCGGCCAGCCAGGGCTGGCGGTTGTGTGGGTTGGGCGCCAGCAGCGCGTGGGCCAGCATGAAGCGGCGGGTGTCGGTCTCGGCGCCGGCGCTGGACCAGGCCGCGACGGCGGCGTCCGGCAGGCCACCCGCACAGCCGGCCAGCGGCACGCCGGCGGCCAGCACGGCGCCGCCGCCCAGCAGGCGGATGAACTGGCGGCGCGGCAGCGGTGTTGGGGGGGTGGGGCTCATCGGTGACTCCAGGGGGTGACGAATGAGCCGTATCGTGGTGGGGCGGCCTGGCGCTGGCCAGACGCGCGGGCGCACGTCAGCCATGCAGGGATGCATGGCGGCAGGGTGCAGGGCGCTAGTCGGCCATCCAGCGCGCGGCCGCAAACGGTACCTGGCGCGCCGCCGCGCCCAAGCGCGCCAGCACGGCCTGCCGGGCGGTGTCGTCGGGCCCGATCTGCTCCACCAGCCGCCCGAAGCCGTCCAGTCGGCACTGGCGAATCCACCCTCGCAGCTCGCGGTCGCGGCCCCAGGCCATCTGGTTGGCCAGGCCCACCACCGACGCCCGCGGGAAGTGCTCGATGCCGTCGGGCAGCGGCACGGGGGTGCACAGCGCGTTGCGCGCCGTGTCGGTTTCCGGTGAGCCTTCGTCCTCGGCCTCCAGGCCGCGGGCCTCGAGGTGCGCCACCAGCGCAGCGCTGAACGCGGGCTGGGGAATGCGCACCATCTGCAGCACGATGCGCCCCGGCTGGAACACCGGCACCTGCGGCCGCCGCTCCACGGCCGTGGCCGTGCAGTCGATACACAGGCTGTCCTCCGGTATGGCCACGCGCGTGCCATTGACAAAGACCAGCGCGCCCGGCTCGACGCGTGCCACGCGGCCTTGGCGCAGCACCTGGGTGACGCGGCGCAGCTCGGCCACCTCGCCCTCGGCCATCGTGGCGTAGTGGAACATCGTGGGCTTGACGTCGGCGTGGATGCGCAGCATCACGCCGGCGGCTTCCAGCCGCTCAAAGATCTCCTCAGCCGTGTGGCACTGCACCAGGGCTTCCATCTGGGCCGCCTGCGAGCCGAAGCTGGCCTCGAAAAACGCCAGCTCCGGCTGGGTGGTGGCGCGGTTGATCAGCCAGCTGTCGCGCGGCATCACCCAGGTGATGCGCGAGGGCGGCAGGCCGCACTGCAGCAGCCACAGCGCCACATCCATCGCCGTCTTGCCCGCGCCCAGGATGACGATCTGCCCCGGCGCCCGCCCGCCGCCCAGGCGTGGCTGCCACAGCGCGGGCAAGGCGTTGGGTGGCACCACCCGCGCGCCATCGGCCACCTCAAAGCGCCGCGTGTGGGTGGCCGGGATGGTGGTGCCGTAGTAGGACGCGTCCACCACGCGGCGGCGCACATTGACGAGCGTCTCCTCGCCGCTCAGCAGTGACACGAGGAACACCTGGCCATCGCGCTCACGCACCTCGCACATCGGCCGAAACTGCACGCGCCCGGTGGGCAGCAGCGACTGCTGAACCACCCGGTCAAAGTAGCCCGTGACTTCCGCGCCGCTGGCCAGCTCGTGGCAGCCGCGGTTGGGGCCGACGCTGTCGATGCGGCCGCTGCCCAGCGGCAGCGAGGCCACCCCGTAGAAGGCCGAGGGCTGGTGCAGCGTGACAAACCCATAGGCATCGTTCCAGTGCCCACCGGGTGTGCCGCGGCGGTCGGCCACGACGATCTGCGCGCTGCTCTCGTGGGCCAGGGTGTCGGCAAAGGCCAGGCCGACGGCGCCGGCGCCGATGACGAGGTAGTCGGTGTCCAGTGTGTTCATGGCCGGAGTATCACGGGGCTGCGGCACACTTTGGCCCTCGCGGCCTTTGCCGCCACCGGAGCCTGCGCATGTCTGTCAGCCAAGTCCTCGTCCGCAAGCGGCAACTCGACGATGTCCGCGTCGTCGAGGTCGCCACTCCACCCTTGGCCGCGGGGCAGGTGCGCGTGCGGGTTGAACACTTTGCCTACACGGCCAACAACATCACCTACGCGGCCTTTGGCGACACGATGCACTACTGGGCGTTCTACCCACCGCTCAACGGTGAGGTGGAGGAATGGGGCTGCATCCCGGTGTGGGGCTTCGGCGTGGTCGAGGCCTCGGCCCATGACGGCGTGGCCGTCGGTGAGCGGCTGTACGGCTACTGGCCCATGGGCAGCCACGCGGTGCTGCAGCCCGAGCGGCTGACACCCGCGGGTTTTGTCGACGGGGCGCCCCACCGCGCGGCGCTGCACGCCGTCTACAACCAGTTCAGCCGCTGCGCGGTGGACCCGCACTACACCCCCGACACCGAAGCCGTGCAGGCCCTGCTGCGGCCGCTGTTCACCACGGCCTGGCTGATCGACGACATGCTGGCCGACAACCATTTCTTCGGCGCGGCGGCGTCTGAGCCCGGCGCACCGCGGGGCCTGCTGCTGGTCTCGTCGGCCAGCAGCAAGACGGCGATGGCCACCGCCGCGCACCTGGCGCGTCGCGACGGCGTCCGGGTGGTTGGCCTCACCTCGCCGCGCCACATTGCCTTCTGCGAGAGCCTGGGTGTCTACGACCAGGTGGTGGCCTATGACGAGATCGCCCGCCTGGACGGCGACACACCGGCGGTCTACGTGGACTTTGCCGGCAGCGCCAAAGTGCGCGAGGCGGTCCACACGCATTTCCGCCAGCTGGCCTACAGCTGCGCCATCGGCGGCACCCATGTGGCGGACCTGGGCGGCGGCGCGTCACTGCCCGGGCCGCGCCCGGTGCTGTTCTTTGCGCCAGCACAGGTGCGCAAGCGGGCGGGTGAATGGGGCCCGGCGGTGTTCCAGCAGCGGCTGGTCGAGGCCTGGCATGCCTTCCGCACGCAGGCCACCGCCGGGCCGGTGCCCTGGCTGACGGTGCAGCACCGCCACGGGCCCGAGGCCGTGCTGCAGGCCCACCGCGAGGTGCTGCAAGGGCAGCTGGACGCGCGCACGGGCCTGATGCTGAGCCTGGCCGTTTGACGACGGTCAGAACATCGCCCGCACACGCCACGCCCATGGCCCTCACTGAACCCGTGGTGAGCACGCGGTGAACACGGCGGACGTCGTTGTCGTCGGCCTGGGTGCCGTGGGCGGCGCGCTGCTGCTGCAGCTGGCACGCCGCGGGGTGTCGGCCGTGGGCATCGACCGCTTTGAGCCGCCGCACGACCAGGGCTCCAGCCACGGCCACACCCGCATCACCCGCATCGCCGTCGGCGAGGGCGAGGCCTTTGTGCCGCTGGTGCAGCGCTCCCACCAGCTGTGGCGCAGCTTTGAAGCGCAGACCGGCACGGCGCTGATGCGGCAGACCGGGCTGCTGCTGGTCGGCGGGCAGGGGCGGGACGCCGCGGCCTACCACGGCCAGACGGGCTTCTTTGCCGAAACCTGTGCGCTGGCCCAGCGCCATGGTGTCTCGCACGAACGGCTGACGCCCGACGAGGTGCGACGGCGCTTTCCGGCGTTTCGGCTGGGGGAGGGCGACGAGGCCTACCTGGAACACGACGGCGGTGTGCTGTTTCCGGAACCGTGTGTGCGGGTGCAGCTGGCCCTGGCCGAGCAGGCCGGTGCCCGGGTGCTGCGCTGCACGCCGATGCTGTCGCTGGACTCGTCCGGCTCGGCCGTCACTGTCGAGACGCCTCAGGGCCGCTGGCAGGCCCCGCAGGTGGTGCTGTGCACCGGCGCCTGGCTGCCCGGCATGGCTGCAATGGGGGACGGCGGGGCGCAGCCGCGGCTGCGGGTGCTGCGGCAGGTGCTGCACTGGCTGGACACGCCGCAGCCCGCGCAGTTTGAGCCCGAGGTCTTCCCGGCCTTCATCTGGCTGCACGGCCAGACCGCCAGCGACGCGTTCTACGGTTTTCCGCG
>JAJTDE010000014.1 GCA_021298085.1 Rubrivivax sp.
CGACCGTCACTGGGGCATGGTCGGAGAAGCGCTTGTCCAGGTAAATCGACGCGGCGTGGGCGTGGGCTGCCAGGCCCGGCGTGGCGATGTGGTAATCCAGCCGCCAGCCCACGTTCTTGGCCCAGGCCTGACCCCGGTTGCTCCACCAGGTGTACTGCTCAGGCTCGACATTGAGCTGGCGAAAGACGTCCACCAGTCCCGATGGGCCGAACAGTTCGTCCAGCCAGGCGCGTTCCTCGGGCAGAAAACCTGAATTCTTCTGGTTGCTCCTCCAGTTTTTCAGGTCGATGGCTCGGTGCGCGATGTTGATGTCGCCGAGCATCACAAACTCGCGCTCGGCCTTCAGGCGCATCAGGTGGGGGTATAGGCTGGCCAGGAAGCGAAACTTCGCCTGCTGCCGGTGTTCGCCGCTGGAGCCACTGGGAAAGTAGCAGCTGATGACGCTGAACTTGCGCGCAGGGGTGTCGAAGCGTGCCTCGACATAGCGGCCCTCGGCATCAAACTCCTCGTCGCCAAAGCCGGTGATGACGGCGCTGGGCGCGTGGCGCGTGTACAGCCCCACGCCTGAATAGCCCTTCTTCTGGGCGCAGTGGAAGTGGCCCTGCAGCGGCCCGATGGCGTCGAAGCGACCGGCAATCACGTCTTCGTGGGCCTTGACCTCCTGCACCCCCATACAATCGATTTGTGACTGTTCGGCCCACTCGACAAAGCCCTTGTCCGCCGCAGAGCGGATGCCGTTGAGGTTCAAGGTGACGAGTCGAAAACCCAAGAGAAGTGCTCCACGATGACTGGCCCCGTTGCAGATGCCCTGGCCTTGGGGTTTGTGAAGTTCTCCGTCGACGCCGGCGTGCTGCGTTTTGGTGAATTCAAGACCAAGGCCGGCCGGCTGTCGCCGTATTTCTTCAACGCAGGCTTGTTTGACGATGGCGCCAAGCTGCAGCGCCTCGCGGAATTCTATGCACGCCGCATCCTGGCCAGCGGCATCACCTTCGACATGCTCTTCGGCCCGGCCTACAAGGGCATCACCTTGGTGGCCGCGGTGTCCATCGAGCTGGCGCGCCTGGGCCGCAACGTGCCCTATGCCTACAACCGCAAGGAAGCCAAGGACCACGGCGAAGGCGGGCTGCTGGTGGGCGCGCCGGTCAAGGGCCGGGTGCTGATCGTCGACGACGTGATGTCGGCGGGCACCTCGGTGCGTGAATCGATCGCGCTGATCAACGCGGCGCAGGGCCAGGCCTGCGGCGTGATCATTGCGTTGGACAGACAAGAAAAGGCCACCGAATCCGGGCAGGATGTGCCCTATTCGGCGGTTCAGTACGTACAAGAACAGTTGGGGCTGCAGGTGGCGGCCATTGCCACCTTGAACGATCTTCTGCAGTATCTGGCCATGGCCGATGATCCTGCGTTGGGTGGTTATGCATCCGCTGTTCGGCAATACCGGCAACGATACGGGGTGTGATCGGCCTGCTCCCGCTGCGCAGACCGCAGCCCTCGGGCTCGGGCTGGCTCGGCGCTGTGCGCTGGCGCTCCCGCTGGCCTTGATGGGCGCGGCCGCCATGGGGCAGACTGCGCCCGCGTCCAGCGGCGGCATCTACAGCTGCGTCGATGAACGCGGCCGCCGCCTCACCTCCGACCGCCCCATCCCGGAATGCCTGGGCCGCGAGCAACGCGTGCTCAACCGCGACGGGTCGCTCAAGACCGTGCGTCCACCCACGATCACGCCGGAAGAGCGGGCACAGGCCGAAGCCCGCGAACGGGAGGCCGCGCTGGCCCGTGCAACCCGAGAGGAAGCGCTGCGGCGCGACCGCCAGCTGCTGCAGCGCTACCGCCACGAGCAGCAGCACCAGCGGTCGCGCGCGATCGCGCTGGAGGCCGTGCAACAGGCGCAAGCCAGAACCCAGGCGCGCCTGGCCGAGCTCAGCCGCGAGCGCCGCCCGCTGGACGCGCAGGCTGAGTTCCACCAGGGCAAGCCACTGCCGCCCAAGCTCAAGGCGCAGATCGACGCCAATGATGCGGCGCAGGCGGCGCAGCGCGATGCCGCTGCCGGCCAGCGCGATGAGGCTGAGCGCATCAACCGCCGGTTTGATGCCGAACTGGAGCGTCTGCGGCGGCTGTGGTCAGGCGCGGCGCCAGGCTCCCTGGGGCCCTTGAGCCCCGATCCCTGAAAACCGGGCACAACCCGGCCGTTCCGATGTGGACGCGTGGTCCAGCCGGCTGCGGGTGCCGCGCGTTCAGCCCGCCAGCTTGCGCTTGAGCACCTCACCCACCTGGGCTGGGTTGGCCTTGCCCTGACTGGCCTTCATGACCTGGCCCACCAGGGCGTTGAAGGCCTTGTCCTTGCCGCTGCGGTATTCCTCGACAGACTTGGCGTTGGCCGCGAGAACGGCGGCGACCCAGGCCTCGAGAGCGCCGCTGTCGTTGCTCTGCTTCAGCCCCTTGGACTCGATCAGGGCGTCCACCTGGGCGAGCGCATCGCCACCCGACAGCCGATGGGCGTCAGTCCACAGGGCCTCGAATACCTGCCGAGCGCTGTTGTTGGAGACCGTGCCGTCGGTCACACGGCCGATGAGCGCGCCCAGCTGCTGAGGGTTGACGGGCGATTGCGCGATGTCCAGCCCTTGGGCGTTCAGCCGCTTGCTGATGTCGCCCATCAGCCAGTTGGCCGCCAGCTTGGGCTGGCCGCAGGCGTCGCGGGTGGCTTCGTAGAAGCGCGCAAAGGCCAGGCTCTGCGTCATCATGGTGGCGTCATAGCCGGGAAGGCCATCGGTGTGCTGGAAGCGTTCGGCCATCGCCGCGGGCAGCTCAGGCATCTCGCCGCGCACACGCTCCACCCAGGAGGGCTCAATCACCAGCGGCGGTAGGTCAGGGTCGGGGAAGTAGCGGTAGTCGTGCGCGTCTTCCTTGCTGCGCATGGCACGGGTCTCGCCGGTATCGGGGTTGAACAGCACCGTGGCCTGTTCGATGGGCAGGCCGTCCTCGAGGCGGTCGATCTGCCACTGCACTTCAAAGTCGATGGCCTGCTGCAGGAAGCGGAAGCTGTTGAGGTTCTTGATCTCGCGGCGCGTACCGTACGGCTGCCCCGGCCGGCGCACCGACACGTTGGCGTCGCAGCGGAAGCTGCCTTCCTGCATGTTGCCGTCGCAAATGCCCAGCCACATGACGAGCCGGTGCAGCGCCTTGGCGTATTCGGTGGCTTCAGCCGAGGAGCGCATGTCCGGCTCTGAGACGATCTCCAGCAGCGGCGTACCGGCGCGGTTGAGGTCGATCCCGGACAGCCCGGCGAAGTCCTCGTGCAGGCTTTTGCCAGCGTCTTCTTCCAGGTGCGCGCGCGTCAGCCGCACGCTGCGGGCCTGGCCATCGAGCAGAAAGTCGATGCGCCCGCCCTGCACCACCGGCACCTCGTACTGGCTGATCTGGTAGCCCTTGGGCAGGTCGGGGTAGAAGTAGTTCTTGCGCGCGAAGAGGGACAGCGGCGCCACGCTGGCGCCCACCGCCAGGCCGAAGCGGATGGCCCGTTCCACCGCGCCCCGGTTCATCACGGGCAGGGTGCCGGGCAGGGCGAGGTCCACCGCGCAGGCCTGGGTGTTGGGCGCCGCCCCAAAGGCCGTGGGCGCACCGCTGAAGATCTTGGACAGGGTGGACAGCTGGGTGTGGGTTTCCAGGCCGATGACAACTTCATGGCCGCGGATCAGGGGGGCAGGGCTGGGCATGGTGGTGCGGGTGGCGGGTGCGGCTGCGAGAGGCCTGGGCTGACGGGCGGCGGCGGTCAAGGGGCCGCCGGCGGGCGGCGCAGGTGGACGTCGGTGGTTTGCTGCAGCGCGTGCGCGGTGTGCAGCAGCCGGCCTTCGGCGAAATAGTTGCCGATCAGCTGCAGCCCCACCGGCATGCCGTGGGCGCCAAAGCCCGCCGGAACGCTCATGCCGGGCAGCCCGGCCAGGCTGCCCGGCAGCGTGAAAATGTCGGCCAGGTACGCGGCGTTCGGGTCGCCGGCCTGTTCGCCGAGCTTCCAAGCCACGGTCGGCGCCACCGGGCCAGCGATCACGTCGCACTCGCGGAAGCAGGCTTGAAAGTCGTCGGCAATCATGCGCCGCAGTTTCTGGGCCTGCACGTAGTAGGCGTCGTAGTAGCCGTGGCTGAGCACGTAGGTGCCGATCATGATCCGGCGCTTGACCTCCGCGCCAAAGCCTTCGGCGCGGCTCTTGCGGTAGAGCGAGTTCAGGTCAGTCGCCGCGGCCGTGCGGTGGCCGTAGCGCACCCCGTCGAAGCGGCTGAGGTTGGAGCTGGCCTCGGCGGGCGCAATGATGTAGTAGACGGGGATCGACAACTCCGTGCGCGGCAGGCTGACGTCGACCAGGGTTGCCCCCAGCGTCTCCAGCGCCGACAAGGCCGCCCGCACAGCCTGGGCCACGTCGCTGGCCAGGCCCGCGGGGAAAAACTCGCGCGGCAGGCCGATGCGCAGCCCCTGCAGCGGCCGGCTGGTGCTGGCACCCGCGCGCGGCGCGCGCATCTCGGCCACGTAATCCTGCGCCGGCCGTTCCACGCTGGTGGCGTCGCGCGGGTCGAAACCGCCCATGGCCGACAGCAGCATCGCGCAGTCCTCGGCGCTGCGGGCCATCGGCCCGGCCTGGTCCAGGCTGGAGGCAAAGGCAACCATCCCCCAGCGCGAACACACGCCATAGGTGGGCTTGATGCCGGTGATGCCGCAGAAGCTGGCGGGCTGACGGATGGAGCCGCCGGTGTCGGTGCCGGTGGCCGCGGGCAGCAGGCCCGCCGCGACGGCCGCCGCCGAGCCGCCCGAGGACCCGCCTGGAACCCGGCTGCGGTCCCAGGGGTTGAGCACCGGGCCAAAGGCCGAGTTTTCGTTCGAGGAGCCCATCGCAAACTCGTCGCAGTTGAGCTTGCCGATGGTGACCATGCCAGCGCCGGTGACGCCGCCGGGCTCACCGATGCCCAGCCGCGCCACCACCGTGGCGTCAAACGGGCTGCGGTAGCCGGCGAGCATGGACGAGCCGGCCGTGCTGAGCAGGCCGCTGCGCGCATGGTCGGTGACAAAGATGTCCTTGTGCCCCAGCGGGATGCCGGTGAGCGGGCCGGCCTGGCCGCGCTGCCGGCGTTCATCGGCGGCGCGCGCTTCGGCCAGCGTGTGGGCCTCGTCGATGGCCAGGAAGGCACCCAGCGAGGAGGCCGCACGGGCGCGGGCCAGCGCGTCCTGGGCCAATTCCATCGCCGACACGCGGCCGGCCGCCAGATCGGCCGACAGCGCCGCCACGCCGGGCTGCCCTGAAAGGTCAGCGTGCAAGCCACTCATTCGATCACCTTCGGAACCAGGAACAGGCCGTTGTCGACGGCGGGCGCGCTGCGCTGGTTGGCCTCGCGGTTATCGCGTTCGGTGACCGCGTCGTCGCGCAGCCGCAGCCGCACCTCGCTGATGGCCGACAGTGGTGTGTACAGGGGCTCGACACCCTTGGTGTTGACGGCCTGCATCGACGCCACGTGGGCAAAGAAGCTGTTCAGCGGGCCGAGCATGGCGGCAGATTCCGCGGGAGAAAGCTCCAGGCGGGCCAGCGTGGCGATGCGCTGGACGTCATCGGGTGTCAGTGACATGGGTACAGGCGGCAAGGGACACAGGGGGTGACGCGGGGCTCACCACCGTGAGTCTGGGGTGGGCGACCCCTCCAGACGCCTGGCTTACATACGGCGCCAAGCCACGGCTGGAAGGGTATTTGCTATTATCAACGGTTGTTTCGACGTGCTTAGCGTTCACGCTGACATTCCCGCAGGTACCTCCGTGCACAGGGTTCCGGGCGCTCCGGCGCCGTTGGCCGATGTGCCGGCCACCCGGCCGGGGGTGTCACCCTGGTCTATCCGCTCCGCTGGATTCGGGGCCACGCCCTTGCCGCAGCCCTGACAGCCGCCACTGACCCATGTTTGCCTCCCTGCGCCGCTACTTCTCCACCGATCTGGCCATCGATCTGGGCACCGCCAACACGCTGATCTACGTGCGTGGCAAAGGCATCGTGCTGGACGAGCCGTCGGTCGTGTCCATCCGTCACGAAGGCGGGCCCAATGGCAAGAAGACCATCCAGGCCGTCGGCCACGAGGCCAAGGCCATGCTGGGCAAGGTCCCCGGCAACATCGAGGCCATTCGCCCCATGAAGGACGGCGTGATCGCCGACTTCACCGTCACCGAGCAAATGCTCAAACAGTTCATCAAGCTGGTGCACCCGCGCTCGATGATGAAGCCCAGCCCGCGCATCATCATCTGCGTGCCCTGCGGCTCCACGCAGGTTGAGCGCCGTGCCATCCGCGAATCGGCCCTCGGGGCCGGGGCCAGCGACGTCTACCTGATCGAAGAACCCATGGCCGCGGCCATTGGCGCTGGCCTGCCGGTGTCGGAAGCGTCGGGCTCCATGGTGGTGGACATCGGCGGCGGCACCACCGAAGTCGGCGTGATCTCCCTGGGTGGCATGGTCTACAAGGGCAGTGTCCGGGTGGGCGGCGACAAGTTCGATGAAGCCATCATCAACTACATCCGCCGCAACTACGGCATGCTCATCGGTGAGCCCACGGCTGAAGCCATCAAGAAGGAAATCGGCTCGGCCTTCCCGGGCAGCGAAGTCAAGGAAATGGAAGTGAAGGGCCGCAACCTCTCCGAAGGTGTGCCGCGTTCCTTCACCATCAGCTCCAACGAGATCCTGGAAGCCCTGACCGACCCGCTCAACCAGATCGTCAGCTCGGTCAAGAATGCGCTGGAACAGACGCCGCCGGAACTCGGCGCCGACATCGCCGAGCGGGGCATGATGCTCACCGGAGGCGGCGCCCTGCTGCGCGACCTCGACCGCCTGCTGGCCGAAGAAACCGGGCTGCCGGTGCTGGTGGCCGAAGACCCCCTGACCTGCGTCGTGCGTGGCTGCGGCATGGCCCTCGAGCGCATGGAGCGCCTGGGCACCATCTTCACTTCGGAATGAGCCCCCTGCGGGGCGTGGAAGCCGTGACATGCCGCTGGGGACGCTGGACAGAACCCCACCGCCGTTCTTTCGCCAGGGCCCGTCGGCGATCACCCGGCTCGTCTTCTTTGCCGCACTGGCCATCTTCCTGATGGCCAGCGACACGCGCTTCGGCTTTGTTGAGCCGCTGCGCGCCACGCTGGCCACCGCGCTGCTGCCTCTGCAGCGTGTCCTGCAGGCACCGGCCCAGATGGTGTCTGACGCGAACGACTACCTTGCCGGCCTTCGCGCGGCCTTGTACAGCGAACGTGTTGCGCAGGCGGAGCTGGTGCGCCAGACGCAACGCGCCACCCAACTCGACGAACTGGTCCGCGAAAACCAGCGCCTGCGTGGACTGCTGCAGTTGCGCGGGGCGCTGCAGGTCAAGACCACCGCCGCCGAAATACTGTTCGAGGCGGCCGACCCGTTTTCCCGCAAGGTGATCATCGACCGGGGCAGCGCCAACGGTATCCAACGCGGTTCTCCGGTGGTCAACGAACGTGGGCTGCTGGGCCAGGTGACACGTGTCTACCCGCTGAACGCCGAGGTGACGCTGCTGACCGACCGCGATGCCTCGGTGCCCGTGATCAACCTGCGCACGCAGCAGCGCAGCGCCACCAGCGGCGGTGCGGGTGGCGGTGCCAACCCCGGCCTGGAGCTGCGTTTCATGGCCGGCAACGCCGACGTCCAGGAAGGCGACGAACTGGTCACCAGCGGCCTGGACGGGCTGTACCCGCCCGGCCTGGCGGTGGCCAAGGTGCTGAAGGTGGAGCGCCGAGCCGACTCGGGCTTTGCCAGGATCGACCTCACGGTGGCAGCGCCCGCGGGCGGTGTGCGCCACGTGCTGGTGCTGGAGCCCATGAACCTTCAATTGCCGCCGCGACCCAATGACGCCGCCTCGGCCCCTTCGACGTCCAACGCCGCCGCCCCGGGTGCGCGGGCCACGCCGCCCGCACGGCTGCCGCGCGACGCCATCCGCTGAACGCGCTCACAGAGGCCCCTTCGCCGCCACCATGCTGCTGCCCCGCGCCACCGATCAACTGCTGCTGCCGGTCAACCCGTTTTTTGTGGCCTTCACGCTGGCGCTGGCCTTTGTGGCCAACATGCTGCCGTCAGCCAGCGTGGCCGGCATGCCCGACTGGCTGGCGATCGTCCTGGTGTTCTGGAGCGTCCACCAGCCGCGCAAGGTCGGCCTGGGCGTGGCCTTTCTCTTCGGGCTGCTGACCGACGTCCACGAAGGCGCCCGCATGGGCCAGCACGCGCTGGCCTACACGCTGCTCAGCTTCGGCGCCATTGCCGTGCACCGTCGCCTGCTGTGGTTCGGCCCGCTGGCCCAGGCGGTGCAGATCCTGCCGCTGTTTGTGGTGGCCAAGCTGGTGTCGGTGCTGGCCCGGCTGTCGGTGGGCGGCATGTTTCCGGGCTGGGGCGTCATGCTGAGCCCGTTCTTCGAGGCCATGATGTGGCCACTGGCATCGTTGCTGCTGCTGGCGCCACAACGTCGTGCGCCCGACCGCGATGCCAACCGACCTCTGTAACGCCGTCAACTCGGCGACCATGAGCCCACAGCGATGGAGTTGAAGAACCTCGAACGCGAGTTGGACCGCTTCCGGGCCCGTCTGCTGGCCGCGGCCGCCTTTGTACTGCTGGGCGTGGTGCTGCTGGCCTCGCGCATGGTCTACCTGCAGGTCATGCGCCACGATGCGTATGCGCTGCAGGCCGAAGCCAACCGCATCGCGGTGGTGCCCATCGTGCCCAACCGCGGCCTGATCGTCGACCGCAACGGTGTGGTGCTGGCCAACAACTATTCGGCCTACACGCTGGAGATTTCGCCCCGGCGCAGCGCAGCCGAACTCGATGCGCTGATTGAGGAACTCGCCGCGGTGGTGGAGATTTCGCCTCGCGACCGCCGCCGCTTCAAGCGCCTGCAAGAGGAGCTCAAGGGTGCGGAGACCGTGCCCATCCGCAGCCGGCTCAGCGACGAGGAAGTGGCGCGGTTCACCGCGCGCCGCTTCCAGTTCCCGGGTGTCGAGATCAAGGCCCGGTTGTTCCGCAGTTACCCGTTGGGCGAGACGGGCAGCCACCTGCTGGGCTACATCGGGCGCGTCAACCAGTACGAGAAGTCAGCGATGGAGGACTGGCCGGAGGAACGCCAGGCCAACTACAAGGGCACGGAATACATCGGCAAGCTGGGTCTGGAGCAGGCCTACGAGACCGAGCTTCACGGCACCACCGGCTTTGAGGAGGTCGAGACCAGCGCCGCCGGCCGCGCCGTGCGCCGCCTGCGCAGCCAGCCGGCCACACCCGGCAACAGCCTGATGCTGTCCATCGACATCAGGCTGCAGGCGCTGGTCGAGCGTTTGTTTGGCCAGCGCCGCGGCGCCCTGGTGGCCATCGACCCGCGCAACGGCGAAGTGCTGGCCTTTGTCAGCATGCCCACCTTCGACCCCAACCTGTTTGTCGATGGCATCGACACCGAAAGCTGGCGCGAGCTCAACGAGAGCCTGGACAAGCCGCTGCTGAACCGCGCGCTGCGGGGAACCTACCCACCGGGGTCGACCTTCAAGCCCTTCATGGCCATGGCGGCCATGACCAGCGGCACCCGCGGCCCCCATACGGTCGTCCAGGACAACGGCAGCTTCACCTTCGGCAACCACACCTTCCGCAGCCATGGTGACGGTGGCCTCGGCCCGGTGGACATGCATCGGTCCATCGTCAAGTCCAGCAACGTCTACTACTACACCCTGGCCAACGAGATGGGTGTCGACCTGATGCACCAGCACCTGCAGCCCTTCGGCTTTGGGGTCAGGACGGGCATCGACCTGGAAAACGAAGTCACCGGTGTGCTGCCGTCGACCGAATGGAAGCGCCGCGCCTACCGCAAGCCCGAGCAGCAGAAGTGGTACGCCGGCGAGACCATCTCGCTGGGAATCGGGCAGGGGTACAACCACTTCACCGCGCTGCAGCTGGCGCATGCGACGGCCACGCTCGTCTCGGGCGGCCAGCGGCACGCACCGCGTCTGGTGCGCGAGGTCGAGGATGTGGTCACGCGCCAGCGGACGCTGGCGCAGCGCCCTGCACTGGCGCCGCTGGGCCTGGTGCCCGAACAGGTGGAGCTGATCAAGAAGGCCTTGTACGCTGTCACGCAGGAAGGGACGTCCACGCGCGTATTTGCCGGCGCCACGTACACCAGTGGTGGCAAGACCGGCACGGCGCAGGCAGTGGGCATCGGCAAGAACGAGAAGTACAACGCGGCCAAGATGGAGGAGCACAAGCGCGACCACTCCTGGTACATCGCCATGGCGCCGGTGGACCAGCCTCGGGTGGCCCTGGCGGTGATCGTCGAGAACGCGGGCTTCGGTGCCGAGGCGGCTGCGCCCATCGCCCGACGCGTGTTTGATTACCTGCTGCTGGGCCGCTACCCGAGCGAAGAGGACATCGTGCTGACCCAGCAAGGCCGCTCGGCGGCGCCCATCGGCCAGGCCCGGCTGGCCTCGGAAGTGCCGCTGCCGACGCGCATGGGCGGGCCCCAGCCATGATGAGCAGCTTCGAGTCACCCCGCCTGTGGCACCGGGTGACGCCCTGGTTCAAGGGCTTTGACGCACCCCTGGCCCTGGCCATCGGGCTGCTGGCCCTGATGGGCCTGGTGGTGATGTATTCCGCCGGTTATGACCACGGCACGCGGTTTGTCACGCACGCGCGCAACATGCTGCTGGCGCTGGCGGTGTTGTTTGTGGTGTCGCAGGTGCCTCCGCAGAAGCTGATGAACCTGGCGGTGCCGCTGTACCTGCTCGGGGTGGTGCTCCTGCTGGCAACCGAGTTCTTTGGCATCACCAAGAAGGGCGCCACGCGCTGGCTCGACCTGGGCGGCCTGGTGATCCAGCCCAGCGAGATCCTGAAGATCGCGGCACCGCTCATGCTGGCCTGGTTCTTCCAGAAGCGGGAGGCCGATGTCAGGCCCGCTGACTTTGCGCTGGCCGCGCTGATCCTGCTGGTGCCGGTGGCGCTGGTGATCAAGCAGCCCGATCTGGGCACCGGGCTGCTGATCCTGAGCGCCGGTCTGTACGTGATCTTCTTTGCCGGCCTGACGTGGTGGCTGATCCTGCCGGTGCTGCTGCTGGCGGGCGGCGGCATCGTCGCATTGGTGCTCAGCGAGCCGGTGCTGTGCCAGCCCGGTGTCGACTGGCAGGTGCTGCACGATTATCAGAAGCACCGGGTCTGCACCCTGCTGGACCCCACCAAGGACCCGCTGGGCAAGGGCTTTCACATCATCCAGGGGCTGATCGCCATCGGCTCCGGCGGGCTCACCGGCAAGGGCTTCATGGCCGGGACGCAGACCCACCTGGAGTTCATCCCCGAGCGCACCACCGACTTCATCTTTGCCGCGTTGAGCGAAGAGTTCGGCTTGATCGGCGTGATTCTGCTGCTGCTGGCCTTCAGCTTCCTGATCCTGCGTTCGCTGCTGATTGCGGGCGATGCGCCGACGACGTTTTCGCGCCTTCTGGCGGGGTCCATTTCGCTGAGCCTGTTCACCTATGTCTTCGTGAACATCGGCATGGTCAGCGGCATCCTGCCGGTGGTGGGCGTGCCCCTGCCGTTCATCAGCTATGGCGGCACGGCGATGGTCACGCTGGGCTTGAGCCTGGGCATCCTGATGTCGGTGGCCCGCAGTCGCCGCCTGATGCAGAGCTGAGGGCCGCGGGGCCTTGGGGGCACCCGCTGCCGCTCAGAGTGTGGGCGGCCGCTTGGGCAGGCGCACGGTGAAGAGCGCGCCAGGGCCGCTGCCGGCATCGCGGGGGTGCAGGGTGTCGGTGCCAGGCCGCTCCGGAGCATCCTCGATGGTCACCGTGGCGCCATGGCGCTGGGCGATCTCCAGCACGATGGCCAGGCCCAGGCCGGTGCCATCGACGCCGGTGCCCAGGGTGCGGTAGAAGGGCTGGAAGACCCTCTCGCGCTCGGCCGGGGGAATGCCCGGCCCGGAGTCCTCGACCTGCAGCACAAACTCGCCGGCGGTGGGGTTGTCGGCCAGCCGCACCGTCACCAGGCCATCGTTCGGGGTGTACTTCAGCGCGTTGTCGATCAGGTTGCGCACCAGTTCCGACACCAGCACCGGTTGGCCGACCATCAGCGTCGCCGGGGAGGGTTCAGGCCCTTCGTAGCCGATGTCGATGCGCTTTTCCAGGGCGGTGGGCACAAAGTCGTGCAAGGCGTCGCGGACACAGGTGGCCAGGTTGAAGCGCTGACGGATGGCGTTGATGTCGCTGTTCTCGGCACGCGCCATGGCCAGCAACTGGTTCACGGAGTGGGCCGCCCGTTCGCTGGACAGGGCGATGTTGTGCAGGGCCGCCTTCAGTGTGCGGGGGTCGTTGGTTCCCGCGTCGATTTCACGGGTGGCCAATTCGGCCTGCGTGCGCAGCCCCGCCAGCGGCGTCTTCAGTTGGTGGGCCGCATCGGCCAGAAAGTGCTTCTGCGCGGTGATGGATTGGTCGAGCCGGGCCAGCAGGTCGTTGATGGCGCGAACCAGCGGCGCAACTTCCTCGGGCGCGTCCAGCTCCTCGATGGGACTGAGGTCGGTGCTCTCGCGGCTGCGGATGCGCAGCTGCAGCCGGTTCAGCGGGTTCAGCCCGCGGGCCAGCGCCAGCCACACCAGCAACACGGCCAGGGGCAGCACGATGAACTGCGGCAGGATCACGCCCTTGACGATCTCGGTGGTCAGCTGCGAACGTTTGCGCAGGGTCTCGGCGATCTGCACCAGCACGCCGGGAAGTTGCGGGTGACCGTCGATCGGAACCCACAGGTAGGCCACCCGTACCGGCTCTTCGCGGATGCGCTCATCGCGCATCTGTACGCTCGCCTTCCTGAGTGCGTCTTCGGGTACCGGCAGTTCGCGGTCACCCTCGACGAGCTCGCCGCGAGCGCCCAGGATCTGGATGAAGACCTGATCGACCTCGTCCTGGCGCAGCAGGAGCCGCACCAGGGGTTTGTCGGCGATACGCACCGCGGGCAGCCCCAGGGGGTTGCGGGCGCTCGCCGCCTGGGTCTCGATGACCACCTGCCTCGCCAGCAGCATCGCGCGTTCGCCCAGTTCACGGTCATAGGGGCGATTGGCAATGTCGCTGGCCACCACGCCCGTGATCACCAGGCTCATGGGCCACAGCAGCAGCAGCGGTGCGAGCATCCAGTCGAGGATCTCGCCGAACAGCGAGCGCTGCGCGCGACGCTCGGTCAGGGGCATGCGTGGCACCGGTCAGGGCGTGCGCCAGCCACACGCCGTCGGTCAGCGGCCGGCAGGGCCCTCAAGCCTGGATCTTTTCCAGGCAGTAGCCGAGCCCGCGAACGGTGGCGATGCGCACCGGACCCTGCTCGATCTTCTTGCGCAGCCGGTGGATGTAGACCTCGATGGCGTTGGTGCTGACCTCTTCGCCCCACTCGCACAGGCGTTCAACGAGCTGGTCCTTGCTGACCAGGCGCCCGGCGCGCTGCAGCAGCACCTCCAGCAGGCTGAGCTCGCGCGCCGAGAGTTCGAGCATCTGTTCGCCGAAGTAGGCGACACGCCCCGTGGCGTCGAAGCTCAGCGGCCCGTGCTTGATGATCGATGACGCACTGCCCAGGCCACGGCGCGTGAGTGCACGCACCCGCGCTTCAAGTTCCTGCAGCGAGAAGGGCTTGGCCATGAAGTCGTCGGCGCCGAGGTCCAGACCCTTGACACGCTGCTCGACACTGTCGGCCGCGGTGAGGATCAGCACCGGCAGCGACGAGCCACGGCCCCGCAGCTTGCGCAGCACTTCCAGGCCGTGCATCTTGGGCAGGCCGAGGTCGAGGATGAGCAGGTCAAATTCGTGGGAAGCCAATGCGGCGTCAGCCTCGCTGCCGCTGGCCACCTGGTCAACCGCATAACCCGCTGCCCGCAAGGAACGCAGCAAGCCATCAGCCAACACCTGATCGTCTTCAGCAATCAAGATCCTCATGGGAATGTCTCCTGAGTGGATTCTGGGCTGCAGCGCCGCTGCCTTGGCCGCCTCAGCTTCTCGTGAACACAAATTCTAGGCCTGAGTGGTCCCTTCAGGCCACCATGTCCCCCCTCGGCACGCCGTCAGTGCGTAGCACAATCGGTCGTGCAGGCGCTGGCCAGCGCTCGACCGGGCGGCGGTCGCCCGGTTGCCCAACCAGGGGTGGGACCGATGTACCGTTTCAAATGCAAGGCCACGGGAGACCTTCTCATGCTCAAGCCGCATGCTGAGCGCGCCCTGAAGGTGCTGGGCCGGGAGCCCTCGGCGCAGGGCATCATCGAGGTGCAGGACATGCCTTCGGTGCTGGCGCGGCTTCAGGAGGCCGTGGACGACGACACTCGGCGTCGGGCGCAGGCTGCCGAAGGGGGGCCGCTGGCCCCGGGTGCCGTCGGGGCCGACGCACCGGCCTCGACGGCTGACGAGCTGCCGTTGCGGCAGCGCTGGTGGCCGCTGATGGAGATGATCCGGCAGGCCCATGCGGGCCGCGAACCCATCGTCTGGGGCGTTTGAGCGCCGCTCGGCGGCGCTGGCCGGTTGCACAATAGGGGATGGCGCCCATGGGCGATCTTGTGCTCTCGGGAGCAGACAAACGATGAAACTGATGAGCCAGAGCTGGTCCAACGGTGAACGCATCCCCGCGCGTTATGCCGCTGGTACCTTGTCGGCCGACGGCAGCGTCGACTTTTCCGACAACCTCAATCCGCACCTTGCCTGGAGCGATCTGCCCGCGGGCACCCGCTCGCTGGCCCTGATCTGCCACGACTTTGATGTGCCCAGCCGGGGCGACGATGTCAACCAGCCCGACAGGGAAGTCCCGGCCGATCTTCCTCGCGTCGATTTTTTCCACTGGGTGCTGGTGGATCTTCCGCCGTCGCCCAGCGAGATCGCCGAGGGTGAGTTCAGCCGCGGCTTCAGCGCGCGCGGCAAGCCCGGCCCGCAGGCCCTGCGCGGTGCGCGCCAGGGCCTGAACGACTACACCGGCTGGTTTGCCAACAACCCCGACATGTCAGGCTCGTACTTTGGGTACGACGGCCCGTTTCCACCGTTCAACGATTCGCTCGTCCACCATTACGTCTTCACGCTCTACGCGCTGAACGTGCCGCGCCTGCCCGTGGAAGGCCACTTCACGGGTGCCCAGGTCCGCGAGGCCCTGGCGGGCTTGATGCTGGATGCGGCCACCTTGTCCGGTACCTACACCCTGAACCGGCGCCTGCGCCCCTGAGGCCCCGATGCCCACGCGCATCCTGGCCATCCGCCACGGTGAAACCGACTGGAACGTGGCCCAGCGCATGCAGGGCCACACCGACATCCCGCTCAACGACATCGGCCAGGCGCAGGCGCAACGCCTGGCCCAGGCGCTGGGCGATGAAGATCTGCAGGCCATCTACGCGTCAGACCTGCTGCGCGCGCGCATGACCGCTGCGCCGTTGGCTGCCGCACGCGGCTTGTCCGTTCATCTGGACAAGGGCCTTCGCGAGCGCTGCTTCGGCGATTTTGAAGGCCACACCTACACCCAGATCGACACGCACTGGCCGCAGGCAGCCGCGGCCTGGCGCACCCGCGACCCGGCCTTCGAGCCACCCGGTGGCGGTGAGAGCCTGCCCGCCTTCTACGAGCGCTGTCTGGACGCCGTGCGCCGCATCGTGCAGCGCCACCGAGGCGAGTCGATTGCGCTGGTGGCCCACGGCGGCGTGCTGGACATGTTCTACCGCAGTGCCAGCCGTGCCGGCCTTCAGGCGCCGCGCACCTGGCAGTTGGGCAATGCCAGCATCAACCGGCTGTTGTGGGCCGACGAGGGCCTGATGCTGGTGGGCTGGAACGATGCGCAGCACCTGGAGGGCCTGGCGCCCACCGGGCTGCCGGCGGCCTGAGGCGCCACCCGCGCCGCCGGTTGCGGGGCTTCAGCCTTCGCTGAACAGCTCGCCGGCGCGCGAGGGCGGCGTCAGGCCGAGGTGGCGCCAGGTGGCCAGCGTGGCCACCCGCCCGCGCGGCGTGCGCTGCAGAAAGCCCTGCTGGATCAAGAAGGGCTCGATCACGTCCTCGATGGTGCCGGCCTCTTCACCAATGGCCGCGGCCAGGTTTTCCAGCCCCACCGGGCCGCCATCAAAGCGGTGGACCACGGCTTCGAGCAGCTTGCGGTCCATCAGGTCAAAGCCGCGGGCGTCGACGTCCAGCATGCGCAGCGCGCGGTCGGCCACGCCGACATCGACCCGGCCGTCGGACTTCACCTGCGCATAGTCGCGCACGCGGCGCAGCAGCCGGTTGGCGATGCGCGGCGTGCCCCGTGAGCGGCGGGCGATCTCCAGCGCGCCGTCGGTGTCGATGGGCACCTGCAGCAACCCGGCCGAGCGCGTGACGATCAGCGCCAGTTCGGCGTCGGTGTAGAACTCCAGCCGCGCGACGATGCCAAAGCGGTCGCGCAGCGGGTTGGTCAGCATGCCGGCGCGGGTGGTGGCGCCCACCAGCGTGAACGGTTGCAGGTCGAGCTTGATGGAGCGCGCGGCCGGGCCCTCGCCGATCATGATGTCGATCTGGTAGTCCTCCAGCGCCGGGTAGAGGATCTCTTCGACGACCGGGCTCAGGCGGTGGATCTCGTCGATGAACAGGACGTCGTTCTTTTCCAGGTTGGTCAGCAGCGCGGCCAGGTCCTTGGGCTTTTCCAGCACCGGCCCGGAGGTCTGGCGCAGCTTCACGCCCAGCTCGTTGGCGATGATGTGGGACAGCGTGGTCTTGCCCAGGCCGGGTGGGCCAAACAGCAGGACGTGGTCGAGCGCCTCTGAACGCTGGCGTGCCGCACCGATGAAGATTTCGAGCTGTTCACGGGCCTTGGCCTGGCCCACGTACTCGGCCAGGCCCTTGGGGCGCAATGCCCGCTCGATGGCTTCCTCGTTGGGGGAACTGCTTTCAGCGCCCACCACCCGCACGCCCGCCGTGCTGGCGTTGGCCGCCGGTGCAGAGCCGCTCGAGCGGGGCCCGGGGCGCGATGAGAAGCCGTCGGTCTGTATGGCCATACAGGCATTATTCCCGAAGCCCGCCTCGTCGGCGGGTTTGTTCGCCGGGGCGGGCTGCTCGCTAAACTGCGGGTACCCGCCAACGGGTGGGTGCGTCAGCGCGTGCGGCGTACCCGGTGGTGGTCGTTCCGGCGCCCGCGGGCGCCTCAAGGAGTGTGGAGATGGTTGAGTTGAACAGTGCGCGCAAACCGTGTGTCCAAGGTGGGCTGCGTCAGGCATTCAGGCACGCGGCCCAGCCGCTGTGGGGTGTCGCGGTGGCCGCCGCCCTCGGCCTGGGTAGTGTCGCCACGTGGGCACAGACGGTGGTCAAGGACGCTTGGGTGCGGGGCACCGTGGCGCAGCAGAAGGGCACGGGGATGTTTGCGCAGATCACCTCGGCCCAGGGCGGCCGGCTGGTGTCGGCCAGTTCGTCGGTGGCGGGCGTGGTGGAGATCCACGAGATGGCCATGGAAGGCAACGTGATGCGCATGCGCGCGCTGAGCAATGGCCTGGAGCTGCCGGCCGGCAAGGCGGTGGACCTCAAGCCCGGCGGCTACCACGTGATGCTGCTGGACCTGAAGCAGCCACTGAAGCCCGGTGACACCGTGCCGGTCAGCATGGTGATTGCCGGCAAGGACGGCAAGACCGAAACCCTGGAACTGAAGGTGCCCGTGCGCCCACTGGCCGGCAACCCCAAGGCCGACGAGCACAAGGGCCACAAGCACTGAAGGGACAGGGCCTGACCGAATGGCCCTGGCGGTACGGCTGGCGCGGGTGGCGGTTTGCTCAGGCGCTCACGACGCCAGCACCCGCAGAAGCTCGCGCCCGTAGGCCTCGAGCTTCTTCGCGCCGACCCCGCTGATCCCGGCCAGCTCGTCCAGCGTGGCCGGGCATTGGCGGGCCATCTGCTTGAGCGTGGCGTCGTGGAACACCACGTAGGCCGGCAGGTTGTGTTCGCGTGCGAGTTCGGCGCGCCAGGCCTTCAGCCGAGCCAGGCGGTCCTGGGCGTCGTCGTCCAGCGGTTCGGCTGCCGCCTCGCGTGAGGCCGCGGCAGACGCTGAACGGCCATCACGCACGGTGCGCCCACTGCGGCTGGCCTTGGCCACCGGCAGGCTGGGCACCCGCAGCAGCAGCGGCACGTCGCCCCGCAGCACGGCGCGCGAGGTGGGGGTGAGCACCAAGGTGTTGTACTCACCTTCACTTCTCAGGTAACCCAGCGCGATCAGCTGGCGCAGCACGCCGCGCCACTGGGCTTCGCTGATGGTGCCGCCGACGCCAAAGGTGCTGAGGCTTTCATGCCCATGCTGGCGGGTCTTGTCGGTGCTCTTGCCGCGCAGCACATCGATCAGGTGGCCCGCACCGAAGCTCAGGCCGCTGTGCTGCTGGAAGCGGTAGATGCACGACAGCGCCATGCGGGCGGCCTCGGTGGCGTCCCAGGTCTCGGGCGGCTGCAGGCAGTTGTCGCAGTTGCCGCAGTGCACGGGCTGGTGGTAGGCCTCGCCGAAGTAGCCCAGCAGCCGCACACGCCGGCAATCGTGCGCTTCGGCCAGGGCCAGCAGCGCATCGAGCTTGGCGCGCTGCAGGCGCTTGAAGTCTTCCTCGGCCTCACCCTCGTCGATCATGCGGCGCTGGTTGACCACATCGGCCAGGCCGTAGGCCATCCAGGCGTCGGCCGCCTCGCCGTCGCGGCCAGCGCGGCCCGTCTCCTGGTAGTAGCCCTCGATGTTCTTGGGGAGGTCCAGGTGGGCCACAAAGCGCACATCGGGCTTGTCGATGCCCATGCCAAAGGCGATGGTGGCCACCATCACCAGGCCGTCCTCGCGCAGGAAGCGGTCCTGGTGGCGACGGCGCAGGTCGGCATCCAGCCCTGCGTGGTAGGGCAGCGCGTGGATGCCCTGCTGCACCAGCCACTCGGCCGTCTCTTCCACCTTGCGCCGGCTCTGGCAGTAGACGATGCCGGCGTCACCGTCGTGTTCGTCGCGCAGGAAGCGCAGCAGCTGCTGGCGCGCGTTGTCCTTCTCGACGATGGTGTAGCGGATGTTGGGCCTGTCGAAGCTGGCCACAAACTGGCGCGCGTCCTGCAGCTTCAGGCGTTCGATGATGTCGGCCCGGGTGTGGGCGTCGGCGGTGGCCGTGAGCGCCAGGCGCGGCACGCTGGCATAACGTTCATGCAGCGATGACAGGGCCAGGTACTCTTCGCGGAAATCGTGCCCCCACTGGCTCACGCAATGGGCTTCGTCGATGGCCAGCAGGCTGAACAGGCCGCGCTCGTGCAGTGAATCCAGCATGCCCAGGAAACGCGGCGTCAGGATGCGTTCTGGCGCGGCGTAGAGCAGCACCAGCCGCCCGCTGAGCAGTTCACGTTCCACGCGCCGGGTGTCGTCGCCGTCCAGTGTGCTGTTCAGGAAGGCAGCGTGCACCCCGGCCTCTTCCAGCGCGCCGACCTGGTCGTGCATCAGCGCGATCAAGGGGCTGACCACCAGTGTCACGCCCTGGCCGGCGCGGTGCCGGGCGATGGCCGGGACCTGGTAACAGAGGCTCTTGCCGCCCCCGGTGGGCATCAGCACCAGGGCGTCGCCGCCGCTGCTCACGTGCTGGACGATGTCGCCCTGCAGGCCGCGAAACTGCCCATAGCCAAACACCTGCTGCAGGATGCCCTGCAGGCTGCCGGGCGCGGCGGCGGAGGGGGTTGGCGAGGACTCGGTCAGCAGCATGGCCTGGGGGTGCATGGGGCGGCTCACATGGTATGCGAGCCCTTGCCCCCATCGGTCCTGGTTGGGGCCATTCCGTCGCCGCGGGGTGTGGCGGCGCGGGGGATCTGAGGAGGGGGGTGCGGGGGGCCCCGACGGGGTCACTTTGTGGCGGGGTGCCCCCGGCGAGGGATCTGGCGTGCGGGCCTGTCGTTATCATCAGTGCACCCAATCACCTCACGGGCCGGCAGCGTCACCGCCGCGCCGACACCATCCCCCAGGAGCGCAGCATGGCCTCAGTCAACAAAGTCATTCTCATCGGCAATTGCGGGCGCGACCCCGAGGTGCGTTATGCACCCAGCGGCTCCGCCATCTGCTCAGTCTCGATCGCCACCTCCAGCCGCCGCAAGGACAAGACCAGCGGTGAGATGGTGGAAGACACCCAGTGGCACCGCGTCACCTTCTACGACCGGCTCGCCGAGATTGCCGGCGAATACCTCAAGAAGGGTCGGCCGGTGTACATCGAAGGCCGCCTGAAGTACGGCAAGTACACCGACAAGGACGGCATCGAGCGCAACACCACGGACATCGTCGCCTCGGAAATGCAGCTGCTTGGCGGGCGTGAAGGCGGTGGCATGGGCGGCATGGGTGATGAAGGCGGCAGCAGCGCGCCACCGATGCGCAGCGCCCCTCAGAGCCGTCCTTCAGCCCCGGCCGCCCAGCGGCCTGTGCCGCAGAAGTCGTCGACCGGGTTCGACGACATGGACGACGACATTCCGTTCTGAGCGTCGCACGGCCTTCCCAGGGCCCCCGGGCGCGCCGGCCCTGAGAACCGCAGGCGCCTTCGGGTCAGGCCGGGTTCTGCAGCTTCTTCCAGGCCTGAAACCCGCCCGCAACACTCAGGGTCTTCGGGTAGCCCATGGAACGCAGCAACTGGGCCGCATACAGGCTGCGCCGGCCGCTGTTGCACACCAGCAGCACGATGTTGTCGCGCCCATGGTGCAGCCGGTTGACGGTGGTGAAGAAGCCCTGCACGTCCATCGGTGTGGGCTGGCCGGCATCCAGCGTTTCCTGCTCGTTTTCCGTCAAGGGGTGGCCCAGCAGCTGCTTGACCTCGAACAGCGGGATGTGCAGGGTGTCTGGGATGCGCCCCTTCATGTCCAGCTCGAAGGCCTGGCGGATGTCCACCAGCTGGCCCAGGCCCAGCTGAGACAGCTCCAGCGCGCTGGACAGCGAGATCTCCAGCCCGGTCGGGTCGATGTGTTCGGTGCTGACACTCGGGATGTGCTGTGCTGACGGGCCCGGTGCGCGGGTCGGTTCGGTGCTCATGGTGTTTCGTTCGGGCGGTGGTGCGGCAGCCGGCTCACACCAGCAGGCGGCTGGGCGACAAGTACTGCACGCGGTAGTCTTCAAAGGGCACGGTGTCGGCTTCCTCGCGCGTGCGCTGCTCGCGCAAGGACACCTCGGCCGTCAGGGCCAGGCGGGTGTCGTTGGCGGGCTCCAGCGGCCGCGCCCGCCAATGCTGCTGCGCGATGTTGGACAGTGCCTGTACCAACGCATGGAACGAGCCGCCGAAGTCAGCCTGCATCGTCTCCAGCACGCGCGCCGAAGGGCTGGTCTGGGGTTGTTGCCAGCGCGTGCTGGCCGTCGCCACGGCGTCACGGTAACGGTTGCCGGTGTCGAGCACGGCGTCCAGCTCCTCGGCCAGCGGCACGCAGCCGTCGATCAGTTCCTGGCCCCATTGCTGCAGGCTCACCAGCGCCCCGTCGCGTTCCAGCTCCACGCCGGGTTCGCGCCCGTGGGCGGCCGCCAGGTTCTGGTTGCGGCTCATGGCCACGGCTTCCTGCGGCGTGTCGGGGGGGCTGGCCATCAGCAGGCACTGCAGCAGGAAGACGTCCAGGAAGCGCATGGTCTCAGCCGAGATGCCGGCGGGTTCAAACGGGTCCAGGTCCATGCAGCGCACCTCGACGTATTCCACGCCCCGTTCGCGCAGCGCATGCAGGGGCCGTTCGCCGCGGCGGATGGTGCGCTTGGGGCGGATGGTGCTGTAGAACTCGCTCTCGATCTGCAGCAGGCTGGTGGCCAGCTGGTGGTACTCGCCGCCCAGGTTGCGCAGGCCCATGGCCTCGTACGGTGGATGCGGGGTGGTCAAGGCGCCGTGCAGTGACGCGGCGTAGCCGGCCAACCCGTTGTAGCTGACGTTGAGCGCCGCCTGGGCATCGCTCTGGTAACCCAGCCGTCCCATGCGCAGCGACGTGGCGTGCGGCAGACCCAGGGTGTCGGGCCCGAGGGCCTGCAACACATGCTGGCGTCCTTCGACAAAGCAGCTGCAGACCGCCGGGGATGCCCCAAACAGCCGCAGCAACACAAAGCTGTGGCGCCGGAAGTTGCGGATCAGCGCAAAGTAGTCGTCGTTCCCCAGCCCAGGCAGCGACCAGTTGTAGTGGATGCCGGAGATGGTCTGCATGCGGCGGCCGTAACGCAGGCCCAGCCCCATGCGATAGATGCTCTTGGCACGCCCGATGTTGCTGCTGCCGTAGCGGCCGATGGGGATGGTCTCGTCGGGCGGCAGCCGGCAGGGCATGCTGGCCACCCACATGCGCTCGTCGCCCAGCACCGGCGCCACATAGCGGTGGATCTGCGCGAGTTCGTCGGCGCAGGCCTCCACGCTCAGGTGGGCGCTGGTGATGAGCTCGAGCTGGGCTTCGCTGAAGTCGGTGGTGATGCAGGGGTGCGTCAGGGCCGACCCCAGCGCCTGCGGGTGGGGTGTCTGTGACAGCCGGCCATCGGCGTTGACGCGCAGGCTCTCTTTCTCGACGCCGCGGCGCATGCCGGCCAGGCGGTCCCCTCCAACCGCACGGAGGCGGTCAACAAGCTCGGATGCGGTGGTTGCACTCATCCGCGGATGATAGGCGCCAGCCAGCAAGGCCTGCCCTGTGTCAGGGTCGTGGCAGGGCGCCGCCGCCCGGGTGGCTGCGCTGACTGGCCCCGCGCTCAAAGCGGAAGACGGCCACACTGGCCAGCAGGTTGGGCCAGCGCCGCACCACCTGGCCGTTGTGCAGCCCGAAGCTGTCGGTGATGCGCAGCCCGCTCTCACGCGCCAGGGCTTCGAAGTCGGCGTGGGTGC
The DNA here is from genome assembly GCA_021298085.1 of Rubrivivax sp. GTDB lineage: Bacteria > Pseudomonadota > Gammaproteobacteria > Burkholderiales > Burkholderiaceae_C > Rubrivivax. Next base: position 22,801 of record JAJTDE010000014.1, read on the forward strand.
CAAAGCGCAGGTTGGGCGTGTCAAACCAGCGGTAGGGCAGCGCGCGTGAGATCGGCATGCGCCCCAGGGCCACACGCCAGCGGTTGGGGGCGTGCGCAAAGTTGGGAAAGCTGGCAATGCCGATGCGGCCCACACGGGCCGTCTCGCGCAGCAGCAGCTGGGTGTTGCGCACGCTCTGCAGCGTGTCCAGTTGTAGCACCACGTCAAAGCTGGCGTCGGCAAACAGCGCCAGCCCCTGCTCCAGGTTCAGCTGGATCACGGGCACCCCGCGCTGCACACAGGCCAGCACGTTGGCGTCGGCGATCTCGATGCCGTAGCCGGTGCAGCCCTTCTGATCACGCAGGTAGGCCAGCAGCTCGCCGTCGCCGCAGCCGAGGTCGAGCACACGCGAGCCCTTGGGCACCAGCGAGGCGATGGCCTGGAGGTCTTGTCGCAGTGACATGGTCTCAGCCCTCGCTGTCCAGGGTGCGCGCCAGCCGGGCGAAGCGGGCCCGCAGCAGCGCGTGGTAGCGCGCGTCTTCCAGCAGGAAGGCGTCATGGCCGTGCGGCGCGTCGATCTCGGCGTAGTCCACGCGGATGTGGTTGTCCACCAGCGCCTTGACGATCTCGCGCGAGCGTGCCGGCGAGAAGCGCCAGTCGGTGGTGAAGCTGATCACGGTGAAGGCCAGGTCGCGCGCCACGGCAAAGGCCCGGGAGAGGTCGCCGCCATGGTCGCGTGCCGGGTCGAAGTAGTCCAGCGCCCGGGTGATCAGCAGGTAGGTGTTGGCGTCGAAGTATTCGCTGAACTTGTCGCCCTGGTAGCGCAGGTAGCTCTCGATCTGGAAGTCCACCGACTGGGTGTCATAGGCCAGGGCCGTGGAACGCAGCTCCCGCCCGAACTTGGCCTCCATCGAGTCGTCCGACAGGTAGGTGATGTGGCCGATCATGCGCGCCACCCGCAGGCCCCTCCGGGGCACCGCGCCGTGGTCGTAGAAGTGGCCGCCGTGGAAGTCGGGGTCGGTCGTGATGGCGCGGCGGGCTACCTCGTTGAAGGCGATGTTCTGGGCCGAGAGGTTGGGTGCCGAGGCGACCGCGATGCAGTGGCGCAGCCGCTGCGGGTAGCGGATCGACCAGGCCAGGGCCTGCATGCCGCCCAGGCTGCCGCCGATGACGGCCGCCAGCTGGGTGATGCCCAGGCGTTCGACGAGCCTGGCCTGCGCATCGACCCAGTCCTCCACGGTCACCACGGGGAAGTCGGCGCCCCACACACGCCCGGTGGCCGGGTTGATGTGCATCGGGCCGGTGGAGCCGAAGCACGAGCCGAGGTTGTTGATGCCGATCACGAAGAACCGGTTGGTGTCCAACGGCTTGCCAGGACCGACGAGGTTGTCCCACCAGCCTTCGCTGTGGGGCTTGCCCGCGTGCGTGCCGGCCACGTGGTGGCTGGCGTTGAGCGCGTGGCACACCAGCACCGCGTTGCTGCGCCGCGCATTGAGGCTGCCGTAGGTCTCGTAGACCAGCGTGTAGGCCGGCAGCTCAGCCCCGCTGCGCAGGCGCAGCGGCTGGTTGAAGTGCATCCTCTGCGGCGTCACGGCGCCGACGGAACCGGAAGTGTCTGTCACCACACGCAAAAAACCCGATGCCGCCACAGGTGCGCATCGGGTTGCCGGGGCCCTGTTTAGCGGAATTTATTGAGCGCCCGCAAGCTGGTGCAAATCGGCGCTGACGGGGCAGTATAGCGAGGCTGGCGTCGTGCGGTGTCTGCACGACGTGGCCAGCGCGTGACGCCGTGTGCACAGGCCCTGGAGTCCAACGCCTCGCCTTCGACGGACACCGCCCATGCTTGACCCGTTGGATCGCCACTTCCCCTTGCGCTGCTGTGACTGGGGCTGGTGCTGCTGGGCTGGCACGACACCCACCAGCAGCGCCACGCGGTGCTGCGCAACTACCCGGTGATGGGCCACCTGCGCTTCCTGCTGGAGTGCATCCGCCCGGAGCGCCGCCAGTACTTCATCGAGGGCGACCGCGACGCCACACCGTTCTCTCGCCAGCAGCGTTCGCTGGTCTACCAGCGCGCCAAGGGTGAATCCGACAAGCGGCCCTTTGCCACCCAGCTGGACGTGCAGGCCGAAGGTTATGCCTGGATCAACCACTCCATGGCGCCCACCGTGCTGCCGACCCACGATTGCCGGGTGCGCATCGGTTCGGCCGGCAGCGCCTGCACGCAGCCGTACAGCGCCAGTGTGTTCAACATCTCAGCGATGAGCTTTGGCTTGGTCAGCGCAGCTGCGGTGCTGGCCCTCAATGCCGGTGCCCGCCGCGGCGGTCTTGCCCACGACACCGGTGGCTTCAGCGCCGAACGGTTTGCCCAGCAGGCCCGCTACCCGCCGATCAAGATGATCGAGATCAAGCTGAGCCGGGGCGCCAAGCCAGGACACGGTGGCGTGCTGCCTGGGCCCAAGGTGACCGCCGAGATCGCGGCGGCCCGGGGTGTGCCCGCGGGGGTGGACGGTGTCAGCCCGGCTGCGCACAGCGCGTTTTCCACGTCGCTGGAACTGCTGCAGTTTGTCGAGCGGCTGCGCCAGCTCTTCGGCGGCAAGCCGGTGGGATTCAAGCTGTGCATCGGCCACCCCAGGGAGTGCTTTGCCGTGGCCAAGGCGATGCTGGACAGCGGGCTGCTGCCGGACTTCATCGTCGTGGATGGGGCCGAGGGCGGCACCGGGGCGGCGCCGCTGGAGCTCACCGACCCTGTCGGTGTGCCCTTGCAGGAGGGCCTGCTGCTGGTACACAACACCCTGGTGGGCCTGAACCTGCGTGAGCGCATCCGCATCGGCTGTGCCGGCAAGGTCACCAGTGCCTTTGACATTGCGCAGCTGATGGCACCGGGCTCGCTGCTGGCGGCGGCCCAGGGCGCGGGCCCGTGGCCGCACAAGGTCTTCGAGCTGTTTTGGCCGGTGGCGCAGGCCAGCAGCTTCAGACCGGCGGCTTCGTTTCCAGAAAGCTCTGACGCGCGCTGAGCTTGTCGTAGAGCTGCGCCAGGTTGCGGTTCGGGGTGCGCCAGTCGATCTGCGGAAAGCGGAAATCGAGGTAACCCAGCGCGCAGCCGGCTGCGATGTCGGCCAGGGTGAAGTGGTTGCCGCAGCACCAGGGCTTGCTGCCCAGGCCACGGCTCATCGCCGCCACGGCGGCGTCGACCCGGCTGAGCTGGCGGTCGATCCAGGGCTGGCAGCGTTGGTCGTCGTGGCGGCCTTTCCAGGTGGCTTCCAGGCGCGCGAGGATGGCCGCGTCGCAGATGCCGTCGGCCATGGCTTCCCAGGTTCTGACCTCTACCCGTTCACGACCGGAGGCTGGGATCAGCTTGCCCACCGGTGACAGGGTGTCGAGGTACTCGACGATCACGCGGGAATCAAAGACGGCCTCGCCGCCTTCCATGATCAGGCAGGGCACCTTGCCCAACGGGTTGGACTTGAGGATCTCGTCGCCGGCCCAGACGTCCTCCAGGATGAGCTGGAAGTCCAGCTTCTTTTCGGCCATGACGATGCGCACTTTGCGCACGTAGGGGCTGGTGAGTGCTCCGATGAGTTTCATGTTCGAGGTGTGTTGTCTGCATGTCCCTGCAGGCGCCGCTGACCAGCCCGTGGCAGCGCCTGTCTTGAGTGCCCCGATTCTAGGGGCCGCGACAAAGACCTCCCGCCCGTGCATGCCGGAAAGCGCCCGGCGGCTGTCAGCGCTCACTTGGTGCCAAAGAGCCGGTCTCCGGCATCACCCAGCCCCGGCAGGATGTAGCCATGCTCATTGAGGCAGCGGTCCACGGCCGCGGTGTGGACGGGCACATCCGGGTGCTGGGCATGAAAGGCCTGCAGGCCTTCCGGGGCGGCGAGCAGGCAGACCAACCGGATCGATCGGGGCTTCTCGGCCTTCAGGCGGGTGACGGCGGCGGCGGCCGAGTTGCCCGTGGCCAGCATCGGGTCCAGCACGATGGCGTCGCGCTCATGCATGTCCTGCGGCATCTTGAAGTAGTACTCCACGGCCTGCAGGGTGTCGGGGTCGCGGTAGAGGCCCACGTGTCCCACACGGGCGCCCGGGACCACCTCGAGCATGCCATCCAGAAGGCCGTTGCCCGCGCGCATGATCACCACGAACACCGTCTTCTTGCCGTCGATCACAGGCGACTGCATCGTCTCCAGCGGGGTCTCGATGGTGATCAGCTGCGTGGGCATGTCCCGCGTGACCTCATAGGCCATCAGCATGGCGATCTCGTGCAGCAGGCGGCGAAAACCCATCGTGCTGACGTCCTTGCGGCGCAGCAGGGTGAGCTTGTGCTGCAGCAGCGGGTGCTGCATCACGTGGACAGCGGCGGTGGTCATGGCGGGCCTCCTGGTGGGCGTGACGGTGTGGCAGCGGCCGCGCTCGGGCCGCTGAGACCGCGTGCGAGCGCCTCGGTGATGTCGGCAGCAGGCGCGGCGCGGCAGGCGCTGGTGTGCTGGCCTGACCACAGTGGGGTGAAGTCGGGCAGACCCCTGGCCTCGGCCGCGGCACGCAGCGGTGCCAGCGCCGCGGCGGCCTGCGGAAACGGGGGCGCCACCGGGTTCAGCGGGCCCAAGGCCCGCATCAGCCGGTTGACGATGCCGCGCGCCGGGCGCCCGGTGAACAGCCGCGTCAGTGCGGTGTGGCGGGCAGCGTCGGACATCAGGGCCTGGCGGTGCAGCGGGCTGGTGGTGGCCTCGTCGCTCAGCAGGTAGGCGGTGCCGGCCTGCACACCCGCGGCACCCAGCCGCATCACCGCCGCCACGTCGTCGGCCGTGCCGATGCCGCCAGCGGCGATCACGGGCACCTGAACGGCCTGCAGCAGTGCCGGCAGCAGGCTGGACAGGCCTTGCTGACGGCTCAGGTCGTCGCTGAGGAAGTGGCCGCGGTGGCCACCCGCCTCCAGCCCTTGGGCGATCACGGCGTCGACGCCGTGATCCTGCAGCCAGCGGCCTTCGTCGACCGTGGTGGCCGAGGCCAGCACCACCGCGCCCCAGGCCTTGGCCCGTTGCAGCAAGGGGGCGGCCGGCAGCCCGAAATGGAAGCTCAGTACCGGCGGCCTGAAGGGCTCGATCAGGTCGCACAGCGTGGCGCTGAAGGGCGCCCGCGCACCGCCCGCCGACGCCGCCGAGGGATCTACCCCGAACTCGTCGTAGAAGGGCGCCAGGGCCGCGCGCCACGCGGCTTCCTCGGCCGTGCAGTCGCCGGGTGGCGGGTGGCAGAAGAAGTTGAGGTTGTAGGGCCGGGGTGCAGGGCCCTGCCGCAGGCCCGTTTGCAGCTCGGCCAAGGCGGCCTGCAGGGCCTCAGGGCTCAACAGCGCCGCGGGCAGGGAGCCCAGCCCATCGGCGCGGGAGACGGCCAGTGCCAAGGCGGTGCCCTGCACACCGGCCATCGGAGCCTGGATCAGTGGCAGCGCGCAGCCGATCCGCCGCCACAGTTCGGCCCGTCGGGTGACGGAAGGGGCGTCAGTGCCTGCACCGTGTCGGGCGCCCGGCGAATCAGCGCCGAGGGTGCCGGATGCGGGCTGAACCATGGCGATGGCGATCCGCGCTCAGAAGCCCATGGGGCTGGCGCAGCGGGGTTGTGTGGTCGCCTGAAGCCCAGCGCCGCCGTGGGCCGATATCGTGGCCTCCACGCCCTGCTGCAGAACCTGCGCGAGCGTGAGCACCAGCCCGCGGGCGGCGCACTGGGCGCGTGCCTGTTCGGCCACCTGCGTCATGCAGTGCAGTGTCAACGCCCGCCACTCGATGATCCAGCTGTCGCCCACTTTCCATTCGCGTTGCAGGTCGGGCGTGGCCCGCGGCACGGCGATGCCGCTGTCCAGCAGCATCGCACCCGCGCGGCCCGCGGCCAGTGCCGTCAGGCCCTGGTCGTCGGCCAGTGCCAGGCCAGCCTGGGCCAGCGGCTCCAGCAGCGAGAACACCAGCCACTGGGCCGGCTGGTGCAGTGGCAGCCAGCCGCCCGTGCCGGGGTCAACCGCCCGCTCGCCCTCGGGGGTGCCTTGGCTGCCGTGGACGCCGGGTGACGCGGCGCCGGCCCACAGGTGCGGCCAGACATCGCCCGCGGGCAGGCCGAGCACACGCCCATCGGCGCGGAAGACCTCCGCCCAGCGGCTCACCACCCGCTCCAGCACCGCCGCAGGGTCCACCGGGACGGGCCCGTCGGGCCCGGCCGGGACCCGCCACGGGTCCAGCAGCGCGTTGGGGCGTGAACCCGGGCCCTGGCCCTGGGCCTCCAGGCAGCGTCCCCAGCGCTGCAGGGTCGCCGCGCGTGCGTCCAGCCCTGGCAGGGGGTTGTGCTGGCTGGCTTGAAACAGTGCCCGCAGCGCCGCCGCATCGATGCGGCTGAGCACCCGCGCGTCGACGCGCAAGGGGTCGTCGGCGTCGGCCGAGAAGCTGCCAGCCATGAAGCCCCGGAGCAGCGCCACCGTCAGGCCTTCGCTGCCGGTCAGGCGCTCGGTAGAAACGTTGGCAGGGATGTCGACGGGGCTGGCCGGCGCGGGTTCCGCTGGCGGCGCACTCGAGGCCGACGGTGTGTCGGCGCCGTTGCCGCTGGCCTGGTTGAGCATGGCCAGCAGATCGTCGCGCCCCTGGCGGTGCACGGGCAGGGCCAGGTGGTGGACCGCGTGTGCCCGGTTGTCGTCAAACGACCAGGCCGGCCCCGCCCCATGGCCCATCAGCGCCGCTATGCACGCGAAGTCCAGCCGTGCGCGCAGTGCATCCGAAGGGCTGCGGCTGGCCAGTGCCTGCTCAAGCTCCTGGCGGCGCTGTCCGAGCTGGCCGTCAAGCTGACGCCAGACACCCAGCCCGGGCATCTGGGCGCCCATGGGGTGGCTGCACAGCCGGTCGACCAGCTGCTGCACCAACGGTGCTTGGGCTTCCGGGTGCAGCGAGAACCAGCCCGAGCGGCCGTCGGCCACCGCGCCGGCCACCGCGGCACTGCGGATGCGGACGGTGCTGGCCAGCCACAGGCTGGCCAGCGGATCGCGGCCTGACGGGGCTGGCAGGGGGGTGTCGGCGCTGGAAGACGGTTCGGGCATGGTTTGTGCAAGGCTTTCGCCCGCGGGTGAGAGCCCTGGGGCAGAGGAGGGCGCCGGCGTGGCCGGACACCGGACAACCGATCGTAGCGGCCCGCGCCCAAACCTGTGCACGGCGAGCCCTTGCGGCCTTTGACCTGGCCCGCAGTGGCAACGAAACCACAGTTGCCCGGCGCCGCGAGCCAATGCGAGCCTTTCCGGTGCGCGCGCGCAGGACAAACGCCGGGCACTCGGCCTAGCATCCCATTCACTTGCATTTTGTTGCAAACCGATCAAAGCCATCTTCTTCAGGAGCGCACCGCATGTACCGTTCGACCCCCGCCCAGCCGACGCGCCTGGCCCGTGCTGCGGCCCTGGCCTGCCTGTCGCTGGCCAGCCCGCTGCTGGCCCCGCTGGCGATGGCACAGACCTCGGGCAGTACTCCAGCCGCCGAGCCCGGCCAGCTGACGGTCATCACCGTGACGGCCGAGCGCCGCGCCGAGAACATCCAGGCCATCCCGAATTCGGTCAGCACCATCGGCAACGAGCTGCTGGACACCCTGAACACCAGCGGCCAGGACATCCGCATGCTGTCGGGCCGCGTGCCCAGCCTGAACATCGAGTCCTCGTTCGGACGGGCCTTCCCGCGCTTCTACATCCGCGGCTACGGCAACACCGATTTCCGGCTGAACGCCTCGCAGCCCGTCTCGTTGATCTACGACGACGTGGTGCAGGAGAACCCCATCCTGAAGGGCTTCCCGGCATTCGACCTGGACCGCATCGAGGTGCTGCGTGGCCCGCAGGGCTCGCTGTTTGGCCGCAACACCCCGGCCGGCGTGGTGAAGTTTGAATCGGCCCGTCCGCGCCTGGGCAAAACCGAAGGTTATGCCAGCGCCTCGGTGGGCACCTTCAGCACCGTCAACCTGGAAGGCGCAGCCAACCTGCCCACCGGGCCGACGTCGGCGCTGCGCATCTCGCTGCTGAACCAGACGCGCAACGACTGGGTGAAGAACACCCAGGCTGGCGAGCCCACGCAAGACCTGGAAGGCTACCGCGACAGCGCCGTGCGCCTGCAGTGGCTGACCCAGCCCAGCAAGGACTTCAGCGCGCTGGCCAACGTGCACGCCCGTGACTACGACGGCTCTGCCCGCCTGTTCCGCGCCAACATCATCAGCACCGGCAGCAACAGCCTGGTGCCCGGTTTTGACCCGAAGAAGATCTCCATCGACGGCAAGAACGAGAGCAACCTGCAGAACGTGGGCGCCAACCTGCGCTTGCGCTGGGGCCTGGGCGGTGGGCTGTCGCTGCACTCGATCACCGGCTACGAAAACGTCAACACCTACAGCCGCGGCGACATCGACGGCGGCTTCGGGGCGTCCTTCCTGCCGGCATCCGGCCCGGGTTTGATCCCGTTTGCCAGCGAAACCGCCGACGGCATCCCCAAGCACCGCCAGCTGACGCAGGAACTGCGCCTGGAAACCGACAACAAGGGGCCGCTGAACTGGCAGGCCGGCTTGTTCTTCTTCGATGAGGACTACCGCATCGAGAGCTTCAGCTACGACTCGCTGAGCCCCACCAATGCGCAGGATGGCTACCAGCGCATCCGCCAGAAGAACCGCGCCGTGGCGGTGTTTGGCGCGCTGAACTGGCAGCTCAATCCACAGACGCAGCTGCGCGCCGGCCTGCGCTACACCAAGGACGACAAGGACCTGACGGTCGAGGCCTACAACACCACGGCCTTTGTGCCCTGCGTGCTGGCGGCCAAGTGCACGCTGGCCCAGCTGGGGGCCCAGGAGCCCGATGGCCGGTTGGGCGCCTCGCCCAGCGACAGCAAGCTCAGCTGGGACATTTCTGGCTCCTATGCGCTGAACAAGGACGTCAACCTGTACCTGCGCGCAGCCACGGGCTTCCGCGGCAGCAGCGTGCAGAGCGCCGGCCCCTTCAACGCCAAGTCGGTCGCCGGACCGGAGAACAACACCTCGGTGGAAGCCGGTGTGAAGGCCGACCTGCTCAACCGCCGCGCGCGGCTGAACGTGAGCGTGTTCGACTACACCGTCAAGGACCTGCAGCTCACCGCCGTGGGCGGCGCGGGCAATGCCAACATCCTGCTCAACGCGAAGAAGGCCAAGGGCCGCGGCTTCGAGGCCGACATGCAGGCGCTGATCGGCGACAACCTGATGGCCAGCCTGGGCGTGGGCTACAACGACACCCGCATCCAGGACCCCAACCTCCTGGTGGCCTTCTGCGCACAGTGCACGGTGACCGACCCGACCGTCAACGTCGGCATGCAGGCCAACCCCTCGCTGCGGGCCCGCATCGACGGCAACCCGCTGCCGCAGGCGCCCAAGACCACGGTCAGCTTCACGCTGCGCTGGTCCAAGCCCACCCCTGACGGCGAGCTCTATGTGCTGACGGACTGGGTCTACCGCAGCAAGGTCAACTTCTTCCTGTATGAAGCGCGGGAGTTTGTCGGGCCGGCGCTCACCGAAGGTGGCCTGCGCGTCGGTTATGTCTTTGGCAAGGGCAAGTATGAAGTGGCCGGCTTTGGCCGCAACATCACCAACCAGATCCGTGTGGTGGGTGGCATCGACTTCAACAACAACACCGGCTTCATCAACGAGCCGCGCACCTGGGGTGTGCAGTTCAAGGCCAACTTCTGATGCAGGCGGCGGTACGCCTTGGGGCGCTGGTGCTGGCGCTATGCGCCGCGGCCGGGTGGGCGGCTGCCCAGCCGGCCGTCATCTACGAACTCGGTGGCAAGGCTGACCGTTCCTTCAACCAGGCCGCCTTCCAGGGCGCCGAGGCCTGGAAACGGCAGACGGGCAAGCCTTACCTGGAGTTCGAGATTGGCAACGCCGCGCAGCGTGAGCAGGCGGCGCGGCGGTTTGCCGAGCGGGGTGCCAACCCCATCGTGGGCATCGGCTTTCCGCAGGCCAGCAGCATCCAGACCGTGGCGCGAGACCACCCTCGCGTGGGCTTTGCCATCGTCGACGCGGTGGTCGACGCGCCCAACGTCCAGAGTTTTGTCTACCGCGAGCACGAAGCGGCGTTCCTCGTGGGCATGCTCGCGGCCATGGCCAGCCGCACAGGAACCGTCGGTTTTGTGGGCGGCATGGACATCCCCTTGGTGCGCAAGTACCTCTGCGGCTATGAACAGGGTGTTCGCCACGCCGATGCGCGCGTGAAGCGGGTGTCCGCCATGGCCGGCAGCACCCCCGCCGCCTGGACAGACCCGGCGCGCGGCGCCGAACTGGCGCGTGCGCAATTGGCGCAGGGTGCCGATGTGGTGTTTGCCGCCGCGGGCACCACCGGCCTGGGTGCGATGCAGGCCGTGCGGGATGCCGGCAAGCTCAGCATCGGCGTGGACAGCAACCAGAACCACTTGCACCCGGGCCATGTGCTGACATCACTCGTCAAGCGTGTGGACCTGGCGGTACAGAGTGCGTTCAACGGGATCAAACCCGGGGTCACGTCCCTGGGCCTGAAAGAAGGCGGCCTGGACCTGGCGATGGACGAGCACAACCGGGCCCTGGTCACCCCGGCCATGCGCGAGCGCGTGCAGGCTGCACGCGAGGCGATTGTCAGCGGCCGGCTGAAGGTGGTGGACTACACGGTGGCCAACCGCTGCGACCTGCCCTGAGCGGCCTCAGGCTCAGCCTCGCTTGCTGCGCCGCAGCCGCCAGCGGGTTGACGGCAGCCCGCGGCGACAGCCCGCTGGACAGTGCCAGCGCCAGGTGTTGTTGCTGCCGCAGCCTTTCCAGGCCCATGGCCCACCAGGACTCGACAAAGGCCCGCTGCTTTTCCGCCACCATGGCGCGGAATTCGCGCTGGTCGCTGGCCTTGGGGGCTGCCCCGGCCAGGGCAAAGCGGGTGAGGCGGTGTGACAGCACCTGCGGCACGGCCAGGCTCAGCTCGCTGAGCTGGCGCGCGGCCGTGGTGTGGGACTTGGCGGACTTGCTGACACTGGGCATGGCCCTTGACCTCCTTCAGGGCAGGAGGAAACCCCGTACCGGCAGTGTGCCATCGCGGCGTATCCAGTTGCTGACAGCGTAGCCGGCAGAGGCGTCGCTGGCGTGCAGCGTGTAGGCCAGGCGCGAGCGTGGGCTGCGGTTGGCCTGGCTGGCATGCGGCATCAGGCCATGGAACACCACCAGCGTGCCCGCGGTACAGGGCAGCGGTACGGCCTCTTCCCAGGTGGGCCAGGGGGTGCTGTCCAGGGGCTGCAGCCAGGTGCGCTGGCCGTCGCGGAAGAAGCGTTCGCGCAGCGCGCCCTGCGGCGGGCGGTGGCCGCCGGGCAGCATCCACAGGCAGCCGTTGTCGGTGTCGGCGTCTTCCAGTGCAAACCAGAAGCCCATCACCGCACCCTGCTCGCAGTACAGGTAACTGGCGTCCTGGTGCCAGCGCACAGCCCCGCCAATGCCCGGCTGCTTGCAGATCACCATCGATTGCCACACCTGCGGCTGCGGCATGCCCAGATCAGCGGCCAGTTCAGCCAGATCCGGGCCGTGTGAAAAGGCTTCGAAGACCGGGTCGACGTCATGCAGCGCGTGGCCGATCTTGTTGATGGCCTGCGGCAGCGGACGGTTCAGGCGCCCGTCGGCGTCCAGCGCCTCTTCCTCGAAGAAGCAGCGCACCCGGGTGTCGGAGCCGAGGAACCAGTCGTCGCCGTTGCGGCCCTCGTCCAGCGCCGCGTCGCGCGCAGCAAAGACACCCTGCACATCCGACAGCGCCGTGGTCTCCAGCAGCTGCCGGGTGCGCTGCACCACGCTGGCCACCGACGCGGCCGAGCGAAAGCCCGGCAGCGTCAGGTAACCCTGGGCCTCGAACAAGGCCCGCTGGGCGGTGCTCAGCACGGGGGTGTCAGAACGAGTAGCGCAGCGTGATCTGCACCGCCCATTGCGATTCGCCGGCCGTCTGGCGGGTGGTGAGGTCTTGCAGGCTGCCCACCCGGTAGTTGTAGCGGCCCTGGGCATCCACCCCGGCAAAGTTGACAAAGCTGCGGGTCGACGGGAAGGCGACCTCTTCGATGTGGCCCCAGCGGCTGTTGATCAGGTTGCCCACGTTGAGGATGTCAAAGCTGATCATCCCCTTGTGGCCGGCCTTGAAGCCCGGCAGTTCCTGGCTGAAGCGGACGTCGAAGGAGTTGACCCAGGGCGCCATCGCCGCGTTGCGACCCACCACCCCGCCCTTGGCGGCCGCCAGGGCCGGGTTGGCGTCGACGATCTGCCAGAAGCGCGTCTCTTCGGCGGCGCCGCCAGCAAACACCACTTCGCCGGAGCCCGGGCCCTTCGGGATGTACATCAGGTCGTTGCCAACCACGCCGTCGCCGTTCATGTCGTTCAGGAAGGTCCAGCTGTAGGGCTTGCCCTTGCGGCCTTCGTAGAACAAGCCGAAGCTGGTGCGCAGGTTGCTGTCAAACAGGTTGCGTGCCCAGCTCATGCTGGCGCTGACACGGTCGCGGATCAGGTAGTTGGAATTCGACGCCACGTCCTCGTTCGGGTTGAACACCGCGCGGCTGACCCAGTTGGAGTTCGACACCGACGACGTCAGCGGGCTCACCTCGGTGGCGGATGTGCGGGTGTAGGCCGCGCTCCAGCTCAGGCCCATCGCGCGGGACTGGCTCAGCGAAAGCGTCAGGGCTTCGCCGCTGCCATTCTTGGTGGGGCTGGCGACCAGCACGTTGTTGAAGTTCGGGTTGCTCAGGGCACGGGTGCGCGATTGGCCGGAGGGAATGGCGCAGGCCCCGGTGGTGATGGCGCCGCCGGTGGTGTTCCAGCAATCGGTGGCCAGGCTGCGCGGCAGGAAGAACAGTTGCCGTCCATCCGGCCCGACCGAGGTCGGTGCGCCGAGGTTCAGGTGCTGGTGGAACACGCCGTCGTGCGTCCGTGTGTAGAGCCACTCGGCGCCGAAGGTCATGCGGCCGACCACGGGCAGCGCGGGCAGTTCGGTGTCAAACGCCAGATTGGCCTTCCAGACGGACGGCTGCGCCAGGTCCTTGGCGAGGAAGTCGACGTTGGCCGCGGGCGGCTGGCCGGTCAGCGTGGGCTGGGTGTCGGGGTTGGCGTTGAAGCGGGCGTTGGCGGTGCCGCAGCTGGTGAAGTTGGCGCAGCTGTACGTGCCGACCGCCGCACCGGTGTTGCTGAAGGGGTTGGACAGCCAGACGTTGGCGGCTGCACCCTGGAACAGGCCGGCACCACCGCGCACCTGCATGCGGCGCTCGGGGTTGCCCAGGTTCCAGTTGAAGCCCAGACGGGGTTGCACCAACTGCTTGCCGTCCAGCGTCACGGTGTTGTCCAACCCGAAGCCGCCGCGGTTGCGCACGACGTTGGTCCCGCTCACGCCACCAGCCACCGTCGGCGCCGCTGCCGCCGCGCTGTACAGCGGTTTCTCCGGCACGTCCTGCTGGTCCACCCGAACGCCGAACATCACGTTCAGGTTCTTGTTCAGCTTGAAGGTGTCCTGCAGAAACAGGCCGGTGTTGGTGTAGCTCCAGACGGCCACGGCGTCGTTGATGCTGCGCCCGGCCAGCGGCAGCTGGACCTGGTACAGCGACGGACGGCCCAGGCGGAAGTTTTCCAGCGCCGCGGCCGCCACCACGTCGGCTGACGCGGTGGTGCAGTTGACGGCGGTGGCCTGGAAGCTGTAGGTGCCGTTTTCGCACTGGAAGCGGTACTGGCCGTTGGTGTCCTGCAGGAAGGCGTTGTAGATGTCGTTCTGCGCAAAATCGGCGCCAAACTTGACCTCGTGGTCACCGCGCACCCAGGTGGCGCCCAGGTAGCCATCCACCGTCTTGGTGCGCAGCACGTTGAAGTGGCGGCTGCGCTCGGTCCCGAAGTTCAGGTCACGGCTGTTGGCGTTGGTGCCGGCGGGTGAACCCGCCGGCAGCGCACCGGCGTAACGCAGGGTGATCTGGGGCAGGCGCGTGCCGTTGACCGGGGTGGGCACGCTGTCGTAGTCGCGGCTGCTGAGCTTGAGTTCAGTGCTGAAGCTGGGTGACCAATCGGCAAACCACTGGCCCACCACACTCTCGACCGTCTTCACCTGGTTGTACCAGAACGAGCTCAGCGACAAGGTGTTGGCGCCAAACATGCTGTTGGCGGTGATGATGGGCTCGGTCTGGTCGGTCTTGGTGTAGCGCAGGCTGGCGCGGTGGTCGTCGCTGATGTTCCAGTCCAGCTTGAGCAGCGCGTCCTTCACCACCACCTGCACGTTGCCAGGAATCTCGGAACCGCCGATGTCCATGCCCCAGGTGCTGCGCGCCACGCTGATCACGTCAGTGATCATCTGCGGCGTGATGCCCACGTTGGTGGCCGCACTGCCGATGGGCCCGAAATTGGGGCGTGTGCGGTTGCTCTTGTATTCCTCGTAGGCCGAGAAGAAGAAGAGCTTGTCCTTGATGATCGGGCCGCCGAGCGTGAAGCCCACGGTGGTGTCACGCGACTTGGGCGGATCAAAGAAGGTGTCGGTGGTGCGGTTGTAGCGTTGGCCGGCAAACTGGTCGTTGCGCCAGGCGTAGTACAGGCTGCCTTTCAGGTCATTCGTGCCGCTCTTGGTGACGGCATTGATGTTGGCGCCGGTGTAGCCCTTCTGCGTGACGTCGTAGTTGGAGATATTGACCTGCACCGAATCGATGGCGTCGATGGAGATCGGCTGCTTCAGCGTGGGCAGGTTGTTCGACTCCAGGCCGAAGGTGTCATTGGTGGTGACGCCGTCGATGGTGATGGAGTTGTAGCGGGTGTTCTGGCCCGCGGCGGAGATTTCACCGCGCTCCTTGTCGGTCTGGGCCAGGCGGGGGTCCGTCCGGGCGTAGTCCTGCAGGTTGCGCTGGATCGAGGCCAGGGCCGACAGCGTGCGGCCGCTGATGTTGGTGCCGGCGCCCATGTTGGCGCTGTTGAAACGCTCCGAGGCACCGGCCTGGCCGGTGATGGTGATGGTCTGTGCCGCCGGTGCGCCCAGGGTGATATCCAGTGCGGTGGTTTCGGCCAGCGTCAGGAAGACGTTGTCGCGGCGTTCACGCTGCGTGCCCTGGCTGAACGTGATGGTGTAGGGCCCACCCACCCGCAGGCCGCGGGCGCTGTAGCGGCCGTCGCTGTCGGTGGTGGCGGTGACCGACGAGCGCGACTCGACGTGCAGGATGTTGACGCTGGCCTGTGCCACGGGTTTGCCGGCGGCGTCGACGATGCGGCCCGACAGCGCAGCGGTGGTGTTCTGGGCCAGTGCGGGCGCGCAGATGACCACCATCGCGGCCGCGCTGACAGCGCTGCGCAGGAAGACGGGAAGGGGCAGGCGGGTAGAGCGGCTCACGCGGGGACTCCTCGTTGTAGATTGTGCGGATCCGGTGCGACGCCATCAGGGCATACAAGCCGGGCCACGAGGGCCGGCACGAGCCGACGGGCGCACCGCCCAGAAAAGGGGCGGGAGCACGGGGCGTGCCAGCCGGTCGGCTGGGGGCCCGTGCCTCACGCAGATGATCGTAATGGCGCCCCATGACGTTTCAGTGACAGGCGCGCAACGCCGCGGGTTTTCCCGGGGCGGTTTGCCGACGCTCAAGGCGGCGGCAGATGCACCACGTCGGGGGGCAGAAAACTGGCCCGGGCAGCCTGTTGCGCCATGGTGAGCAAATCCTGTGCACTGAAACCGGCCTCGTGCATCAGCAGCGCCGCTTCCTGCGACATGCTGGTGCGCGACATCAGCCGGTTGTCGGTGTGGTACGACAGCGAGACCCCGGCATCCCACAGCGCGCGGATCGGGTGTTCGGCCACGGAGCGGGCGGCACCGGTGTGCACGTTGCTGGTCGGACACACCTCGAGGTGGGTGCCGCGCTCGCGCAGCTCGGCCAGGATGTCGGCCCAACCCGGCGTGCCGATGCGCTGCGCCAGCTGCACGCCGTGGCCCACCCGGCGTGCGCCCAGGCGCGCCGCCTCGAGCACACGGCGCGCGCCGTCGTCGGCGTCGGCCTCACCGGCGTGCAGGGTCAGCCCCAGGCCGCCGTCGAGCACCCGTTGCAGCAGGTCGCGGTGCGGGGTGGCTGGCCAGCCGTGTTCGGGCCCGGCCAGGTCAAAGGCCACGACGCCGCGCCCTTGCCAGCGCAAGGCCAATTCGGCGCTGCGGGTGATGGCCTCCACCCCGTGGTTGCGCATCGCGCAGACGATCAGCCCTGACGGCAGCGGGCTGTCGGCCAGGCCCTGCAGCAGGGCCTCGACACAGGCGTCGCCGCGGATGCCAAGCGGTTCAAACAGCAGGGGCGCAATGCGCAGTTCGGCCAGCTGCGCCCCGTCGGCACGCGCGTCCTCGGCGCTCTCGAAGGCCACCTGGCGCAGGGCCGCCGGGCCGGCCATGGCCTCGACCGTCAGCCCGAAGCCGCGCAGGTATTCCTCCAGCGAGCCGGCGTGTGCCCGGGCGTCGAACCAGCGGGCCAGCCCGGCTTCGTCGTCGGCTGGGCTGGCCATGCCGCGCGACCGCAGCAGCGCCAGCAAGGTGGCTTCGCGCAGGCTTCCGTCGAGGTGGTCGTGCAGCACCACCTTGGGCAGTGCCCGCGCGGCGTCCCAGACGGGCCGCGGCACCGAGCCGGGCTGCCGTGGCGTCGAGGGGCCGCTCAGCGGCACGGCGGGGGAAGCCTGGGCATTCATCGGGGCATGCTAGCAACTACGGGTGGCGGCTGCTGCCGGCCTTGTTATCCTGCCGGCCGGTCGCTGGATGGCGCCCGACCCCCGAGGCAGCCCGCGCGCCCGACCGCATTCAAGGCTTTTCCGCCAGGAGTACCCGATGTCATTTCTGCTCAACCGCCCTGCCGCCCCGAACCTGCTGCGCCGTGCGCTGGTGACGCTGGCCGCGACTGCCGGTGTGGTGGCTGCCCATGCGCAGTCCCAGCCGGCCGTCATCTACGACATGGGTGGCAAGTTCGACAAGTCATTCAACCAGGCCGCCTTCAACGGCGCTGAAGCCTGGAAAAAGGGTGCGGCCGGCCGCAACTACCTGGAGTTCGAGATCTCCAACGCCACCCAGCGTGAGCAGGCCCTGCGACGCATGGCCGAGCGCGGCGCCAACCCGATCGTGGCGATCGGCTTCTCTCAGGGCGCTGCCGTCGAGAAAGTGGCCAAGGAATTTCCGAAGATCAACTTCGCCATCATCGACTTTGTCGTCAACCTGCCCAATGTGCAGAGCATTGTCTTCAACGAACACGAGGGCAGCTTCCTGGTGGGCATGATGGCCTCGATGGCCAGCAAGACCGGCAAGGTCGGCTTCATCGGCGGCATGGACATCCCGCTGATCCGCAAGTTCCAGTGCGGCTTCGAGCAGGGCGCCAAGTACGCCAACCCCAAGGCCGAGGTGTCGGCCAACATGACCGGCACCACCCCGGCCGCCTGGAATGACCCTGCCCGCGGCGCTGAACTGGCCAAGGCCCAGTTTGCCAAGGGCGTGGACGTGGTGTTTGCGGCGGCCGGCGGCACCGGCACCGGTGTGTACCAGGCCGCCAAGGACGCGGGCAAGCTGGCCATCGGCGTGGACAGCAACCAGAACCACCTGCACCCGGGCACCATGCTGACCTCCATGGTCAAGCGGGTGGACGTGGCCGTGACCAACGCCTTCAGCGGCGTCAAGCCCGGGCTCACCACCATGGGCCTGAAGGAAAACGGGGTGGACGCCGCGATGGATGAGCACAACGCCAAGCTGGTGTCGGCCGACATGAAGAGCAAGATCGCCCAGGCCCGTGCCGACATCATCAGTGGCAAGGTCAAGGTGGTCGACTACATGGCCGCCAACAAGTGCAACTGAGCTGACAGCCCCCGGCCGCCCCTGCCGTGACCGCCCCTGCCGTCGAGCTGCGCCAGATCGACAAGCGGTTTGGCGCTGTGCACGCCAACCGCGCGGTGGACCTCACGGTGGGTGCCGGCACTGTCCACGGCATCGTCGGTGAGAACGGTGCCGGCAAGAGCACGCTGATGTCCATCCTGTACGGTTTCTACCAAGCCGACAGCGGCAGCATCCGCATCCAGGGGCAGCCCGCCGAGATCCGCAACGCCCACGACGCCATTGCGCAGGGCATCGGGATGGTCCACCAGCACTTCATGCTGGTGGACAGCCTGTCTGCGCTGGACAACGTGATGCTGGGCTCCGAGCCCGGCTGGCGGCTGCAGCCGGCACGCCAGCGCGTGCGCGAGCAGTTGCTGGCGCTGATGCAGCAGACGGGCCTGCAGGTTCGCCTGGAAATGGCCGTGGAAGACCTGCCCGTGGGCGAGCGCCAGCGGCTGGAGATCCTCAAGGCGCTGTACCGCGGCGCCCGCATCCTGATCCTGGACGAGCCCACTGCCGTGCTCACGCCCCAGGAGACCGACCAGCTCTTTGTCACGCTCAAGGGCCTGAAGGCCCGCGGCACGACCATCCTGCTGATCACCCACAAGCTGCGCGAGATCATGGCGCTGTGCGACCAGGTCACGGTGATGCGCGCGGGTGCGGTGGTGCTGGACGTGCCCATCGGCAACACCTCGGTGGACGACCTGGCGCAGGCCATGGTGGGCCGCAAGGTCAACCTGGGCCGTCGGCCCGGTGCGCAGGCCCGCCCCCCAGGCGGCCACGCCGTCCTGCTGAGCGCCGAGGGGCTGACCTGGCGCGACAGCCTGGGTGTTGCCCGTCTGTCCGAGGTGTCGCTGCAGCTGCGGGCGGGAGAGATCGTCGGCATTGCCGGCGTGTCGGGCAACGGGCAGAGCGAGCTGCTGGACGTGCTGTCGGGTCTTCTCGCGCCCCAGCAAGGGCGGCTGATGTTGGGTGGCCAGCACTTCGAACCGTCGCGCTGGTTGACACCCTCCGTGGCACGCAACTTGCGCCTTGCGCATGTGCCTGAAGACCGTCACCACCGCGGCCTGGTGTTGCCCTTTCCGGCCTGGGAATCGGCGGCCCTGGGCTACCAGAACCAAGCCTGCTACCGCCGCGCCGCCTTCATGGACGGCCAGCGCCTCAAGGCCGACACCGCGCAGATGATGGCGCGCTACGACGTGCGCCCGCGCGACGAGCGCCTGCGCACCTCGAAGTTCTCAGGCGGCAACCAGCAGAAGCTGGTGCTCGCGCGCGAAGCCGTGCATGAGCCGAAGGTGTTGCTGGTGGGCCAGCCGACGCGTGGGGTGGACATCGGTGCCATCGAGTTCATCCATGAGCGGCTGCGTGCGATGCGCGACGCCGGCGGTGCGGTGCTGGTGGTGTCGTCAGAGCTCGACGAAGTCCTGGCCCTGGCCGACCGCTTACTGGTGATGAACGCCGGGCGGGTGGTGGGTGAGCTGCCCATCGAGGCCTGCACCGAATCGGCACTGGGCCGCCTGATGGGCGGCGCCGATGCGGCGGCGTGAGCCCTTCGCCGCTTTCTTCAGCCGCCCGCCCGTCACCGCGCCACTGCACGCCACCCAACACCCACCATGAGCCGCCCTGTTGAATTGCCGCGCTGGATGGAGCTGGCGCTGCTGCCTGCCTTCAACGTGGGCGTGGCCCTTGTGGTGGCCGGGCTGGTGGTCTGGAGCATCGGCCTGGACCCGTTGCAGGTGCTGTCGCTGCTGATCAAGGGCGCCTTTGGCAGCAAGAACGGCCTGGGCTACACGTTCTACTACGCCACCACCTTCATCTTCACGGGCCTGGCCGTGGCCGTGGCCTTCCATGCCGGCCTGTTCAACATCGGCGGTGAAGGCCAGGCGACCATGGGGGGCCTGGGTGTGGCACTGGTGGGCTTGTCGCTCGGGGGTCAGTGGCCGGCGCCCGTGGTGGTGCTGTTGATGGTGCTGGCGGCCATGGCCATGGGCATGCTGTGGGCGTCGGTGCCAGGGGTGCTGCAGGCCTACCGGGGCAGCCACATCGTCATCACGACGATCATGTTCAACTTCATCGCCGCGGCACTGCTGGTCTACCTGCTGGTCAACGTGATGAAGGCCCCCGGCAGCATGGCGCCTGAGACCCGCGCCTTCAGCGACAGCCCGCTGCTGCCGGGCATGCATACCGTGTTGCAGGGCCTGGGCCTGGACTGGCCGCGAACCCCGCTGAACGCCACCGTGCTGCTGGCCTTGCTGGCCTGTGGGGCCGTGCAGGTGTTCCTCTGGCGTACCCGTGCAGGCTATGCCCTGCGGGCCACGGGCTTTGCGCCTGAGGCGGCCCGTTATGGCGGCATGCTGCCGCAACGCCAGGTGGTCTGGGCGATGGCACTGTCGGGGGCGCTGGCGGGTCTCGTGGGTGTCAACGAGATTGCGGGTGTGCACAACCGCCTGCTGCCCGAATTCACCGCGGGCGCGGGCTTTGCCGGCATTGCCGTCAGCCTGATCGGCCGCAACCACCCGGTGGGCATCGTGCTGGCGTCGCTGCTGTTTGGTGCGCTCTACCAGGGTGGCGCTGAGCTGGCCTTTGAGGTGCCCGGTTTCAGCCGCGAGATGGTCGTCACCTTGCAGGGCTTGATCGTGCTGTTTGCCGGGGCGATGGCAATGGTCGCCGCCCCGATGTTTGCCCGCCTGCATGCGGCCTGGCCGCGGCCCACGCGGCCGACGCCGGCCGCTGGTTCCTGAAGGCCAGGGACGCCATGGACGAGACCTTCATGGGCACCCTGATCGGCTCCACGCTGCGCGTGAGCACACCCCTGATCCTGTGCGCCCTGGCCGGCACCCTGAGCGAGCGCGCCGGCGTGATCGACCTGGGCCTGGAAGGCAAGATGCTGATGACGGCCTTCGCTGCCGCGGCAGCCGGCGCCGTGACGGGTTCGCTGCCGCTGGCCTTGCTGGCGGCGCTGGCGGTGGGGCTGGCCTTGTCGATGCTGCACGGTTACGGCTGCGTGAGCCACCGCGGCGACCAGGTCGTCATGGGCATGGCCATCACCATGACGGCCGCCGGGCTCACGGTGGTGCTGGGCATCGCCTGGTTTCAGCAGGGTGGCCAGACCCCTACCCTGCCCGACAGCGTACGCCTGGACGGGCAGCTGGAAGGCCTGGGCGAGGCCTTGTCGCAGTGGCCCGTGCTGGGCAAGGCGCTGGCGCTCGGCTTCACAGGGCACAACGTGATGGTCTATGCGGCGCTGCTGGCGGTGCCGGCGGTGTGGTGGCTGCTCTACCGCACGCGCTTCGGGCTGCGCCTGCGTGCCACCGGCGAAAACCCCGCCATGGTGGATGCCGCGGGGGTGTCGGTGAAGGCACTGCGCTACCAGGCCCTGGCCCTCAACGGTGTGCTGGCCTCGCTGGCCGGCGCCTACCTGGTCATCGGCCTGAACCCGGCCTTCATTCCCAACATGACGGCCGGCCGCGGCTTCATGGCGCTGGCCGCGATGATCTTCGGCAAGTGGCACCCGGTCGGCGCGTTCTGGGCCTGCCTGTTGTTTGGCTTCCTGGACGCGCTGGCGATCCGGCTGCAGGGCGCCAGCCTGCCCGCGGTGCTGGGCGGTGGCGATGTCCCTGTCCAGGCCATGCAGGCGCTGCCCTATGTGCTGACGGTGGTGCTGCTGGCGGGTTTCATCGGCCATGCCCGCGCGCCCCGGGCGCTGGGCCAGCCTTATCTGAAGGAGCGTTGATGAACGGTCTTCCCAGCGCGCCTGCCGAGCTCGATGCGGCCACCGCCGGGGCCCTGGTTCAGGCCGCGCGCGGGGTGCGCGAACGCGCGTATGCCCCCTATTCCGGCTTTGCCGTGGGCGCCGCGCTGCTGGACGAACACGGCCGAATCCACACGGGCGTCAACGTGGAAAATGCCGCGTATCCGCAAGGCCTGTGCGCTGAGGCGTCGGCCTTGGCCCAACTGGTGAGTTCAGGCTCAAGGCGCATCATGGCGGTGGCGGTGGTGGGGCAGGCCGATGAGCCCGTGACACCCTGCGGTGGCTGCCGCCAGAAGCTGCGCGAGTTTGCGTCGCCGCAGGTTCCCGTGCTGGTGGCCGACATGCAGTCGCTGCGGGCCCGCTTTACGATGGATCAGCTCCTGCCGGCGAGTTTCGGGCCGGCCCACCTTCTGCCATGACCACACCCACCCCTGACAACCTGGACGAGCGGGTCACCCGCAGCGCCGATCACATCCGCAGCCGCCTGGGCGCGCGCCAGCCGCGTGTGGCCGTGCTGCTCGGCTCCGGCTGGGGCGGGCTGGCCGACCAGGTCCGGGAGCCCATCGATTGGCCCTATGCCGAACTGCCGGCCTTTCCTGAACTGCAGATCACCGGCCATGCGGGGCTGCTGCGCTCCGGCTGGATTGGCCCGACGGAAGTGCTGGTGCTGGCCGGACGCAAGCATGTCTATGAGGCGGGTGACGCGTCGGCCATGAAGGGTGCTGTGCGCACACTGGCACGGCTGGGCGTGCAGACCCTGGTGCAGACCAATGCCGCCGGCAGCCTGGACACCGCGCTGCTGCCCGGCCAGGTGATGCTGATCAGCGACCACCTCAACATGACCCAGATGTCGCCGTTGTTGGGTGAACGGGGTGATGCGCGGTTTGTCGGTTTGACCGACGCTTACGACCCCCGCTTGCGACAGCAGGCGCTGGCCGCCGCGCAGGCGCTGGGCCGGCCGTTGAGTGAAGGGGTCTACGCCTGGATGCTGGGGCCGCAGTTCGAGACGCCGGCGGAGATTCGGATGCTGCAGGTGCTGGGCGCGCGTGCGGTGGGCATGAGCACCGTTCCGGAAACCATCCTGGCCCGCCACGCCGGGCTGCGGGTGCTGGCCTTGTCCCTGGTGACCAACCTGGGGGCGGGGCTGAGCGCCGAGAGCCTCAGCCATGCGCACACCCTGCACACGGCTCAGCAAGCGGCGGCTGGTGCCTGCCAGTTGCTCGCAGCGGTGGTCAGCTGTCTGTCAGGGCCGCCCCTGGTGGTGGGTGTGTCAGGGGCTGCGTGATGGCACGCAAGCCTGGCCCGGCAGGGCGGCGGCACACATGGCCCAGAAGCGCATCTGCCCCGGCGTGCTCGGAATGTGGGAGGCTTCCAGCCGCGCAGGCCCCTTCAGCACGCCGTTCAACACGGCCTGCGCGGCCGCGTCCACCGGGATGGGGCTTCCGCCATCGCTGTAGGCCATCGCCTGGCCCGGCAGCAGCCGCTCCGGTGCTGGCTCCATGAAGAGGCAGCCGAGCACTTGATGCCGAGGATCTTTTTCAATGCGGGCTGCCAGCGCCCTCAAGACGCTTTCCGGGCCTTCCAGGTAGTGCAGGAAATTGTCGTCAAGGTGCAACAACAGCCCGGAAACGTCCTGGGTGACGTTGCGCATATGCGATTCACGCAGAAGCGCCGCCATGTCTGCTCTGGTCATGCGCGTCACCTGCCGGCTGCGGTAAGCGCAGCGCCACAGATTTTCCAACGACGCCGTTTTCTGGTGTTCCATGTGCTTGCCAAGATACCAGCCTTCGATTACATCAGCAACAACCCGTTACAGGGTGGTGCATGTGACACCAGTCGCCTTGGGGGGGTGAGTGTGTGCGGCGCCGCGCCACAGTCCTCCTGCAATGGCGTCACCGCCAAGACCTGATCAATCCCATGACCTCTGACGCGCCATCACCGACAGAAGCCCTGCGCCAGGCCCAGCTCGCCCGGTCCTGCCTCGACCTCACCAGCCTGGGCGACGCCGACAGGTGGCCACGGCGCGCGCCGCCCTGCCGGCCGCGGTGCGCGTGGCGGCGGTGGCCAACTTCCCTCATGGCGCGACGGATGTCGATGCGGCGGTGGCCGATGCCCGGCGGACGGCCGATGCCGGCGGGCAGGAGGTCGATCTGGTGCTGCCCTGGCGTGCGCTGCTGGCCGGTGATACCGCAGCCTGTGCGCGGCTGGTGAAGGCTGTCCGACAGGCCACACCCGGGCTGGCGCTCAAGCTCATCATCGAGAGCGGCGAAC
>JAJTDE010000085.1 GCA_021298085.1 Rubrivivax sp.
AATAGTGGTGGATGACGTCCTGCAGCCGCGCCAGTTGGCCGTCGTGCATGTAGGGCGCTGTCTGCGCCACACCCCGCAGCGACGGCACCCGAAACTCACCGAAGTTGCGGTGCTGAGGGTGCAGGTGGCGCACCGGCGTGGCGTCGGCCTGCACCGCCCAGGGCGACAGTCGGTTGAAGCGGCTGGCCAGCAGGGCCTCGATGCCACCGTGACGCCCGCTGTCGACCACACCCGGGCGCACAAAAAACGGCAGGCCGATGTCGGCATATTCGCCGTGCGTGAACAGCGGCCCCTGGTGGCACAGCGCGCAGTGGCCCTCGCCCACAAACAGGCGAAGGCCGCGCTGCGCCGCCGCCGGGTAGGCCTGCAGGGCACGCCGGTCTTCCCGGGCCAGGGCATCCCGGAAATCGTCGAACGGTGTGCGGGGCGATTGCAGCGTGGCCGTGAAGGCCCCCAAGGCCCGGGCCGCCGACACCAGCACGGCATCGGCCGACATCTGCTCGACGGGTTGCCCCACGGCGGCCTGCCAGCGGCAGCTCAGCTCGGCGTCGGCCACCACTCGCCGACGAATGTGTTCCGGCGAGCTGGCCAGTTCCCGCGGGTCCAGCAGGGGGCGAATGGCCTGGGACCACAGGCTGTCGGCCGCGCCGTCCCAACCCTGCCAGCGCTGGTGCACCGCATTCCAGAGGCTGGGCGTGTGGCGGGTCATGGCTGGGCTGGAACGGGCCCGGCCATCGGCAAACTGCAGCCCCGGCACGTGGCAACTGGCGCACGACACATCGCCGCTGGCCGAGAGCGCGGTGTCGAAGAACAGCCGCTGACCCAGCTCGATGGCCCGCGCCTGGCCCGACAGGGGGTTGCCAGGGTCGGCAGGCGGAAAGGCGGCGGGCGGCCAAGGGCCGTGGCGCAAGATGGCCTCGCGCTCAACCGGAGAAAACAGCACTGAGGCACCGCCACCGCTGCCCAAGGACCCTGATGCCGCTCCCAGGCCCAGGGCTGACAGCCCCAGCAAGGCCAGGGTACCGAGCCGCACCAGGGCTCGGCAGACACCCCGAAACTCGCCGCTCGCGGCCATCACTTCAGGTCCAGCTCGTCCGTCAGGCGCAGCCGCCGGCCCTCCAGCTGCACGTCGAGCAGCAGGCGCCAGCGTCCGCTCATGTGGAACATCAGCCCTTCGGCACGCCACAGCCCGGGGCCGGCCGGCTGCAGTGCCGCGCGGTAGTTCATGCCATGCCGATGGGCCGGCATGTCGGCGTCCACCTTCGTGAGCACCCAGGCCTGCGGGCTGCACACCCGCAGTCGGATCGCGAAGTGACGATCGCGAGGAATGGGTGAGGGCTCTGGCAGCCAGGCCACGCTGAGTTCAGGGGTGGTGACCGTGCGCGCTCCAGCGCCCAGGGCGGCAGCGCAGTCGCTGGCCAGGGCCTGCCCGCCCAATCCCAGGCCCAGGCCCACGGCGAGGAGCCAGCCACCCACCCGCCTGTTCAGCCGCCCGAACAGCCCAGTCTTCATCAGCGAGGGGGCCGGGCGCGCAGCAGGCTCTGTGCATTGCGCCAGGCGATCGGTTCCGCCAGCCCCGGCGGCAGGCTGGCCAGCCAGCGCCTGGCCGACGTGGCGTGCGGCCCGATGTAATGCCAGCGTTCCGGGGTGAAGGTGTCGGTGCCCACCATGAAGCGGTCGGGAAACTCGGCAAAGAGCTCGCGCCAGGCGGGCTCCACGCCGTGAATGCCGGCATGTTCGTTGCGGTAGGCCAGGTCACACCACAGCCGCGGGTGTCGCATCAGCTGCTCGCGAATGGCCGCGGGCTGCTCGAAGCCGGAATGGGCCCACAACACGCTGGCGTCGGGCCATTGGGCAAAGAGGCGGTTGACGGCATCCACATCGGAATGGGCATGCAGCAGGTACTGACGTTCGCGCGCCAGCGCCACCATGCGACGCGGCACGGGCAACTCGGCATCGGCGCCAAACAGGTGAAACTCGCCGATGCCCACGTAGCGCCAGCGGGCCATGCGGTCTTCGAGGTAGCGAACGATGGCCGGGTCTCTGACCCAGGTGTTCATGTCAGCGCGGGTGCGGTAGGGGCGCAACTCCGGCACCACCAGATCAGGCGCCTCGGCCAGCAGGCGCTGCGTGCCTTCGTCGTCCGACGAGGACACCAATGCACCTTTCAGCCCCGCGGCCCTCAGCAAGGCTGCCGCCTGCGCTGGCGGCACCCGTTCCACCGCGTCATGGCTGTAGTGGATGTGCGCGTCGAACAAGGGCAGCGGCGTACCGGCCGTGGCAGGCGTGGCGCCCTGCGACGCCGAGGGCATCAGCCCAGGCCCCGCGCCCGCCAGCAGCAGGCCGCCCAGGCGCTGCAGGCAGCGGCGGCGCGCCTGGACGGGCATTGACTGGCTGCGCAGGGTCTCAGCAGGCGCCATCAGGACTGTCCGCGGCTGAACAGGCGCTCCATCGCGACGTCGATCACCATGGCGCACAGGCTGTAGAGCACCGAACCGATCAGCGCCGCCCAGAAGCCGGTGACCTGCAGGCCATCCAGCAGGTAGGACGCCGACCAGAACATCACCGCATTGATGACAAACAGGAACAGGCCCAAGGTGACCAGCGTCACGGGAAAGGTCAGCAACACGAGCACCGGCCGTAACAGCGTGTTGAGCAGGCCCAGCACCAGCGCCGCCCAGAGTGCGGATTCAAACCCCGCCACCTTGACACCCGGGTAGACGTTGGCCACCAGGAGCAAGGCCGCCGCCAACAACACCCAACGAACGATAAGTTTGATCATGGCGCCAGGATAGCGAGAATTGGTGACGTGTCGCAATACTTTGACGTCCACCCGGAAAACCCGCAGGCCCGCCTTCTGAAGCAGGCGGCCAGCATCCTGCACGCCGGCGGCATTGCCGCCATTCCCACCGATTCCAGCTATGCGCTGGTGTGCCACCTGGACGACAAGGCCGCCGCCGAACGGCTGCGCCGCATTCGCCAGGTGGACGACAAGCATCACCTGACGCTGCTGTGCCGCGACCTCAGCGAGCTGTCCAGTTATGCCCGCGTCGACAACCGGCAGTACCGGCTGCTTCGGCTGGGCACACCCGGGCCGTACACCTTCATCCTGGAGGCCACCAAGGAAGTCCCGCGGCGCTTGAGCCACCCCTCGCGCCGCACCATCGGGCTGCGCGTGCCAGACCACCGCGTCACGCAGCAGCTGTTGGCTGAATTCGGGCAGCCGCTTTTGGCCACCACCTTGATCGCGGCAGGAGAGCGCGAGCCCTTGAACGATGCGCAGGACATTCGGGAGCGCTTCGAGAAGCAGCTGCAGGCGGTGGTTGACGCGGGTGCCTGCCCGGCCGAGCCCACCACGGTCGTGGACCTCACGGGCGACACCGCCACACTGTTGCGCGTTGGCCGCGGCAGCCCGTCAGCGCTGGGCCTGCAGGCCGACACCTGACGGCGGCAAGGCGAGTGCCGGAGCCCCGAGGACCCGGCGCCAGGTTGTTCAGCGAGCGCCTTCGGTGGCGCTCATCTGGGCAGCGATGCGCTGGGGGTCAAAACCCAGCTGGGCACGGCCCCGCACGATGATCACCGGCGTACCCGGCGCCATCAGGCGCTGAAAACGCTCGGCACACGCCGCGTTGTTCTCGACAAAACACTCGTCGAAGGCCACACCGTGCTCCTGAAACCACTGCCGCGCGCGGGTGCAGATGCCACAGTGGGTGGACGACAGCATGACGATGTCGCCAGGGCGCGCCGTCGCCGCGAGTGTCTGCGCCACGGACTGGCGGTTGAGCGCCGCCCAGCCCTGGGACAGGGCTGCCACGCCCAGCACCAACCCGGCCAGGACCAGCCAGGAACGGCGCTCACGCGTGGCGGCGGTGGTCACAGTGGGTCACAGCGCGGCCGTGACCACCATCTCGACTTTCCACTCCGGCTTGGCCAGTTCGGCCCTGACGGTCGCCCGCGGCGGGGCATTGCCGGGCGCCACCCAGGCTTCCCAGACCTCGTTCAGGGCCGGGAACTCGGCCAGGTCCACCACAAAGATCTGGCACATCAGGATCTTGCTCTTGTCAGTGCCGGCCCGGACCAGCAGGGCGTCGATCTGCGCCAGTACGCTGCGGGTCTGTTCGCGCATATCGCCGCCGGTGGTGGCCACCTGGCCAGCCAGGTAGCAGACGCCGTTGTGCACGGCCATTTCGGACAGACGAGCGCCGACGTCAAAGCGTTGGACCATGTCAGTGTTTCCTGTGGTGTTGACGGTGAGTGGATGCCGATGACGCCGGCGGTGCAGCGGTGCCGGACGATGAGGGCCTGGCGGCATCGGCGGCCTTCTGGCCGAGCTTGCTTTCCGTGCCGTTGAAGAGCTTGCGGATGTTGCCCTGGTGCCGCCAGATCAGGATCAGGCCCATGGGCACGATGCACAGCAGCGTGGCGCCGCCGCCCCAGATGAGCAGTTGGTAGAAGGGTGCAAACACCGCCGCCGCGATGGAGCCCAGCGACACATAGCGGAAGAAGCCGACGATGATCGCGAAGCTGGCCAGGGTGGCCAGTGCCAGCAGCGGGTTCAGGGCCATCAGCACACCAGCGGCCGTGGCCACGCCCTTGCCGCCCTGGAACCGGAAGAATACGGGCCATACGTGACCGACAAAGGCCGCCAGGCCCACCATGGCCACCGTGTTTTCGCCCAGGCCAAAACGCCCGCCATACATGAGCACCAGCACCACGGGCACATAACCCTTGAGCGCATCGGCCATCAGCGTGAGGATCGCGGCGGCCTTGTTGCCGGAGCGCAGCACATTGGTGGCGCCCGGGTTCTTGCTGCCGTAGCTGCGAGGGTCGGCCAGGCCCATCAGCCGGCTGAAGATGACGGCAAAGGACAGTGAACCCGTCAGGTAGGCCGCCAGCACGGCCAGCCAGGGGGCCAGCAGGGAAGTAGAAACGGAGGGCGCGTCCATGGCGGCGGCAGTGTAGCCCGGGCGGCCGCCGCTTCAGGGCGCCGCCCGCACACCCGGTTGGCTCGGCGACGGAGGGGCCCGCGGCGCTTGCCCGGGCCCGCTCACCGGTCAGGCGCTGACGGCGTCTTCAGCGGCCTTGGTGGCCTTGGTGGCCTTGGTGGCCTTATGCACGCGGCGCTTGGCCATCTTGGCGGTCGAGCTGGCGGTGTCGCTCAGCACGGTCGCTGCCTGGCTGGTGGTGGTGGTGGTGGCGTCCGCCACGACCCCGGCCGCGGCATCGGCCACCCGCTTGGCACTGCGGCTGACGCCGCGCTTGGCAGCCTTCAGCTCGGCGGCGACAGCCTTCTCGGCCTGCACCACTTCACGGCGAACCGCCTTCTTGGCGGCCTGGACCTGCGCGGTGGCCGTCTTGGTCACGTCGTCGGCGGCCTTCTTGGCACCCTTCAGGCGCTGCTCGGCCGTCTTGGCGGCGTCCAGCATCTGACGGCGGGCGTCGTCGGCGCGCTGCACCACCAGCTCACGGGCATCGCTCAGCGACTGCTGGGCCACGCCGGCGATTTCTTCCATCTTCTGCGTGATGGCGTCGCGCAGGCCGATGACGGCAGCCGTGACCGACTCCATGTTGGCGGCGCGCTGCAGTTCGGTCTTGATGGCTTCAACCGACTTCGCGGATTTCACGGGCTTGACGGCCTTGACCGCCTTCACAGGGCTGGCCTTCTTGACGGCCTTGACGGCAGCGGAGGCCTTGGCAGCCACCGGACGGGTGGAACGCGACTTGTTGAACGGGTTGGTGGTGGCCTTCATGGTGGTGTTTCCTGTGTGGGAGTGATGAGGACTGTAGGCACGCCCACTGGAGAGGGGACTCCAAAACCCTAGAGTTGCGCCTCTAGGTCACCCCGTCACCGAAACCGGCCGACGAACTCGCGGTCGATCTTGTCTTTCCAGCGCCAGACCCACGGGCCTGAGAAACCCCAGCGGCCGCGCGAGGCAATCGCGCTGCCATCAGCCGTCGACAACAGCACGAGGTAGTCGCGCTGGGGGCGGTAGGGCCGGGGCTCGCCCACGCTCAAGACCGCCCTGAGGTTGTGCCACAGCAGAGGGCCCATGCGCACCGCAAACACCCCTGCCTTGGCCAAGCCCTGGGCCCCATCGGGCAGCGGGCTGTCCCAATGCGCGCAATCGCCCGAGGCCAGCACATTCGGGTGGGAGACTGAACGCAGGCAGTTGTCGACCCGCACAAAGCCGTCGGGTGTGACAGCCAGCCCAGGGCGCCTGCTCTCGTCGGTCAGCCAGTCGTGCGCCTGCGCGCCCGTGGCCCACAGCACCAGCTGGCCCATGGGCGACGCGTGGGCCAGTGCTTGGGGGCTGACGTCCTGGTTGAGCTGCAGCGAAATGTCGGCCCGCTCCAGCGCGCGGCGCGCCCGACGGCGTGCGGGCTCTGACGCACCCTTCAGCCAGTGGTCGCCCCGGCTGACCAGGCGGCCCAGCACCGTGCGCTCGGGCTGCATGCGGCGCAGGCGCTGCACCACGGCCATCACCGATTCAAAACCGGCGGCACCCGCGCCGACCGCGGTCACGGCCAAGGGCCGCCGCTCCTGGGGCGGCGCCTGCTGCCAGCCCCGCAGGACCGTATTCCAGCGGTTGGCCAGGCTGCCCAAGGGCCGCAGCGGCAGGACCAGCGACCCCGGCAGGTCGGGCGGCCGCAGTGTGGAGCCGATGTTGAGGCTGAGCACGTCATAGTGCAGGCTCTGGCCGTCGTCCAGCCAAAGCTGGCGACGGCTGGCGTCCAGCCGGGCCACGCTGCCACCCACCCAGTGCGCGCCGGCGGCGCGGCACAAGGCCTGGAAATCAATGCAGATGGACTCAAACCGGTAGCGGCCCGCCAGCCAGCCCGGCACCATGCCCGAATAGGGTGCCAACGCGTGCGGTGAGACCACCGTCAGGTTGACACCGGGCAAGGGCGCCTTGGCCCAGGCCAGCAAGACCTGCGCGTGGGCGTGTCCAGCACCCGCCAGGACCAGCTGCTTCATGGAAAGAGCCCGAGCGTTGCCATGCCAGGCTTACGGCTGCGCGCAGTGAACTGGGCGCGCACCCAGCACGTCACCCAGTACAACTGGAGCGACGCCGACGAGAAAGCCACGGCGCCCACCATTGATGTAGATGCGCGGCAGCGCCAGCACACTGGCTTCGACAAACACCGGCAGCGCCTTGCGAAGGCCGAAGGGTGAAGTCCCACCCACCTGGTAGCCGCTGTGGCGCTCGGCGGTCTCGGGTTTGCAGGGCTCGACACTCTTGAAACCTGCCTCTCGGGCCAGTGCCTTCGCGCTCACCTGGTGGTCACCGTGCATCAGGACCACCAACGGCTGCGCCCGCTCATCCTGGAAGACGAGTGTCTTCACCACATGGTGCTCATCGACCCCGAGCTGGCGCGCCGATTCGGCCGTACCGCCACGCTCGACGTACTCGTAAGGGTGCGGCGTGAAGCTGACCCCCCGCTCGCGCAGCCATTGGGTTGCCGGGGTCTCGCTGACATGTCGGTCTTTCCGGGCCATGGCGGCATTGTCGCGGCTTGCCGCAGGGCTTTCGGTGTTTTGGGGGTTCGGCGCTAGACTGTTTTGCAGCCGGTCGGGGAGGATCGGTACCACGCACGTTGGCAGGGGCCAGAGGGCGCACTCTGCCGGTGCAGCGACAAGAGCTGCCCATGAATGCTGAAGAAACACCCTCAGGAGCCGCAGGCCGTCGCGCCCGTTGGCTTCATGCCTTTGATCACCTGAACTTCAGGGTCAAGTTCCTGGCCGTGGGCCTTTTGGTGGCAGCCCCGCTGCTGGTGGCGGCCACCTGGGCGGCCGTGACCGCCGTCGGGCACGCCGAACAGGCACGCGAGCGCGAACGCAGCGTGGCCGTGATGCGCGAGCTCGGCGCACTGCTGGCCACCGTGGGCGAACACCGCGACCTGACCACCCGCATCTTCGCCGGCACCGAGGGCTTGAGCGGCGAGCTCGTGCTCAAGCAGCAGCAGTTTCGCGCCCAGGCCAGCCTGGTGGACCAGGCGCTGGCGGAGGTGGGCGAAAGCCTGGACCCATCACCCGACTCTCCGCTGCGCGCCGAAGCCGACGAGCTCATCAAGCTGCCGCACGCCCATTCACCCGAACGCAACTTCGACCGCCACAACGACCTGGCCGACCGGCTGCTGGCCATCAGCGGGCGCCTGGAGGTGCGTTTGCTGGCAGGCCTGAACCGCCACGAAAGCCCACTGGCCCATACCTTTGGCGCCGTGTTTGTCACCTTGCCGCAGCTGTCAGAACGCATCGCCCGCCAGCGTGGCTACGGCAGCTGGGTGCTGACGCAGCAAACCTACACACCCGCTGAACTGCACCGTTATGGACACTTTGCCGGGCACGCTCGGCAGACGCTGCGCCAGCTGCTGGCCGATCGGCAGACACTGGTCGAACTCGACGCTCAGCTGACCGGCGCAACCGCTCAGGACAGCGTCAAGCGGGCCCTGGCTCAGGGCGAGCAGTTCATCGAGCGTTCGCAGACCCTGGTGCTGTCCTTCACGCGGGACGACGACGTCGCCGAAGTGCACTTCAGCGACGGCAGCCTGGCGCTGAAGGGTCTGTCCAGCGTCTCCGGCGCGCTGGCCGAGCGGCTGTCGGCCGAGTCGGCCAGGCTGCGCGAGCGGGGCATGCGGCTGACCGCCGCGGCGGTGGTGGCCATGGCCATGACACTGGCCCTGATCAGCGCGCTGTACCTGGCCTTTGAACGCAGCACCGTGCGCCGGCTTGACCGGCTGCAATCGGCATCCCGGCGCCTGGCCCATGGTGAATTTGACCGGCCCATCCGCGTCAACGGCAGCGACGAGATTGCCACCCTGGCCGCCACCCTGGACGCCGTGCGCAGGCAGCTGCACGACGCCGTGACGCAGCGCGCAGAGCTGATGGCCCGGCGCCAGGCCGAGAGCGAACGGGGCGACTTTCTGGCACGCTGGAGCCATGACCTCCGAACTCCCCTGACGGCCATCATCGGTTACGCGCAGCTGATGTTGGACAACGTACCGGCCAGCGCAGCCAGTGATCAGCGAAAACCGCTGCAGCACATCCACACGGCCGGCCAGCACCTGCTGCAGCTGGTGGACGATGTGCTGCTGGCCAGCGCACAGGATGGTCCGGCCGAGGCGCGTGCAGCCCAGCTCCACTTGGGCGCGGTTGACATGGCCGCGCTGGTGGACGATGCCATCGCCCTGGTGGAGCCGATGGCCCGTGGCGCCGGCGTCCAGCTCGTCGCACCCGACGCAGCCGCACCCGCCTGGGCCCACGCCGACCGAGTCCGCGCGCTGCAGGTGCTCACCAACCTGTTGAGCAACGCCGTCAAGTTCAACCGCCCGAAGGGTCGCGTGACGATCACGCTCAGCGCCAGCGAAGGCGATGTGCGCGTGGGCATCCGGGATGAAGGCGCCGGCATCCCGCAGGACGCGCTGCACCGGGTGTTCCAGCCGCTGGAGCGGCTGGACGCGGCCTCTCGGGGGGTGCCTGGGGCTGGCCTTGGCCTGGCCATTGCCAAGCGGCTCACCGAACGCATGCACGGGCAGATCGCCGTCCAGAGCGCGCCGAGCGAGGGCTGCCACGTGACGTGGTCACTGCCGGCCTGGACAGGTGGCAGCGGCAGCCCGCCAGCAGCGCCCGCAGACCTCATGCCCGCGCACCAGACGGTCGGTCAGGATGGGCTCAGCGGACGCGTCGCACTGATCGAGGACAACGAGGTCAATGCCCAGCTCTTCGGGGCCATGCTGGCACCCTACCCTGCGTTGGAGCTGGTGCACTTTGCCAGCTTTGAAGCGGCCATGGCGGCACCCCCCATGCCCGGCTTTGACCTGTGGGTGGTCGACCGCCATGTCGGCATCGACGACGCCCTGGAACAGTTGCCGCGGCTGCAGCACCACTTCGGCCACATGCGCGCGGTGATGTACTCGGCCGACACCACCGCCAGCACCCACGAGGCCGCACTGCGCATCGGGTTTCAGGACCACTGGGTCAAGCCACTGCCGCAGGCGAACCTGGTCATGCACCTGCGCAGGCTGCTGCAGCAGTCCTCGGCCGGCACCGGCAGCGGTGCCCGCACGCACCCTGACATCACACCCCGACAAGACTCGGCGGACCCAGAGCCAGGCGCCACCCGCTGAAGGCTGTGCAGCCTTACATCGCCCCAGGGTAGTTGCCGCCGTCCAGCAGGATGTTCTGGCCGGTGAGGTAGGCCGCGTGCTGGCTGCACAGGAACGCACACACCGCGCCAAACTCGTCGGCCGTGCCCAGGCGCTGGGCCGGGATCGGGCCGGTGCGCGCGGCAATGGCCTGCTCCAGGGTCTGGCCGTTCTTCTGCGCGGCAGCGGCCATCGTGGACTTCAGGCGGTCGGTGCCGAAGAGGCCGGGCAGCAGGTTGTTGATGGTCACGTTGCGCGAGGCCAGCCGCTTCTGCCGCGCGAGGCCGGCCACGAAGCCCGTCAGGCCACTGCGCGCACCGTTGGACAGCCCGAGGATGTCGATGGGTGCCTTCACGGCGCTGGACGTGATGTTCACGATGCGGCCAAAGCCACGCTCGGCCATGCCGTCCACGGTGGCCTTGATCAACTCGATGGGCGTCAGCATGTTGGCCTCCAGGGCGGCCAGCCACTGTTCGCGGCCCCAGTCGCGAAAGTCGCCCGGCGGCGGCCCACCCGCGTTGTTGACCAGGATGTCCACCTGCGGGCAGGCGGCCAGCGCCGCGGCTCGGCCCTCGGGCGTGGCGATGTCACCCGCCACCGTCCTGACCGTGATCTGCGGGTTGGCTTGCCGCAAGGCCGCCGCTGTGGCCTCCAGCGCGTCGACCCCGCGTGCGGTGATCACCACGTGGGCCCCTTCTCCCGCCAGGGCCTGCGCACAGCCCTTGCCCAAGCCCTTGCTGCCGGCGCACACCAGCGCCCACTTGCCTGCAATACCCAGATCCATGTCAGTTGCCTTTCTTGAAGGTTCCGTGAAGCGTTGACAGCCGGGCGGCCGACGGCTGTGGCCTCGCCAGCAGCCACACGCCCGCGAGCACCAGCACAGTGCCGGCCACCAGCCAGGCCGAGAAGGGTTCATCGAGCAGCCACACCCCGAGCGCGACCGTGCTCAAGGGACCGACCATGCCAGCCTGCGCCGTCGCAGCCGACCCGATGCGCTCGATGGCCAGCATCACCAGCACCACGGGCAGGAAGGTACAGGCCAGTGCGTTGAGCACCCCCAGCCACCAGACGGCCGGCGCAAAGCCCAGCGCCGATTCCAGCGGGCGCAGCAGCGCAAACTGCGCGATGCACAGCGCACAGGCCACGCTGGTGGCCAGGCCCGTCAGGCGCAGCGAGCCGATCCGCTTGACCACCTCGCCGCTGTAGAGCAGGTAGACCGCATAGCTCAGGGCGCTGGCCAGCACCAGCGCCGTGCCCAGCAGCACGTCACGCCCTTCCAGGCGCACCTCGTGGCCAAAGACCACCAGCACTCCCGCGTAGCTGAGCCCCAGGGCCACCCACTGCAGGCGGCTCGGGCGGCGCTTGAGCAGCAGCCATCCCAGCAGCAGCACGATGGTGGGGTTGAGGTAGAGGATCAGCCGCTCCAGGCTCGCGGTGATGTACTGCAGGCCGAGAAAATCCAGCAGGCTGGCCAGGTAGTAGCCGCTGAACCCCAGCCCGGCGATGATGGCCATGTCCCGGCGCGTCAGCGGGCCGCGGCCACGGCCGCCCCACCACGCCAGCAGCACAAACAGGGGCAGGGCCAGCAGCATGCGCACAAAGATCACGTCGATGGCGTCGACACCATGGCGGTAGCTCAGCTTGACGATGATGGCCTTGCCGGAAAACGCGATCGAGCCGGCCAAGGCCATGGCCAGGCCCGCACGCTGCAGGCGGTGCTCGTCGCTCAAAAGCCGGCTGCCTGCCCGTCGCGGCGCGGGTCGCTGGCGGCGGAATAACCTTCCACCGCAGGGTCACCCAGGCGCCAGATGAACTGGCCTGCACCAAAGTCCTGGTAGCTGTCGGTGAAGGTCTCGACACGGTGGCCCATGTCGGCCAACCCCTGGGCGGTCTTGGCGCTGAAGCCCTGCTCCAGGTTGAGCTTGCCGCCGAAGAAACGCCAGCGCGGTGCGTCGCAGGCGGCCTGGGGGTGCTGGCGGTAATCCAGCATGCGCACCAGCGTCTGCAGATGGCCCTGGGGCTGCATGTCGCCGCCCATCACGCCGAAGCTCATCCGGGGTTGGCCGTCCTGGGTCAGGAAGGCCGGGATGATGGTGTGGAAGGGGCGCTTGCCCGGCGCCACGACGTTGTCGCTGGCGGGGTTGAGGTTGAAGCCATGGCCCCGGTTCTGCAGGCTGACCCCGTAGCCTGGCACCACGATGCCTGAGCCGAAGCCCATGTAGTTGCTCTGGATGAAGCTGACCATCATGCCGCTGGCGTCGGCGGCGGTGAGGTAGATGGTGCCACCCTTGGGCTGCAGGCCGGGGCCGAAGTCCTGGGCGTGGCCCGGGTCGATCAGCTGGGCGCGGGCGGCCAGATAGTCCGGGTCGAGCATCTGCGCCGCACTGATGCGCATGGAACGCGGCTCGGCGACATGGCGGTAGACATCGGCAAAGGCCAGCTTCATGGCCTCGATCTGCAGGTGCTGAGAGAACAGGCTGTCCACGGGCATGTCCTGCATGTCGAAGTTGCGCAGCATGCCCAGCGCCATCTGGGCGGCAATGCCCTGGCCGTTGGGCGGGATCTCCTGCAGCGCATAGCCGTCGCGGTAATCCAGCGACAGCGGTTCGACCCACTCCGGCTGCCAGGCCGCCAGGTCGGCGGCCGTCATCGCCCCACCATGGGCCTTGGCGTGCGCCTCCAGCGCGGCCGCCACCTCGCCGCGGTAGAAAGCCTCGCCGCGGCTGTTGGCGATCAGCCGCAGGGTGCGGGCCGCTTCCGGCAGGGCAAAACGCTCGGCCACCGCGGGGGGCCGGCCATGGGGCAGGAAGGCCTGGGCAAAACCGGGCTGGGACACCAAGTCCTGCACGGCGGCCGCCAGCGTCCACTTGTGCTGCACGATCACCGGCACGGCATAGCCCTGCTCGGCCATCTCGATGGCCGGCTGCAGCAGGTCGGCAAAGGGCAGCTTGCCAAAACGCTCGCTCAAGGCCACCCAGGCGCCCACGGCACCCGGCACCGTCACGGAATCCCAGCCACGCTGGGGCAACTTGTGGGTGTCAGGGCCGTACTTGTGCAGGAAATACTCGCGGCTCCAGGCCGCCGGGGCGCAGCCCGACGCGTTCAGGCCCTGCAGCCGCTGGCCGTCCCACAGGATGCAGAAGGCGTCGGAACCCAGCCCGTTGCTGCACGGCTCGACGATGGTCATCATGGCGGCCGTGGCGATGGCGGCGTCCACAGCGTTGCCACCCTGGCGGAGCATCTGCAGGCCGGCCTGCGCCGCCAGCGGGTGCGAAGTGGAGACGATGTTGCGCGCAAACACCGGCGAGCGCTGGCTCGCATAGCCGGCTGACCAGTCAAAGGGATGGCTCATCGGGGTTCCGATTCCGTAGGGGCTGAAGGATGGGCGTCACCAGGGGCGGCGGTGGGGCGATGCCTCAGGCGGCGGACTTGGGATAGCGGTACAGCGCGCAGATCTTGTTGCCGTCGGGATCACGCAGGTAGGCCAGGTACAGGCGGCCGGTCGCGCCTTCGCGCGGGCCCGGGGGGTCTTCGCAGGTGCTGCCACCGTTGGCCAAGCCAGCCGCATGCCAGGCATCGGCCTGCTCGGGTGAGCTGCAGGCAAAACCAAGCGTGCTGCCGTTGCCCACCGTCGCCGGCTCGCCGTTGATCGGCAGGCTCACCGAAAACACACCCGTCGGGGTGCGCCAGAACACACGGTGGCGGTCGACAAAGCCGGGCTTGACGTCCAGCGCGCCCAGCACGGCGTCGTAGAAGGCCTTGGCGCGTTCAAGCTGGTTGGTGCCCAGCATCACGTGGGAAAACATGGCGAAGAGTCCTTGAAGGCAGAAGGTGGTGCCTGGATGCTAAGCGAGCCGCGCCTTGCCCATGCAGCCCTGGGAGAAGCACCGATGGCTGGTGTCACCCGCGCGCGGCGGTCCACCGGGGCCCGTCACAGCGGCATGTCGGGCTCGCTGGTCAGCTGGTCGGCCACATAGCGCCGCACCAGGGGTGGCTCGCTACCCTGATGGAAGGCCAGCCGCTCGGCGCGCAAGCCGGCGTCAAACGCGGTGAAGCGCTCGAGCCGGCGCTGGTGTTCCAGCCAGTTTTCATCGACGAAATACTCCACATAACGCCCCGGCTCGGCCACGTCCCGAAACAAGCCCCACGACAACGCACCCTGGCGCAGCCGTGCACGCCGCGTGCGCTCCATCACCTGGGCAAAGGCAGCCGCATGCTGCGGGTCGATCTGGTACTGCACGGTGACCATCACCGGCCCTTCCTCAGCGCGAACGTCGATGGCGGGCGACAGCACCGCGCCCACGTCGGCGGGGCTGAAGTCAAGGTCCTTCTCGCCTTCCACCGACACATGCCGTGTGAAGAACCACAGCGTGCAGCCGGCCAGTGCGGCAGTCAGCACCGCCGTCTCGACGCTGCTCAGCGACGCCACCTGGCCCCACAGCAGCGAACCTGCAGCGGCGCCCCCCATCAACGCCACCTGGTACAGCGACATGCCCCGGGCGCGCACCCAATCGGGCAGCGCCGCCTGGGCCGCCACCGCCAGCGTATTGGCCACCGAGATCCAGGCCATGCCCGCGATGAACATCGCCGGCAGCGCCACCCAGAGTTCGGGCACACCGATGATGAGGGCGCTCATGGCCGCGTGTACAAAGACACCGATGCCCACAAACTGGTTGCGGCTGAAGCGTTCGCGCCAGCGCGGGAAATACAGTGCCGCAACGATGGCGCCTGCGCCCAGGCAGGACAGCATCACGGTGAAGGTGGCAGGGCCGCCGCCATGCAGACCGCGCGCCACCAGGGGCAGCAAGGCGGCCAGGGCCGTGCTCTGCAAAAAGAAGAAGAACACCCTGAACAGCACGGCCTGCAGCCGAGGCGACTGCATGGCATAGCCCAGGCCGGCACGCATCGCACCCACAAAGCGCTCACCGGGCAGCGCACTCGTTCGGTGGGGCTGGGCGCGCCAGCGGATGATGAGCACAAAGGCCACAGCCGCCAGCAGGGCGTTCAGCACAAACACGGCCGCAGGGCTGACGGTGGAAATCAGCATGCCGGCCAGCACCGGCCCGATCACGCGCGACAGGTTCATCGAGATGCCATTCAGCGCCAGCGCAGCCGGCAGATGCTCGCGCGGCACCACCTGCGGCACGATGGCCGAAAACACCGGCCAGCGCATGGCCAGACCCACCCCGTTCAGGAATGTCAGCACCAGCAGCAGGTGGGCGGTCAGCGCGCCGCTGAGCGACAGCGCCGCCAGCACCAGCGCCACCACCGACACCCACAGCTGGGTGGCGGCAAAGTAGCGCCGGCGGTCGAGGATGTCGGCCATCGCCCCGCTGGGCAGGCCCAGCAGGAACACCGGCAAGGTGGACGCGGTGGACACCAGCGCCACCAACACCGGGCTTGTGGTCAGCGAGGTCATCAGCCAGGCCGCGGCGACGTCGTTCATCCACATCGTCATGTTGGCCGCCAGCCAGGCCAGCCACAGGCCGCGGAAGACTGGCCCCTTCAGGGGCTCCAGCGCAGGCAGGTTCATGAGGGGCAGGATAAGGGGAAAGCAGGCGATGCCGCCAGCGAGCCGATGACTGATGGGATGCGTCGTGTGCCCGGCACCTGACCCGGCACACGGCCCGGGTGATTCGCGAGAAGCGCTCTTGGAAGGTGATGCGGCCGGCCAGGGGCTGATCACCAGGATGACGCAGATCATGCTGCGTTTCGTAGGCCACACCCCAAGCCGGATGGCCACCTTCGGGCCGCGCATCCAGGCCGCGGTGGAGCAGGCCCCGCGCGAAGCCGGGCTGCAGCCGGGCCGCTGACCGTCTCAGCGGATTGGCCAGAGCCAGGCGGCCAGGTCCTCGAGGCTGCGGCAGGCCTGCCAGCCGGGCACTCCGGCCAGCTGCGCCGGCAGGTGGCTGTAGCGGTGCAGCAGCAACAGGCGCAGGGCTGGCAGGCGCCAGTCGTGCGGTGTCTGGCCGCCCGTCGAATGCTGCCAGGCCAGCGCCGTCCGGTGCCAGGCCTCGGCGCCGTAGCCATCCAGGAGCGCCTCCACACGGGCCGCGTGTCCGGCCGCCAGGAAGGCCAGCGGGCCGAGGGTGTCCATCAGCGGCGCCCCCAGCAGCCCGTCGCCAAAATCAAACATCCCGCTCAGGCGCGGCGCGGCCTCGGTAGCCACCGCCGGGCTGACCATTAGGTTCATGGGGGTGTACTCACCCGTGAGCATGACGCACCGTCCAGGCGGGGGCATCGGCACCGGGCCACTGACAAACGCCGGCACCTGTTCCAGCAGGTGCGGCGGCAAGCCGGTGCGCTGCTGGCGCTGCACGCAGCCCGCGCGCTGTTGGGCCATGAAGGCTGCCCAGTCGCCGTTCAGCGTGGCGTGGGCTGCCAGCGGCTGGACCACCGCGGGCGGCATACCGTGCACCGCCGCCATCACTTCACCGAGGTGCCGCAGCAGCGCACAGCGCTGCCCTTCCGACAAGCCAGGCCAGTGCCCGGTGAGCACCTCGCCCGGCAGCTGCGACATCAGCAGCCAGGGCCATGCAGCCCCCGCGTCGTCATGCACTGCGCCCGACGACAACAGCTCCGGCAGCGCCACGGGCATGCGCTGGAGCCCGTGCTGCGCCAGCGCTGACAGCGCCGCCCGCTCGAAGGCGAAATGGTCGTGCAGGAAGGGCGGGTACAGCTTGAAGACCGCGCGCCGGCCCACCAGCACCACCATCACGGTGCCCGCGTCCAGTGCGGTCAGCGTCTCCCCGGGGCGGGCATGACGTGCCGCGAGTGGTTCGACCAGTGGCCGCCATCGGCTGACATCGTCATGCAGCGTGTCATAGCCCTGGACATCCAGGCCAATGGGCAAGCCCAGGGAGCCCGAGCCCGCCGCAGCAGTCATCGCCGCGCCCCCCGGAGCGCGTCAGTCGGCGTCCTTGAAGGTCTCTTCGCGCTTGCTCTTGATGGACGGCAAGCTCACCACCACGATCATCAGCAGCGAGGCCAGCAGCAGGCCGGCCGACAAGGGCCGCTCCAGGAAGGTGCCCCAGTCACCGCGCGACAACAGCAGCGCGCGGCGGAGGTTCTCCTCCATCATGGGGCCCAGGATGAACCCCAGAAGCAAAGGCGCAGGTTCGCAGCCGAGCTTGTAGAACACCACACCCGCGACGCCAAAGGCCGCCGCCATGAACACGTCGAAATTGTTGTTGTTCAGCGTGTACAGGCCGATGCAGCAGAAGCACAGGATGGCCGGGTACAGAAAGCGGTAAGGCACGGTCAACAGCTTGATCCAGATGCCGATCAGCGGCAGGTTCAGGATGATCAGCATCAGGTTGCCGACCCACATGCTGGCGATCAGGCCCCAGAACAGCTCGGGGTTGCTGGTCATCACCTGGGGGCCGGGCTGGATACCCTTGATCGTCATCGCGCCCACCATCAGCGCCATCACGGCATTGGGTGGGATGCCCAGTGTCAGCATCGGGATGAAGCTGGTCTGGGCGCCGGCGTTGTTGGCGCTCTCGGGGCCGGCCACGCCGCGGATGTTGCCTTCGCCAAACGGCACTTCACCAGGGCGGCCGCGGCTCTTCTTTTCCAGGGTGTAGGCCGCAAATGCCGCGCAAGACGGCCGGCGCCATGTCCTTGAAGTCCTGGGCGGTGGGCCACAGGCCCTTCACGTCCTTGGTGAAGACCTCACGGTGTTCGGCCGGCCGGCCCAGGTTGGAGATGATCTCGCCAAAACCGAACACACCCATGGCGATGGCCACGAAGCCGATGCCGTCGGTCAGTTCGGGAATGTCGAAGCTGTAGCGCGGCACACCGGAGATGACGTCGGTGTTGATCTGCCCGAAGAGCAGGCCCACCAGGATCATCG